>JBBQEG010000083.1:0-16416 GCA_038320495.1 Opitutales bacterium | reverse complement strand
GGAATGCAATACCACAAGAGAATCTCCTCCTGTCCATGGTTTATGGCGACGGCCATCTGCTAATCTTTCCCCGCATCCTAAATCCCCACGCGACGGCCGCCCCACGCGGAGTCACGTCCCAGCTCAACTCCCCGCTCATGACAACTACCCGCCGAACTGCGTCGTGTTTGCTAACTGCGCTCCTTGCCCTTGCTGCCAACCTGCCAGCACAGACCGCTGCTACCCCCACCTCCGCCGATTCCGACAAGGCCATCGTGCTCGATCCGTTCACCGTTAAATCAGATTCGCTGGAAGGATATCGGACTCAATCCAGCGCCAGCGGTCTTGGCTTCACGCTCGCGATCGATCGCGTTCCCATTCCGTTGATCGTCCTCACTCCTCGCTTTCTCGAGGACAGCGGCATCGTCAAGGTCGAAGACGCGCTTCGTTATGTCAGCGGCGTCAGCAACACCGGTCGCTCCAGCGGCTCAGAACTGTTCGCCATCCGAGGCTTCTCCACCGGCAACGTGTTGCGCGACGGAGAGCCGTTTAACACTGCGACCGACCGCGCTATCATTGAAAGGGTCGAAGTGCTCAAAGGCCCCGGAGCTATCATCTACGGTACCGCTGATCCGTCCGGCTTGGTTAATATTATTCAGAAGCAAGCCCACTTTAAAACCGAGACCATCCTGAGTGCCACGTACGCAGAATACGGCTCGTTCAGCGGCCTCATCGATCATAATCAAGCGCTGGCACGGACCGGCCAATGGCGCGCGGCGGCTCGCATGATTCTCGGTCAATCACGGGAGGGATTCGCCCGCGCAAATGAACTCCGTGACCGCACCATCGTATCACCCGCGCTCCACGTGGAGTACGGTAAGAATACGGTGATCGATGCGCGGATCAATTGGTCGAAGGAGGATGGTCGCCTCAACCGCATCCAGACTCCCTTCCGCAATACCGGCGAAGGCGGGAGTGTTTTCGCGCGGGGCTTCGTTCCGATCTTCCGCGATTTCACCTTCGTGACCCCGCACGACGACTGGCAACAGGAAGACAAGGGCGTCAGCCTGCGACTGGTTCAACACGTTGGTGCCAACACCACGGTTCTGGCTTCGTTCGTGCAGACCGAAATCGATGGAGTGCACTACTTCAACATCGGCACCGGCCGCATGGGAGCGAACGCCCAGGGACAATTTATTGCCGGTCCCGCCCGCATGGTCGTGGAGCCCCGCAAGACCGACCACCGCGGCCTCTCACTCAAGGTTCTGCATGCTTTGAAACTGGGAAAAACCGACCATAAACTTTCATTCGGGTACCGCGACAATAAGGATACAAATTTCGGTTACGCCTATTTCGACAGCCGCGTCTTCGCCAATGAAGCGACGATCGTCGCTGATGCCAACGGCCCGAAGGTCGTCTCGTTTCCCGGCGCACCGCGCTCGGTCTTCAGCCTGAACGATCCCTTCGCTACGCCCATCACCGGTGTCGCGGGCAATACCAATCCCAACCCGGTGCCGGTCACCAGCGCCTATATCACCGACTATATTACACTCATGGAGGGTCGACTGAACTTTCTGGTGGGTGGACATTTCATTGATATCCGGTCCCAGAACAAAACCGCCACGTCTCCCCAGTTCGGTGCGATTTTCGAACTTGCCAAGGGCTACAATCTCTACGCCCTCACCTCCGATTCCTATCGGCCCAACGGGCCCGCGAGTACGATCAACCCGTCTCTCGGTTTCGTGGATCCGGAGAAGGGCTCCGGCAAGGAAGTCGGACTAAAGTTCAGTCCACTTGATGGCAAACTAACCGGAACGCTCGCGGTTTATCGCATCACTCGGGAGAACATCGTTCAATTCCTCGGAGGCGTCTTCACCGAAAATAATAATATCCCGAGCGGCGAAGAGCTCTCTCAGGGCCTGGAGCTCGATCTCGTGTACACGCCCATTCCAAATCTCTCAATCATGGCCGCGTACGCCTACACCGACGCATACGTGAGTAAGAATGTCATTACGGGCGACAACAACAGTCCGGACGAAAATCGTGATGGCGTTCCTGATATTATCGGACTGCCCAAGGAGGGCGTTGCGAAACACGACATTCGCCTCTGGATGAGCTACGATTTCAAAAGGGATACCCCATTCCGCGGCCTGTCATTCGGGGGAGGCGTCACCTGGCGCCAGGGTCCGATCCAGCAGTTTCCCACCTACATTCATCGCTTCGTCCAGCAGGTGGATGACCCCGTCCGCTTCGATTTCTTTGCGGCGTATAGAACCAAGGTCATCGGCCGAGATACCAGCTTCCGCTTGAACTGGCAGAACGTGACTAACGCCGACTATCGCGACCGCCGCGGTTACTTCGTGACTCCATCCACGCTCCAGTTCTCCACCGACATTCGGTTCTAAGTCCGACCTCGTACGCTCCCGCTACCACCGATGGAAGACCCGGCTCCGGGCGGGCTATGTCGTCGTTTAACCTCACTCGCCATCGTATCCAAATTTCCACGATGCTTGCCTTGAGCATCGTGGGGCCGCGGTTCCGCTAACGAGCGTTGCCGCACGGCCTTCTTGGGAAATCGATTTTCTCTCAGCTAAACAAAGCTGCCGCGATTTATCCTCGTCGTAGCAACTTTCGCCATCGAGATTCATTTTGGTTTTCCCCGCTCTCGCATCCGATCTTTCGTCTCATTCCTTCGCTTGATGCCGCCCAATATTCTCTTCGTCATGACCGATCAGCAGCGGTTCGATACCATTGCTGCCCTTGGAGCCTCTCCTGCCTGCACCCCCAATCTCGACCGTCTCGTCCGTCGCGGGGTCGCTTGCACCAACGCTTACTCGTCGTGTCCGGTGTGCGTTCCCGCCCGGTACTCGCTCATGAGCGGGTGCGAGCCCTCGAAAACCAGTTGGTTGAGCAACTGGGCTCCGGGCGACCACGTCCGCGAACGCTGCGGCCCTTACCTCGCGGAAACCATGTCCGCCCGCGGTTACCGCACGTGGGGCCTGGGTAAATTTCACACCGAGCCGCGTCTCGAGCCGCTCGGGTTCCAAGTCCAAGAATATAGCGAAGAACTCTGGCCTACGGAGGAGGATTTCCTCAGCGACGACTACGTGCGCTGGCTTCGCGCGCGTTCCCCCGATTTCGCGCACATCGAACAGGTTCACGGCGAACGCAGCGATATGTATTACGTGCCGCAATTGCGCCCCATGCCCGCCGCCCTCACCGGCGAAGCCTGGCTCGCCACCCGCGCCGCCGAGGAACTGGCCAATCCGGATCCGCGGCCGTATTTCGGTTTCGTTTCATTTGTCACTCCGCATCCGCCGATCGCCCCGCCCGTCCCTTACAACCGGATGTTCAATCCGGATGACATGACGAGTCCGCAACTCGGCGATCCCGCGGTCGATGAGGCCGATGACTATCTCGCGTGGATGAACCACGCCGTCTGGGCCTGCGAGATTCCGCCGTCGCAAGCCCGTCGCCTGCGCGCGCGCTATCTCGGCTCGATCACGTTTATCGACGACTGCATCGGTCGCATTCTGGATGCGGTCGAGTCGCGTCCTGACGCTGCCAATACGCTCATCTGTTTCTTCTCCGACCACGGCGACCACATGGGTGATCATCGCGCCTGGCAAAAAGAGAGTTTCTTCGAAGCGTCTTGTCGCATCCCGTTTCTCGTCAGCTGGCCCGGCCGCGTGCCGGCCGGAACGCGTTTCAACGGACTCGCTGCCCTCACCGATCTCTTCGGACTCGCCACCGCGGCCAGCGGCGCGCCGGAACTGCGCGACGGACACGATCTGCTCGGGCCGCTGACCAACGCAGCGCCTGCCCGCGAGTCTCTCTTCGGCATGTATGGCACGCCGGGCACGCGTCATTTCAAATGCATGGTCCGACGCGGTGCCTGGAAATACATCTGGCTCGCCAACGGTGGCCGCGAGCTGCTCTTCAATCTTCAAACCGATGCCACGGAGTCCCAGTGTCTCGCCGCGGAGTATCCCGAAATCGTAGCTTCGCTGCGAGCAGAGGCAATCAGCGTGCTTGGCGCCCGCGAATTGACGCAGCCCGCCGTCGAGCACGGCGCGCTCAAGGCTCTTCCCTTCGAACCATTTCCCCGTACCCGCATCAAGCAGTTCGCCCGCGGAGTGACAGACTTCGGCCAAGGACCCACGACATGAAAATCACGACCGTCACACCTCCTCCGGCGCAGTCGAAGGTCACTGAAACACCCGCGGGGGAAATCGTGAGTCGCGGCACGCGGATCGCGTACGGATCGTCGGCGTTTGCCGAGAATCTCGCGATCAACTCCGTCAACCAGATCGCCAATCCCGTTTTCAACCTGACCCTCGGCGTCAGTCCGGTGCTGGTCGGCGCCGCGATTGCACTCCCGCGTCTCTGGGATGCCGTGATGGATCCGTGGATTGGAAATCTCAGCGACAACTGCCAGTCGCGCTGGGGCCGCCGCCGCCCGTTTATCGTGATCGGCGCTTTTCTCACCGGCCTCTGCGCCGCCGGGATTTGGTATTTTCCCGACGGCCGCTCACCGACGTTTTATTTTTGGTGGCTCGCCATCGGTTCACTCCTCCTCGCCACCGCCTACTCGATTTTTGTCGTGCCGTACGGCGCGCTGGGTCTGGAGCTGACCCGCGACTATCACGAGCGCACGCGACTGATGGGGACCAAGTCGATGCTCCACAAACTGTCCGGCGTCGTGAACCAATGGCTACTCAAAATCGTCCTGCTCGCATCGAACAACAACATCGTTGCGGGCAGTCGCTTCTGCGGCGTGATCATTGGGGTGCTCGTCGCCTCGCTGGGCGCGGTAACCGCCGCCCGCGTGCCGGAACGTCCGCGACCCGTCGTGGCCATCGGCCCGAAGCTTTCGCTCTGGCGCGGCTGGCGCGAGACGATCAAGCGCCGCGATTTCGTGCTCCTGGCGCTGGCGCAGTGCCTCATCTACGCGAGTATCCTCGTCATCGATAACACCGGATTTTACCTCAACGTTTTCTACGTCAACGGTGGCGACATGGCCTACGGCGCGTTCTTAAAAGGCGTCGCCGGCACGGGTTTCCAACTCGGCGGACTGCTCGCCATTCCCGGCATCGTGTGGCTTTCGCAGCGTATCGGAAAAAAGCGTACGTTCCTGCTCTGCACCCTCTCGATCGCGCTTGGCGGCGTCGCCAAGTGGTTTTGCTACGTGCCCGACGCGGGCTGGTTACTGGTTGTGCCCTCGCTGCTGACGGCTCCGGGGCTTGTAGCCGTGATGGTGCTCGTCCCATCCATGACCGCCGATATCTGCGACCTCGACGAGGTCGTGACGGGGGCCCGACGCGAGGGTATGTTCAACGCTGTGCTGGGCTGGATGCTCAAGGTCGCGCTTTCCGGGTCCATTTTTCTCGCCGGGATCGCCCTTACTCTCACGGGCTGGGAAACCGAACTGAAAGCCGCGCAGACGGACGAAACCTTCTTCGCCATGCGAGTGGTGTTCAGCGTCGGCACGATTGTCTTCGCACTTCTCGCCGCCGCGCTGATCGCCGGCTACCGCGTCACCCAGGAAGCCGTCGCCGAATCGCGCCGAATCGTGCAGCGGACCGTGGCGGGGAACGGTTGATGCAGCAACATGCCGGGCCTGCGCGATCTCCCGCTTGCGTGTTGGGAAAGAGTTCGGAGGATCGTGCTTTGAACTCGCAACCTCTAACTCCCACCAGCACCTGCCCCTCGCTGATCCGCGTTGATTAAACGATTTTTTAAGTCCGCCAAAATCGAGGAGCTCGATGATCTGAGCGACGCCGCGGAGCAACGCATGCAACGGCTCGGCGGCAAGCTGCGCGCCAATATCATTCCTCCGCTGCTGCGCGATCTGCGCACCTTTACGACCGCCGACCTCAAAGCCGACCTCCGGTCCGGCGTGGTCATTGCCGCGCTCACGATTCCGCAAGCCGTCGCATTCTCGCTGCTGATCGGCATCCCGGTGCCGGCGGTCATCGGCAGTGCGTTGGTCGGGGCCGTCCTCTGCTCGCTATATTGTTCGTCGAGGCATTTGGTCTTTGGCCCCACCAATACCATCAGCATCATTCTCGCCGGCGCGCTCCTAAGCCTCGCGGCCGAACCGCTGGATCCGCTCCAAAAGGTGCTGATCATCGGCTTTCTCATGGGCGCCCTCCAACTGGCTGCCGGTTTCGCAGACTTGGGGAAAGTCACTCAATTTATTTCCCGTGCCGTCATTGTTGGCTACTCGACCGCGGTCGGAATCCTCATTGCGACGGGTCAACTGGGAAATCTTTTCGGCATCGCCCGGGGAACCGAGGTCAGTCTCCCTGGCACGCTGCGCCATCTCGCCGATAGCGTATTCAGTTTTCAATTCAATCCCGCGACCGCCATCGTCGGCCTCGGAGGTCTGCTCATTCTTATCTGGCTGCGCCGTTGGCGCGCCCACTGGCCGGACGGACTCGTGATGCTTACCCTGGCGGGATTGGGGAGCTGGCTGCTCGCACTCGATCAGATGGGCGTGAGCGTGGTCCGTGACCTCGGCGACATTTCCGGCGGCGTGCCGTTGTTCACCGGATTCCCCCTCAACGCCGATGGCTTGGCCCTGTTGCCCAAGGTCACAAGCGTCGCCATCGCCGCCGCCATTCTCGGCATGCTCGAGGCCGTTACCATCGCCAAAAGCCTCGCCACCAAAACCGGCCAGCACATCGATCCGAACCAGGAATTGATCGGCATGGGCCTGGGCAACATGGTCGGCGCCGGCTTCGGTGCGATGCCCGGCTCTGCTTCCTTTCTGCGCAGCGCCGCTGGATTGCAGGCCGGCGGCCGCACCCAATGGGCCGTGATCATCGCCAGCGGTGTAGTGCTTTTGTTAGTACTGCTGTTGTCCCCGTTGCTCGCCTATATTCCCATCGCCGCCATTGCGGCGTACCTGATCGTGATCGCGATCCGCCTGATCCAACCCGCGCAAATTTTCATGGTGCGCCGCGCGACGCGAGGCGACGCGCTGGTTTTCTGGCTCACCCTCACCGCCGCGTTGTTTCTTCAACTCGACACCGCGATCTATACCGGCATCGGCCTTTCGCTGGTGCTTTTCCTCCAAAAGGCCAGCGCTCCCACCTTGCTGGAACATGCGTTCGACACCGGCGGGCAACTGTCGGAGATCGACGCCCCCGCCGATCGCAACCACGCGCAAGTTTCCATCGTGCACGTAGAGGGGGACTTGTTCTTCGGCGCCGCCGACTTGTTCCAGGACGGCGTCCGCCGGCTCGCGTCCGACTCCAATATCAAGGTCGTCATTCTACGCCTTAAAAACGCCCGCCATCTGGACGCCACCACCGTCATGGCTCTGGTTCAGCTCCTCGACTACCTTCGCTCCCAGAACCGGCACCTGCTCGTCTCGGGCGTGCATGGCGAAGTAGCCGCCGTCATGCGGCGCAGCGGGCTAGCGGATAAGATTGGCGCGGAAAACATTTTTCCCGCCGAAGAGAATGCCACGCTCGCCACCAAAAAAGCGCTCCAACGCGCCCAGGCCCTCATCGGCGTCAAACCCGAGCTGCGCATCTTCTTTCCGGAGAAGGCCGTCGTCTAGATCCCACCCAACGATGCCCCTTGCCGATCACGAGATCGCCAACCCCATGCGTCAAAACTACAGCGAGGGCCTGGCCCCTGCCGTCTGCCGCGCCGGTTATCTCCAATTTTCCGGCGACCGCATCTTCACCAACTCGCATGTCCAAAGCCGCGCCTTCTTCTGGTGCAAGAGTGGCAAAGGACGCTTCATCGTGAATGGCACAGAGTGCACGCTAGCCCCAGGCGATCTTTATATTTTACCCTGGGATCGGACCATCCGCTACATCCCGGACCGGAAAGACCCCATGTATACGGGACACGTTCATCTGGTGCCCTACTATCGCCCCGGTTCGGCTTGGATTCCGAACGTGCCTCATCGTGCAGGCGATACTGCTTACAACTCGCCCGACCGCCGCGACGCAAACTGGCCGGATCTGCAAGGCGTCGTGAAATTCAAAATCAGTGCGAACGACGACATCGCACTCTTGCTGGACTACACGATCCGTCGCTTCCTGCGCAGTCGCGGCAGCGACGAGGCCGAAGCCCGCCAACTCGGGCACCTGCTCCTGGCCGAACTCATCCGATTGCAGGTCGTTCAGGGGACCGAAAAACCGAGTTATCCCGAGGAACTGGTCCGGCTGATCGCTCACATCGAATCCGCCTATATGCGTTCGCTCGCCGTGACTGACTTGGCCGCAATCATCGGCCGCAGCTGCTCGCACGTACTAAAACTCTTTCGCACTCATCTCGGGACTTCCACGAAAAACTACGTGATCAAGCGCCAGTTGCAGGCCGCCAACGAACTGCTGCTCAGCACCACCAAGTCGATCGCCGAAATCGGCCAAGCCGTCGGCATCTCCGATCCTTATCACTTCTCCAAACTCTTCCGGCGGCACATGGGCTTGTCACCACGCTTGTCTCGCCACAATCACGGCTCGATCCGCTTGGATCTGTCTGGCAACCCCTAAGCAGGACTGACCTGCCACGACCCGCACCCGCCCGCCCTGCGATCGACTGAAACGGGTTCTAAATCCGGGCGGCCCCACGCTCCCGCGCCTAACGCGGATATTTCACACTCAGATTTGTCATCGCGAGCCCGAGGAGCGAGAGCGTGGCGTTCCAGCTAATTTGTCATCACGAGCCCGGCTCCGCCGGGTGTGGTGATCCAGCCGGAGCCACGACGCTACGCGTCTCGCCATGACAAGGATGGGTTCATGGCCTTTCCATCCAAGCGCTCGGACTTGGTTTGTCGTCTCGCAATGACAAAGTATTAATAGACGTAAACAGCGTGTAGAGCGTTCACGCCAGAGGGTGAAATATGCTCCGGCTAACCCCGGGAGGAGGGCTTTGGAACGGGATACTGAAGCACTTCAAGCGGGGTTCGCCGCACGTCTTCGTCCAAGCTCCAGTCAAACCCATGGAGGTTCAGGAGAGTCGCTGTATTGCGGAAAAGGGGTCGCAGTCCGGCCTTGATCGCCGCTTCCGCTCCACCGGGCGATATCTCCCGGAAGGGCCAGGGCTTCTCGTGTCGGGCAAAGGGTTCAAGATAACGGAAGGCTTGGGGTAAACTGCTCCCGGATTCGGATTCGAAGGCCCACAAATCAACGCCAAGTTTTCGCCCCATGAAGGTGAGATTGGCGAACGCCCACAGGTTCATCGTCGAGTAGTGCACGGACCGGGTCCGGCCCGTCTCCAAGGGTTGCTGGCCGCTCGGTCTGATCTGCACTGCGATGCGGCTGGTCCTGGCATCTTCCACTTTCGCTTTCGCCTCCTCCCGTCGTCCGAGATAGACCATCAGCCCCACCACTTGGACGTTGTACCAGTTCGCATGGTTTTGTCGGAGCGCATTGGTCGCTTCGCCCTGCTTGCTGGTAAGAAGGTAGTCCAAGTAGTGCTCAAACCACGCGACCATTCCAGCCTTCGTGACTGCAGGGAGCACTCCTCCTTGGTCCAGTAACTGAACCGCGGTGATGATCCGAGAAAAACGCGACCATTCAATGAACCCGGCGGGGTTTCCCGGCGGCAAGCCAGGAATGGACTGGGCGTATCTGAGGTCGGGATTGACGCGGCTGGCCGGTGAAATGAACCACGCGTTCAACAACTCCAACACCTTGTCCGCATATTTGCCGTCGCCGGAAAAGTAGAAGGCGAACGATAACTTCTCCACGGCCGTGAGGAGATTTTCCAGCCGGATACGGTCCGTGTCCGGCCCGCGGGACACCGGATTGACCACGCCATCCCTCGCCGTCCAAGGGAGTCCATCCGCCTTCGTTTCGTCGGGCCAGCGATACGGCGCATACGAAATGTAATCGTGAAGATCACCGCTGGGCGGAACGATGGTTTTGTTGACGACGGGATCCGGATCCATCGCCAGCAGCGCATCACTCTCGCCCAGCACCTGCTGGTAAGCCGCCAGAAACGCCGGGTCGCGGGAAGCGATCGCGGCCTTCGACTGCGACAGTTGCACTTCATTGAAATACACGAGTTCGGTCGCGCGTCGCGGGACGGTTTCGGCCGACACGGACTGAGAGGGACTAAATACAAGTCCGAGTAGGCAAATCGCAGATATAATTCGATGGGGCATGGCGGTATAATACAAAAGGTGTGGTTCGTGAGCGTAATAGAGCGATCACTCGATCCCGGCGGAGGCCGGAGACAAAATGACGCACACGCATTATTAATGGAAAGTCGCGGGCAGAGCGACTGAAGGGGGTTATTGAAAGCGAGGGAACCTTATCCTATGCCTTCTTCGTTAAACAATGGATGAGTCGATTAGCTCATGTGCTTTTCCGGATCCCCCCTTATGTCCCAGCCTAACCCGCGCGTTCCATCGCGACCGCGCCGGCATCCTCAGACCGTGACGCACTTCGTCCAAACGATAAAACCGCAACAGAACGCACGTAGAGAGGGCCAGGAGCACCGGGCCCAGCGAGAAGGTCCATCGCATTGCTTGAAACGTGCCGGCCGCCTGGGTGGCAGCGAGCTCCGGAACCCACCCTACCGCGAGCAGGATGAACCCCGACACAAAGGCGACACCCGAGTTGGACAGTTTTGGCCGGGTTTACTCCGAGCGCGATCGCGAAGACCGGATTCACCAACTGGGCCACTGAATTCGCCGAAAAATTCTCGGAGAATCCGCCGGGGCCATAGAGTTTCTTTAGGACCGTCTCGTTGAGTGTGGTCGGCATCAGAGGTGGGTTGACCGGCGCGGGGGAACGTGGCGTTCCAGAAAAAGCGGAGCGTAAAATGAGGGGCCAAACCGGCTAAGGCCAGCGCGCGCGTGTTACCTCCTCAACTCGCGGCAAACGTGGGAACGCAGCGGGGGGTTCGGGCCATTGGATGGAAAAGCACAAACTTATAGCGATATGTCCAATGGAAAAATCGCCGCCCGCTCAGCTAATCTCAACCCGCTCGTTACTCCCCGCCACTCATTTATTGCGCGTCGCCCCTCCCCTCACGTTCGTCCTCTTGGTTTCCACCTCGGGTACGGACAACGTTCCTGATTTATCCCACCACCAACCTAACGAATTGATGAATACCCCCCAACTCCAACCCGCCCATGGACCGCTTTGGACGTTGGTCTCGCTACTTCTGCTCGCTGGCGATCTGCCGGCCCAAAGCGTTCCCCCCGGCGATTCCAACCCGCCAGCGGCATCAAGCGAAGTCGTTGAACTAAGCCCCTTCGCCGTAAACGCCTCATTAGACACCGGTTGGCGCGCTCAAAATACTCTCGCCGGTAGTCGCATGAACTCGAGCCTCAAGGACACCCCCGGCGTATTGGACGTACTCACCAAGGAGTTCCTCGACGACGTCGGGGCCATCACTCTGGACGAAGCCCTGAGCTACTCGGCCAACTTCGAAGACAATTCTACGGGTGACGAAGGAACTAATACTGCGTTCCCCGGTGCCAACCAAGGGATGAATTTCAGTATCCGTGGTCAGGGCGGCCGTCTCGCCCGAAATTTCCTCTCCACGGATTTTCGTCCCGAATTCTATACCATCGAACGGATCGACAACTCCAGCGGCCCCAACGCCATTCTTTTCGGCGTCGGCAGCGCGGGCGGCGTCGCCAATGTCACCACCAAACGCGCCAAACTATTCCACGACGCCACGACTTTTGATTTCCGCACCGATAACTATGGCAGCCTGCGTGCAACCATTGACACCAACAAGGTTCTGGTCCCGAAAAAACTGGCTCTACGCGTCAATGCGATCGGCAGTCGCGGCAAGGGATACCGGGACTACTCCGACAGCGACATTGATGGCGTTCAGCTCGCCGTTAAGGCGCGGCCTTTCATCAACACCGAGATCAACCTCGAATATGAGCGCGATCACTCCACCGGTCTCGTCTCCGACCCCCGCCCCGTCCATGAGCGCATCACCACGTGGCTGGAAACAGGTTCACAAACCATCACTGTCCCGACCAACTGGGACACCCTGACGGTCGCCGCCCGTAATGCGCTGTTCGCTTCCTACGCGACTTCGGGCGTGAGCAATTTGGGCACCGGTGAGTCTCCGATCTATATCGGAGGTAACCAGCCCTACATGATTAACGCGAAGAACACTCTCCGTTCCAACGGCACCAACCGGCTCGTTCAGAACGATGCCCTCGTACCCTACACTGTAAACCCGTCGGGACCCGGCGGACTGAAGGAAATTAACCGGCACGTGCTGGCGTTGAGTATCGATCAAAAAGTGACCAGGAACCTTTTCGCGAATCTCTCTCTCAGTCGCGAAGGGGGGGATGCCGTTACCTATCAATCTTTTCGTGGCACAGGCGGCGGCGCGTCCGCCCTTTCGGCCGATCCCAACGCCATTATCAACAACGCCAGCGAGCTCGTCAATTTGAGCGGACGAACCTTTCAAACCAGCAGCACCGGCCAGATCATTAATCCGAATGCCGGACAATGGTATATGGATGGTCGGTGGCGTCGTCGGCAGCAGGAGAGCAGCCGTGATGTCGTCCAAGGCTCCCTGGTCTGGCAGTTTGACGCCGGCAAGTGGCTCGGCTCCCACAACCTCGTCGGCAATGCCTCCTACTCGGAATATAGCACGCCCTCCATCGCGTATGACGAGATGTGGATCAATGCTCCGTTTAACAATAATCCCACCGCGGTCGCGAATGCCGTTATCCGGCGTTCTTATGTCTCGCCCGACAATACCGGCAGCCTCACCAATGTTCCTTGGAAGGACTCCCAGAATCTTTCGTGGCGGCATCCCACCAAGGGGCTTCAGACCAGCGGCTGGGTGGCGAACGGCCCTGCGCGCAACGATTATCGTGACCGTTCAGGACTGATCGCCGCCCAGAGCTTCTGGTTCAACCGCCGTCTCGTCACCACGGCCGGCTTCCGCTGGGATGAGCAGGTTTCCTATCAATACCTGCCTCGTCTAATCAAACCTCCGGGGTATGAAACCTCCAACGGGCTCAGTGTGATCGACGAGGAGAGCGTGATCAGCAAAACCATCCTGACCGGCGGTACCAAGAGCGTCGGGGCTGTTTTACACGTAACCAACTGGATCTCGCTCTACGGGAATGCGAGTAGTGCCATCAGCCCGATCGCCGCTTGGAAGTTCGGCCCTGACGGTCTCAAGGGCCCCAACCAGGAAGGCGAGGGTCTTGATGTCGGTCTCAAGTTTGCGTTGTTCGAGGGCAAAGTCTCCCTCGATGTCGGCTATTACGATACGGCCACCGTCGGATCATCGGCCCGTTACGGTCTCTCAGTTAAAACGGACGGGACCACTCCCTGGGCTTGGGATGCTATCTTCGAAACCCTCAATGCACCCGACACGGGTCCGCAGATTCTTAACACCAGCGACACGACAGCGGTTAACGCGATTATTGCCAAGTATCCCGCCATCCGGCCGGTTTGGCTGTCCGACGCTGACATCGGCGACAGGGCTAGCACCGGCTACGAAGCACGCCTGATGGCCAATCCCTTCAAGGGGTTGCGCCTGCGGGCGACCTTTTCGATTACCGAGACGGAGCGAGAAAACGAAATGGCTTTCACCCAGGAAGCCTTTTTCCAGCTCAAGAACTATATCTCCGACCTTAAGAGCCAAAATCCGAGCGCCAACATCGGCAGCCTGACCCGGGTCGCCGGCAAAACGAGGATGACCATCGACGAAAACGTCGCCGCAATTGACCAATATACCGCGGAACAAATCGCGGCGAGCAACAGCGGTTTCGCCAGCTCAAAATACCGCGCCAATTTCAACGGCAGCTACGATCTGCCGGGGCGCTTCAAAGGTTGGACCACCGGCCTCGGTATGCGCTACGCGTCCGCCCGCGCCGTGGCTGGCTACCAAATTATTGATCCCGCCAAACCCAACCTGATCCTCGACACGATCCCCGTCTATGGGTCGGGTCAAATCAACTGGAGCGGCATGCTTCGGTACTCAACCCGTTCCACGTTCTTTGGTCGGAATACCAAGCTCTCACTCCAACTCAACGTGGACAATCTCTTGAATGTCTCCGGCCCAGAGGTCCGACGCTATTCCCTGATCAAGGTCGCACCGGAAGCCCCACTCCCTTCGATCGGCGAACCCTCCATTATCTTTATCCGTAGCCCGCGCACTTGGAATCTCAGCGCGAAAGTCGACTTCTGATTCCAACGATCATACGATCGAGGTGTTTCTGGATGAAATTTTTGGAGCGCGTCGGGTCGTTATAGTAAGGCCGGCGGGAGAGGATCCGTGGAGATCCTCGCCCACTGGATTCACCTCCGTGGCCGCTTATGTAATCAAGCTCCACGGCCGCATGCACTCCTCCGAGCGCATCACCTCCCGCCCAAACCTGCGATGCCTCCGCGGCGGGTCTTTCAGAGCTTCGCCCGATGCCGCGCGCGATACTCCCGCGGCCCCATCCCGCACTCGCGGCGAAACATCACGCTAAGATACTCGGTGTGTTCGAATCCGGTCGCGACCGCGATTTCCCCCACGGGCAAGCTGGTGCCCACCAGCAATTGCTGCACGCGCTCGATCCGGAGCTTTCTCAGATAAGCATGCGGCGTTGTCCCGAGCGCTTCCTTGAACCGGCGCTCCAGCGCGGTGCGTGCCATCGGCACCACTCGTAGGATATCGCCCACATTGGCGCCGGTACCAGCCCGCTCGCGCATGATTCGCAGTGCCTCGGCCACCCGGAGATCTCCCACGGCAGCGACGTCCGTCGATTGCCGCGAGACGACTCCGAGCGGCGCGATCTCGTGCAGTTTCAGCGCTAGCTTTTTTCCCGCCATCGCCCGCGCAAGCAAACCCGCCGCTTCGTAGCCCGCGCGCGGCGCATTGGGAATCACACTCGACAACGGCGGATCGCAAAGTTCGCAGAGCAGCTCGTCGTTGTGCACGCCGATCACTGCAACTTCGTCCGGGACTTTCAGCCCGGACTGCCGACACGCCGCCAGCACGTGTTGTCCACGCAAGTCGAGACACGCCAGAACGCCGACAGGCTTCGGTAACGTCTGCAGCCAGCTCGCAATCGCCTCCACCTCGTCGTCCACCGCACCCGGCGGTGGGGAAAACAGCGCGCAACGCCCACCGACCACCCGGGTCGCCGCCGCAAACGCCTCGCCGCGACGTCGCGCCCAGTGAAACCGCGCGTCACCACAGTAGGCGAAATGCCGCAAGCCTCGCTCGATTAAGTGCGTCGCCGCCAGTTGCGCCGCTCCCTCCGCGTCCGTCGCCACGCGCGGAAACACCAGTCTTGGCAATGCCGCACTCACGTCGATTACCGGCAGCCCCGTCGCTCGCAATTGCTGCGCGATGCGCGAGTTCTCCACCCGGGCAATCACCCCGTTGCCATCCCAGCCCTGCAACCAGGCCGGTACCGCCGCCCCTCGCCCCTGCTCGGTCAGCCGGATCGTCCACGCTTCGTGCTCCCGCACCCACGACCTCACCCCCTGCAGCAATTCGCGCGCATAGCTGTTCGACGTTTCGATCAGCAGGGCGACTTTGGGCGTCGGCTTCATCTGCTGCAGCCAAAAGCCCGATGTTCTTCACGGCGACGCAATTTCTCAGTTTTAATGTGGAATAACTCCTCCTCACCGCGCTGAGCTCCTGCTATATTGTCATCCGACATGAGCCAGACTTTCAAGATTGCGGTCCTCCGCGGTGATGGCATCGGACCCGAGGTCGTCGCCCAAGGCATTAAGGTGCTTCGCGCCATTGAAGCCGTTGTCTCCGGGGCCCGCTTCGACTTCGTCGAACACTCCGTCGGTGCCGGCGAATACCTGAAGTCGGGCGATCCACTCCCGCCGGCCACGCTCGAGAAAATCAAGGACGCCGACGCCATCCTTCTCGGCGCGATGGGCCTGCCGTCCGTCCGTTGGCCGACCGGCGTGGAAATGACGCCGCAAATCGATCTTCGGGAGCAACTCGATCTCTATAACGGCGTTCGCCCCATTCGTCTCTATCATCCCTCGCATTCGCCACTCCACGGCTACGCCGACACCGGCCCCGGCCGCACAATCGACTTCGTGATCATCCGCGAAAACTGCGAGGGACTCTTTGTCGAACGCCTCACACCACGCCCCGCCGGCCGCGATTTTGAAACCGACACGTTGAAGATCACGCGACACGGCGCCGAGCGCATCTGCCGCGCGGCGTTCGAACTCGCGCGCACGCGTCGCCACCATTGCACGCTCGTCGACAAGGCCAACGTGCTCCCATCGATGGCGTTTTTCCGCAAGGTGTTCGACGAGGTCGCCCGCGAGTTTCCAGACGTCCGCACCGAGCGCATCTATGTCGATGCCATGGCCCTCTTCCTCGTGCAGCGGCCGGATACGTTCGATGTCATGGTGACGGAAAACATGTTCGGTGACATCCTCTCCGATCTCGGTGCCGGCATCATCGGCGGCATGGGCATGGCTCCATCGGCGGATCTCGGTGACAAGT
>JBBQEG010000082.1:0-16538 GCA_038320495.1 Opitutales bacterium | reverse complement strand
TGTTTATTATCATATGAAACCGTTCTGGGTGGATCGTAAGTCCGGGACGAATCATGGCACGCCTTACGCCTATGATGTCCACGTGCCGTTGTTATGGTATGGCCGTGGGGTGAAGCCCGGTTTGTATACGGATCGCGTGGGAATTGATGATATCGCGCCCACGCTGGCGCACATCCTTGGCTTGGTCGCGCCCCCGTTTAGCCAGGGCAAAGTATTGTTTTAACCCGACGACAGAACTGCCGTGGTATGAATGCGCCGAGTCCCGTCCTTTCGCTGCGTGACATTCGCAAAGCGTTCCCGGGCGTGATCGCGCTCGATGGGGTCGACCTCGATCTGCAGGCCGGCGAAGTGCATGTGCTCCTCGGAGAAAACGGGGCCGGCAAGTCGACTTTGATGAAGATCATCAGTGGTGCCGTGGCGCGCGATTCCGGCGACATTGTGTTCGAAGGCGTGCCGGTGGAACTCACCGGGCCGCGTCACGCCCAGGAGCTCGGCATCGGAATCATCTATCAAGAGTTCAACCTGGTCCCGCATCTCACCGCTGCGGAAAACATTCTGCTGGGGCGCGAGCCAAAGCTCTTTCCGGGCGTGATCGATCAGCGGAGGTTGGTACGCGAGGCGCAGCAGCAACTGGACGATCTTGGGGTGGCGCTCGCGGCGACGGAGCGCGTCAGCCGTCTCAGTGTGGCGCAGCAACAAATGGTCGAGGTGGCGAAGGCGCTGAGTTTGAACGCGCGCGTCTTGATTATGGATGAGCCGACGTCGGCGCTCACGACGCAGGAGATCACGGAGTTGTTTGATGCGATCCGGAGGTTGAAGGAGCGCGGCGTGGCGATCGTATATATTTCGCACCGGATGGAGGAGCTGTTTGCGATTGGCGATCGGGTGACGGTATTGCGCGACGGGCGCCACGTGGGCACGCGAGCGATCGGCGAGACCACGATGACGGCGCTTGTACGGCTGATGGTGGGGCGCGATCTGACTGAGCATTTTCCGAAGCGGGAGGCGGCAATCGGCGAGGAGATTCTTCGGGTGGAAGCGCTGCGCCGAAACGGGGTGCTGCACGACGTGAGTTTGTCGCTGCGCCGGGGCGAAGTGGTCGGGCTGGCCGGGTTGATGGGCTCGGGGCGAACGGAATTGGCGCGGGCGATATTTGGGGCGGACCGGATTGATGGCGGCCAAATTTTCGTGCACGGGAAACCCTGCGCGATTCGATCGCCGCGGGATGCGATCGCGTTGGGGTTTGGTTTTCTCACCGAAGACCGGAAGCAGCAGGGACTGGTGTTGGTACTGTCGGTCCAGGAAAATATCTGCCTGCCGAGCGTGAGCCGGCTGGCGCGGGCGGGCTGCACGCAGCCGGCTCGGGAAACGGAGATGACGGCCCAGCGGATTGCGGAGTTGCGCATCAAGACGCCCGGGCCGCACCAACGCGTCATGAATTTGAGCGGTGGGAATCAGCAGAAGGTGGTTCTGGCCAAATGGCTCTGCACCGAGGCGGACATCCTGATTTTTGATGAGCCAACGCGTGGGATCGACGTGGGGTCGAAGGTGGAGATTTATCAACTGATCAATCAACTCGCGGCGCGCGGGGCGGCGATCCTGATGATCTCATCGGAGCTGCCGGAGATTATAGGTTTGAGTGATCGTATCCTGGTGATGAACGGTGGACGGATCGCGGGGGAGTTTACCGCGGCAGAAGCGACGCAGGAAAAATTGTTGGCGGCGGCCCTTGGGAAGAACTGACGCACGATGAGTAAACCGGATCAACCTGCAACGCGCGACGACGCCTCTGATCGGGCGCCGTCGCCTGGCGCCTCCGCAGGCGGAGTGCAGCCGGCGGTGACACGCTCCGGGACCGCGGCGGGTTCGCGCTGGCCGCGGTTGTTTGCGCATTCCGCCCGGCAGCTCGGCACCTTCGGCGGGCTCATCGGATTGTGTCTGGTTTTGTGGATACTGACGCCCCATTTCCTGACGGTCTCGAATCTGCTCAATATCGCGCAGCAGACATCGATCAACGCGATCATCGCGGTGGGACTGACCTTTGTGATCATCAATGGAGGCATTGATCTCTCGGTGGGATCGATCGTGGCGTTTTCCGGGGTGGTGATGGCAAGCGTGCTGGCGCGGGCGGTGCCGGTGCCGATCGCGGTGTTGGCCGGCCTGGGGGCGGGCTCGCTCTGCGGACTGATCAATGGAGTCTTGATAAGTTTCGGCCGGCTTCCGCCCTTTATTGCGACCTTGGGAATGATGAGCGTGGCACGCGGCGGAGCGCTGCTCTATAGTGACGGTCGTCCCATCTCCGGTTTTGGCGAAGGGTTTCGCTGGCTGGCCACGGGCGAGGTGGCGTGGATCCCCGTTCCCATCCTGCTCATGATCGCGGTTTACGCGGTCGCGCATTTCGTTTTGCGGCGCACGCCGTTTGGACGGTATGTGTTTGCGATTGGTGGCAACGAGGAGGCGGCGCTGCTTTCCGGCGTGCCGGTGCGACGTTACAAGACTCTGGTTTATGGCGCGTCGGGGTTGTTGAGCGGGCTGGCCGCCGTCGTGTTGACCGCGCGCTTGAATTCCGCCCAGCCGATAGCCGGAATCAGTTATGAACTCGATGCGATTGCAGCGACGGTCATCGGCGGTACCAGCCTCATGGGCGGGCAGGGGAGCGTCGTAGGCACGCTCATCGGCGCGTTGATCATGGGCGTGCTGCGGAACGGGCTGAACCTGCTCGGCGTATCATCGTTTGTGCAACAACTCGTGATTGGTGCAGTGATCATTCTCGCTGTGCTCATGGACATGACCTTCAAGCGGCCCAAACGATAATCTCCTGTCGTCCCGTCATCCCTGGCTCCTGCGCACCGTATCATTGTTTCCGTTACCCCAATGAAAATCCCCTCTGTTTCTCTTCTGCTGGCGACCTGCGCCCTGGTTTTTTCCGGCTGCAATCGCGGCGATCCCGCGGCCGGAGGTGGTGCCGGCGTCGCCGGCCAACCGGCCGTCGCGCTGGTCGTGAAGACCTTGAATAACCCTTTCTTCATCGAGATGCAGCGCGGCGCTGAAGAGGCGGCGAAAAAGGCGGGCGTGAACCTCATCGTGCAAGCGGCGGACCGCGAAGTCGATGTCGAGCGTCAGATGCAGATCATTGAAAACCTGATCGAGCGAAAGGTCGACGCGCTCTGCATTGCGCCGAGTGGTTCGCGCGAGATTGTGCCGGTAATCGTCAAAGCGAACCGCGCCAATATTCCCGTATTGATTGTTGATACGCGGGCGGATGAGCAGGCGCTGGCGGCGGCCGGCGGCAAGATTGCGACGTTCATTGGGTCGGATAATTTTGACGGTGGCCGGTTGGCGGGCGCCTTCATTGTCGAGAAACTGGGCGGCAAGGGGAATGTCGCAGTGCTCGAAGGCATTGCCGGACACGAAACGGGCGACGCCCGTCTGCGTGGTTTCAAAGAGGCAGTGGCGAAGGCTCCGGGCATCAAGGTCGTGGCCTCGCAGCCGGCGAACTGGGAACGCGACCAAGGCTATAATGTTTTTCAAAACATCCTGCAGGCGAATCCCTCCATCGATGCGTTGTTTGCCTGTAATGATTTGATGGCGCTCGGAGCGGCCGAGGCGATTGCCGCGGCGGGCAAGCGTGGGAAGATTCTTGTCGTCGGCTTTGACGCCCAGCCCGAGGCTCGCACGGCGATTCAAAATGGAACCATGGCCGCCACCGTGGCGCAGTTTCCGGCCCGCATGGGCGCGACCGCAGTGGAGAACGCGGCCCGGCTGTTGCGGGGCGAAACCATCGAAACCTTTAGTCCTGTCTCGATCGAACTCATCAAATGATTGCGAACCCAGAAGCTTCCCTACCGGCCACGCCGGCATCCTCATCTGCCGCCGCTGAGCGCGCGCCTTCATCCCCCGGGAGGGCCCGGTTGAGGATGGGCCTGGTCGGCACCGGCCGCATGGGCATCGCTTATGCGCGTTATCTGGCCACGCGTGTTCCCGGCGCGACGCTGTATGCTGTTTCCGATGTGCGCCGCGAGGCCGCGGAAGCGGCGCGCGACGAATTCGGCGCCGCCAAGGCGTATGTGGATTTCCATGACCTCGTGAACGATCCGGCGGTCGATGCGGTAGTGGTCATGACTCCGACCAAGCTCCACAAGGACGTCGTCGTGGCGGCTGCGCGGGCGGGCAAGCCCATCTTCTGCGAGAAGCCGCTCTCGCTCGGCGTCGCCGATGCGCAGGCCATGCAGGAAGCGGTCGCGAGCAGCGGAGTGTTTTTCCAACTGGGTTTCATGCGTCGCTTTGACGCCGGTTACGCCGCC
This sequence comes from Opitutales bacterium, assembly GCA_038320495.1. Lineage (GTDB taxonomy): Bacteria > Verrucomicrobiota > Verrucomicrobiia > Opitutales > Opitutaceae > ER46. The sequence goes on along the minus strand of JBBQEG010000082.1, from coordinate 12,234 downwards.
GCGAAAAAGAAGATCGACGCCGGCGCGATTGGGAAGCCGTGTGTCTTCAAATCCACGTCGAAGGACAAGGAGCGTCCCAGCGTGGATTATCTCCGGCCTGAGAACAGTGGCGGTCTCTTCATCGACATGGGAATTCATGACTTCGATCTGGCCCGCTGGTTCATGGGCGACGTGGCGAGTGTCTATAGCACGGGTGGCGTGTTGGCGTATCCGGAAATGGAGGGCATTGGCGATTGGGATAACGCGATCACGAATCTGCGTTTTGCCAATGGCTGCATCGGCGTGGTGAGTCTCAGCCGGAATGGTGTTTATGGATACGGAATTCACACCGAGATCCTTGGCACCGAAGGCACCATCCAGATCGGTTATGATCGTGAGACTCCGATCTTGGTGATGAAGAACGGCTCGATCGCCCACGACACCGTGCCGGGATTCTATGAGCGTTTCGAGAACGCTTATATTGTCCAGCTCCAGGACTTCGTTCAGAACTTGAAACGCGGTCTCCCGCCGCCAATCACCGTCGCTGACGGCATCGCGGCGCAACGCATCGCGCTCGCGGCGACCGAATCAGCGCAGACCAATCGCGTCGTCGAACTCTGATCGGCGGTGGCGGCCTGGCTTTACCCGGCTTGAGCCGCCTGTCTTCAGGCGCCGACTCTCGGAACAAACAGGAATGTCTGTATCACTTCTCTGATTTCCGCCCTCGGCCCGATGTAGTACTGTTCAGCGGATCGGAAGCGCTGCTGCAGCGCGAGGCACTGCCGCGGCGAAGTCTTCACCGACGGCCGCGGCCACGGTGGCCGCCACTTGCGCGGAAAAGACTGCGGGATGATCCGTCCGCTGTCCTCGTGCCGGGATGTCGGGGCCGATGATGGCGAGCCAGGTCTCGTCGGAGCCGGGTGTTTTCTTGTTATGGTTGATCCAGTCCTTCGGTTGGTGTCCGCGGCCGTGATCCGTGGTGATGATCAGCGTGGTGTTGTCGCGGTACTGCTCGATCGACTGCAATTTCTCCCACAGTTCGCGCAGGAAGCGATCGCTGCGGGTAATAGACTCGAGATAGGCATCATAACGGCGGCGGTGCGCGTTGGTGTCGGCTTCGCCGAGCGCAATATAAAGGACGCGCGGGCGGAACTCATCGATCATCGTCAGGGCGGCGTGGAAGCCAAAAGCATCGTAATGCTCGTCACTGGCCTTGATGGGAACGTCGCGCATCCAGCGGTCGATCTCCGCGAAGCGCGGTGAGCGCGCGGCGAGCGAGGGGTTCTGAGTGGAAACCCAGACGGGCAGGCGGCTCCGGCCGACATTGATGATGGCGGGAAACACGTGCCACGTGGCTGCGGCGGTGACGCGTCCCGCCAGCGGACCGCGTCCATTCAGCCACTCGAGCACCGTGACATTGCGATTCGGGATCGGGGCGTTGGATGTGACCAGAGGGTCGGGAAACCCGCAGAGAATCTCATTATAGCCCGGGTAGGAGAACCATTCGGCATTGGCGACATTCATGCGGCTGCCCTGGTCGCGATTACCGAAAATCTGGCCCTTGGGAACAATGTCTCCCCAGATGAACGGCATCAGGTCCTGGCGGCGGGATTCGCGGTCGGGGCCGCGCACGGACTCCCGGACCTTGTTTACGGCGTTGGCCGCGATGCCGCCGAATTCGACGTTGATCATCGCGTCCTCGGGACCGCGAAAGACCTCCTGCCAGCGCAGACCGTCCAGCGTAACCAGAACAACATTACGGTCGTTCAATGCCGGACTGGGCGCCGGCGCGCCGAACGATGGGAGCGGCGCGGCGAACAGGAGGAGCAGTGATGCGAGGCGCTGAACCGAACAACGCAAGGGGAGCGTCATGAAGAGGCGGGGAGCGAGTGCGATCAGGGCTTCCGTGACGGAGTGTGATCGGACGAGGCACGGGTGGCGGGCTGGGCCGCCACCACCGGCGAAGCGGGCATGCGGCCATAACGGGCGATCACGGTGATGATCGTGATCGTCAGCGCGGCGACGATGAAGGTGCCGGCGTTCATGAATCCATGAGTCTGATACGAGATGATTGCGTAGCCGAGCGATCCGGCCATGAGGGCATAGTAGGCAAAAGGGAGGAGCGTCTTGCGGATCACGGCACCTTCGCGACCCACGAGGCCAACGACGGCGGCGGCCGCGACCACGTTATGCACGCAGATGATATTGCCCGCCGCCCCACCCACGGCTTGCAGCGCGACGACCCAGGAAGGGTCGGCGCCGATGCGGGTGCCCATGTCGAATTGGAACAACGAGAACATCATGTTGCTCACGGTATTGCTGCCGGCGACAAAGGCGCCGAATCCGCCGATGAACGGCGCAAAGATAGGCCACGCGGAACCGGTCAGGGCCGCGACGCCTTCCGCGAGCGCGATGGGCATTTTTCCGTAGCCGGCGGCGCCGCCATCGCTGTTGATAAACACCTGGACCATCGGGACGGTGAACACGAGTGCGACGGAGGCGCTGACGATGGTCCGGCCGGAGTAGCGACAGGCCCGGGCAAACGCGGCTCCGCTCATCTGGTGCAGATACCAGGTGATGACTGCGACGAGAATGAAAACCGTTCCTGGGAGATAAAGCGGTTCCACCCGCGCGGTGATTCCAGAGCCGAAAATGTTCGGAATGCTCATGCTCCAGGAACGAATCAGGGCGCCGAGGGATTTGCGGGTCGGGCCGAACCAGGTTTCAAAAAACGGCAGCTCCCGGAGACGCGAGAGCACGAGGATGCCGGCCACGAGAATGTACGGTAGCCATGCCTTCAGCAGGCCCATTTCACCATCCTTGTGAACGATGTTGCGGATCTCGACCGAGCCGGTCCATTCGGGGTCCCAGTTTTCCTTTCGGTCGAAGTCCCAAGGTTGGGTGCGATCCGGCATCAACCAGCCGGCTTTGGCCGCGGTGACGACGATCGCCAGTCCGACGAGAGCCCCCACCATGGTGGGGAATTCCGGCCCGAGCAGATGAGCGATGGCCACATACGGCACGATCATCGCGAGGGCGGCAAAGAGCGCGAACTTCCAGACCGCGAGGCCTTCGGAAAACGAGCGGTTCCTGCCAAAGAACCGTGTCATCAACGCAACGACAAACAACGGTATGACCACTCCGGTTACGCCGTGAAGGATGGCGACGCGCCCGCCGATCAAGCGGAGAAAGCCATGCCAGTCGGCGGCGTGGGCCTGCGCGTAGGCGAGCACGCCGGGGTCGCCCGTCAGGCCGCTGTTGACTCCGACCAGAATGGGAGTGCCGACGGCACCGAAGGAAACCGGGGTGCTCTGGATGATCATGCCTGCGAGCACGGCCGCCATGCCGGGAAAGCCCAACCCGACAAGCAGCGGAACCGCCACGGCGGCCGGCGTGCCGAAACCCGCCGCCCCTTCAATGAAAGACCCGAACAACCACGCAATAATGATAACCTGGATACGTCGATCCTGCGTGATTCCGGTGAAACCCTGGCGAATGGACCGCATCGCGCCGCTTTCCTGCAGGGTGTTGAGCAGAAGAATGGCGCCAAAAATGATATAGAGCAGGGTGGCCGCGACCACGAGCCCGTTGACGGTGGCGGCAGCGACCTTGGCGAGAGAAACCTGCCACACGAAGAGTGCCAGCCCCGCCGCCACCAGATAGGACACCGGCATGGCCCGACTCGCCGGCCAGCGTAGTCCAACGAGCAGTACGCCCACCACCACGATGGGCAGGGTGGCGAGCAGGGAGAGGGTTCCCACGTCTAACGCCGCGATGATCGGCGACGCGCCGGCAAACGTGTCTATAATCGGGACGAGCAACGAAAAGGGTGTCATCGAGTAGAAGGGGGAAGTTGAAACAGATCCGAGTGCGCCGAAAAGGGTGGCGAGTCGGGGCGGGAAGGCCGTCGGGGTGCACCCAACCTAAATCGCCGGAGCGGTCATGAGCGCGAGCCAAATCTGTCTGCGGTGTTCACTCTTGCGAGAGGTGGCACAGGAAATTGGTAGCGTGAAGAAACGTACTTTCGCGTTCTCGCGTGCTTGGCGTCGGCCGACCCAATGGCGTTGGGAGGCTCACGTCAACGACCCCGGAGTTGAGACGCTGAAGTCCATGCGCGTGATTGGTTCGAACAGCGGGAGCAAGGCGGCTTGGGAGTTCCGCCGGCCGGCTGATCTGGTGCCCCTCGCTCAATATCGAATCGGAGGACGAAGAACGCCGTCGATTCGGTTTCGAGCCGTAAGCGGGTCCCATTCGCAACTCCATGGGGGTGCGCCAAAATCGCCGCTCGTATGGGTTGTTGGCCCCGTTTGCGAACTTCAACGTTTTGCGTAAGGTAGACGTACGATGAAATTCCAAACCGGTACATTTTCGAAAAAGACCGAAGAGATCGCGCGTGACATTCGGAACCTGATCTCCGAAGCGGAGGAGATCCTACGCAGTGATAAGTTGTCGCGCCATTCCGAGAACGCCATCGCGGGCTTGCGGCAGCGGTTCCGCACCGCGCAGGACGAACTGGGGAATGTCTACGACGATGCGCGACGGAAGGTCGCGAGCGGCGCGAGGACGGCAGATGTCGCCATTCGCGCCAATCCCTATCAGTCGCTCGGGACGGTTTTCGGGATTGGCCTGGTCGCCGGCGTCCTGCTCGGCCGAATCTCGAAGGAATAGCGGTCGTGTGCGTCGCGGAAGCCGGCTGCCGTCACGGCGATCAATCGATGACAGCGTCTGATCCGGCCGATGCCGGCTCGAGTAGGCGTACTCACACCCTGTGACATGATGGCGGCCGAACGAGCACCCAAGTACCGCGTAAGCGCCGCCGTGACGTGGCTCGGAGTCGCGTTCGCGCTGGCGCTCGTGCCGCTGGGTCTTGGGCTGCTGCCTCCTGCGCCGGCCGCCCGTACGCTCGCGATCGAGGCTGGCGTCGCGCTCGGATTCATTGGCATGGGCCTGATGTGTATCCAGTTTCTATTTTCCGGCCGCTTCGCGAAGGTCGTGCCTTCGTTTGGTACCGACAATGTGATTCAGCTGCATCGCCAGTTGGGAATCGTGGGATTTGTTTTTGTCCTCTTGCACCCTGTGGTCCTCATTCTCGCGGAACGGGAATTCATATTATATTTTGACCCGCGGGTAAACTTTCTCCGGGCGGTGGCCCTGACCTATGTGACCCTCGCCATCACGGGGTTGATCGTGACGACGTTGTGGCGGGAGAGCTTCCGTTTGACCTACGAATGGTGGCGCTTGGTTCACGGCCTGCTAGCCCTCTCCATCGTATTCACGGGCGTCGTACACGGAATCCAGGTTGGGCATTATCTCGATCCCCTGTGGAAAAAGGTTCTCTGGGCGGGCTATGCGGCCACGGCGATGTATCTCGTGGTACACTCCCGCGTCGTGCGTCCGTATCGGGCCCGGAAACGGCGTTATCGCATCACGGCGGTTGAGTCGCAACCGGGGGATGTCACGGTACTCACCGTGGAGCCGGAGGGTCATGCGGGTCTGAAGTATCAGGCGGGACAATTTGCGTGGATTACGCTCCGATCGACGCCGTTTGCGTTGCAGCAGCATCCGTTCTCGTTCGTGAGCGCGGCCAACGACCGCCACGTGCAGTTTGCGGCCAAGGCGCTGGGCGATTTCACCTCGACCTGGAAGGACCTGAAGGTCGGAAACCGCGCGTACCTCGAAGGACCCTTGGGCGGATTTACCCGCGATCCACACCCGACCCGGGGGATGTTTATAATCGTCGGCGGGATCGGAGTAACCCCGGCGATCAGCCTTCTCCGAACGATGAAAAAAGATCGGAGTACGCATCCGGCCGTATTGATTTACGCGAATACGGACTGGGACGATATTGCGTTTCGGGACGAGATCGCGGAACTCGAAACTCAACTCACGCTGCAAGTCGTGCACGTGATCTCCGAACCGCCCGACGGCTGGACCGGTGAAAGCGGATTGCTGACTGAGGAAATGGTGGCCCGCTATTTGCCGCCGAATCCGAACACGTTCGAGTATTTTATTTGCGGCCCCGGGCCCTTAATGGACATCGCTGAGGTTTCACTGAGCAAACTCGGAGTCGACTGGCGCCGGGTCTATTCGGAACGATTTAAAATTGTCTGATGGTCATACTATGAAGCCGCTGCTGCATCTCTGGGTCCGACGCGTCAGTGAACTGATCGGCCTGTTACTCGTGCTGGTCGCGCTGCTGGTGGCGTGGTTTCGCACGAGGATGTAGGGTCGGGGGGCGTAGTGCACGGCGGGTGGAAAGGTCAGCGGTCGGTCGGCGGAAGTTGATAGGTGACGGCGCCCTTGGCATCGATCACGATATATTGACGGAGACGTAGCTCGTTGACCAAGGCCTCGGCGTCCTGATCGGTGAGTTGGAAACCGGCCCGCAGATGCGAGAGTAGCGTAGTGCGCCGTTTTGGACGATTCATAGAGTGCATCCGGAGGCGATCGATCGCATCATTGATGCGGTTGCTCTCACTCGGGCGCGACGCGAGCTTCTTTAGGAAAGGAAGATTCTCGAAGGCGTCATGCCGGGAGGCTTTCACCTGATTGTTCCGCAGATGTTCGATCAACGGATCGAAGCCCTTGTCGCGCGAAATGATGTGGAAATGGGCGTTGGCGTCTGTGGCGGCGGCGCGGCCGACGTAGTACGCGAGCGTGAAATCGAGGGCGTTTTTTCCGGAGGAATGCAGACGCACGAAATGTACATTGGCGGCGTGTTGGAGCAGTTGCTCCACGAGCGTGGTTTCGAGGCGCTTTTGTTTTTCGCCCAGCAAAAGCGTGACCTTTACCAGGTTGTCCTGCAAGCCGCCGAGATCGACGGAGGGGACGTTTTCGAAATCGATGAAAATATGATGAGCGAGTGGGCTGGTGGGCATGAGTTAAAGTCTAGATTGATCGATCTTTCACAGACCTTGGAAGGGCTTACAGGTATCAGGGAGAGATCCTGACCTCGACGGTAATCATCACGGCGACGGGGCGGGATGAGTAGGGTGCGGCGTCGAGCGGTGGCCGCGAAGCAGAAATACACCGGCCACCACCAGCACGGCGGCTGAACTCAAATAGAGGATCCGGGGCGCCTCTCCGCTGAGGCTTTGGCTGGTGAGCACCCAGACAAAACTCAGTGCGGCGAGTCCGGCGGGAATGATCCAGGCGAACGTAAGCAGCCGTTGCGATGCATGGAGCGAGGCGATGGGTACTACGGCTGCGTGGGACGACAGCTCGGGAAAACTCAGTGCGAGAATGGGTGACGCCACTCCGAGTTCGCTGTAGGATTGGGCGAGCGCCTCGGAGCGCTGCTGTAGATTCATATAGCGAAATCCAACGACGACCACCAACGCAGTGAGGAAGACGGGATAGAAGATCACGAGTTCCTTGGGTTCGAGGGCAACCCACGCCAGAGGACGCGCGTAGCTTTCCATATAGGTCTCGATGTCCTTCAGATTTGTCGTCAATTGGTCGAGCTGGGTCTGGATCGCGGTGCCGCGCTGCTGAAGTTCGGCAGAGGTGGACTCGAGTTTGCTCGCCAAAGCCTGAAGCTCCTGATCGTGCCCCCGGAGTCTGGCGGTGGCTTCGTCGGTGATCTTTGCGACATTCAACTGCGCCGCATCGGCGACGACGGCCTTGGTGCTCGCGCTCGTCCACCAAAGCGTGGCGTCTGGCGGGGCGAACGTGAGGGTTTCAGTGGCGTCCACCACGTTGGCGGCATTGGCCACCCAGCGGTCGATCTCGGCACCTGTCGCGCGAAGTCGGGTGAAGGCCGTTTCCTGATTCCGCAGGTCGGTGAGTGCATCGCTGAGCGGCCTTGTCAGCCGTGCCGCTCTCTCCTGGTTGAGACGCGCATAGATGGGCTGGATGATTTGTGATTCGACGAGGCGAATCACGATTTGATTATAAGCGGGATCGTCCGGTTTGGCGCTGCGTAGGACGTCCTGTTCCTTGGCAGTGACAAGGCTCACAAAGCGGCCGGAAAAGGGTTGGTCCATCGGCATCGCTTGTTGGGCGATATTTAGTTGGAGCATCGACCGGGGTGGCGCCAGTCCGTCGCGAACGTTTCGCAACTCGGCATCGAGTTCGCTGAGATCGTTTCTGATATCCTGCGGCACGTTGCGTAGCGAACGCGCCATCGCGCTGGAACCAGTGTCGAGGGCGGCTTTGAAAGCGTTGAGCGCCCGGTGCACCTGTTTGAGCGCCTCCTGGTCGGCGACGGCTTGATCCCATTTGGGCTGCAACACGAACAGGTCGTCGCTGAGGGCGGTGAAGCGGAAAAAGACGAAACATTGAAAAACAATCAGCGCCACCGCGACGATCTTGACGTCGCGATAGAACGAGGCCCGCGCGCTCTCGTGTTGGTCGAGCGCGCGTTCCAAAAGTTTGAGATTGAGCTCCTCAGCGTTCGCCATGAGTGTGCTTGAGTTTGGGGCGGACCCGCGAGGGGCCCTTCATTTTTCGCCGGGCAGGGGAAGTCCGGACTACCTATAGTCTGCGCCGCGTGCTTCGATCGTCAACCTTTTGGCTGTCAGCCGCCAGGACCTGCGGCGTGAACGCGGCCACGTCCGGGCGCGACGGAGGGCGATCTGGCAGAAGTCCGTTTTGCATTGCGGCCGAATGGAGTTTTGCTGGCGGCGTGGAAAGCAAACTGGAAGGCAATTGGCAGATGGTGCGGGCCGAACTCGCGGGCGAAGCTGCGCCGGAACTCGTGACGACGAACATGATGCTTACCCTCGCGGTGGGCGGGTACGAGGTCCGCTACGGCGGGGTGGTTTCGGATCGTGGGACGCTCGTGGTGGACGCGACTGCCGGGCAGCGAACGTTGCTGCTGACCGGAGTGGAAGGCCCCAATGCGGAGCGCACGATTCCCTGCATCTTCCAGCTCACGGGCGATCGGTTGCGGGTGTGCTATGGGTTGGATGGGATCTTGCCGGAAGGTTTCAGCGCCCAGGTCGGCGAGGCGCGTTATCTCGCAACCTATCGGCGGACGACTCCTCCGTAATGAGTGGATAGAAAAGGAGACGTGATTCGTTCCAGAGAGCGCATGCTCACCGCGCGTGGGCTCCGGCGGCAACTGCCGGACGGACCGTCCGCCCCTCGTGCCACACGCCGTCAACATGCGTTCCGAGCGACGACGCACCGGGACCGCGATGACTGACGAGGAGTAAGGCATTCAGGGCGTCCACGGCCGCGGCGCCGATTACGTCGCGCGGTTGCAGGATCCCGCTGACGCCGGGGGCGTCATCGATCACATTCAGGCTCACATATCCGATCTCCGCGGGAATGCGGACCCCGGCTGCTCGCAGCGTCTGATAAACATGGTCGCTGCGGCTGATGATGGCATCTGGTCGATGGCGCCGCACCCACTCCAGAACCCGGCTGGGGGGATCGTCGCGGCGGCGAATAAGCGTCGGGACCGCGTCTATGATCGCGCCTGATCGCGCCTGTTCGAAATTGTGGGCGGCCTCCCATTGATGAGCGACGCGGTGTGCGAGATGGCCATCGATCGACAGTCCGATCCGCTGGTACCCGCGAACGCGAAGCTCCTGCCAGACCCGCAGCATATCGGCGTAGTAACTGGGCACGACATGGTGAAACGTGGTGTAGTGAGCGGGACGCTCGATCGTGACCACGGCGAAGTTTTTCCACGCGAGATCGAATCGCGCCTCCGGGTGTTCGAAGGGCGCAAGAATGATTCCGCGAATGCCGCGGTTCACGAGAATCTGGCTGAAACGATTGGGAGACGCGTTGTCCTCGCGCGCCCAGAGGTGTTGTAGCGAGTAACCTAGGGCGGTGGCGCGGGCACTGGCGCCCTCCCACAGTTTTTGCGCGCTGGGACGATGAAACCAGTCGTTGCGCTTCGGCCAGTCCGAGACGAGCGCGATGACGGAGAAACTTTGCCGCACGCGCTGGCGACTGCGATAGGCGGCGAGAGCGCTCAAAGCCGGGTCGGGTGTATAGCCCAAAGCGTCGGCCGCCCGCCGCACGCGAGCCACTGTTGCGGTTGGCAACGCATCGGGTTTGCGCAGGGCGAGGGACACGGCTGAAAGGCTGAGCCGGGTTTTCTTCGCAACATCCTTGAGAGTGGGGCGGGCAGGCATGCGGGTTATTGCACTGTTGCAGTCTGAAAGGATTCGAGCGACCCGCTGCAAGCGTTAACCCGTTCAGCCTGCCCGCAGCCGTCCGACTGCGGCATTACCCCTTCGCCCTCCATCATGGCCCGGTCCGCTCCGCCCAACATTCTCCTGGTCATCGCCGACGATCACCAGGCGGCGGCGATCGGGGCGTTGGGCCACCCCGTGGTGCGTACTCCTAACCTGGATACGTTGGTGCGCGACGGCACGACCTTCACCCACGCCGGAATCATGGGCAGTTTGATGCCGGCGGTGTGTGCGCCGTCCCGGGCGTGTTTGCTGACGGGGCACACAGTGATGCGCGCGGACGCGGCACCGCACCTGGTCCCGAACCCGGAGTTTAAAGTCACATTGCCGGCCGATGCCGTGACGTTGCCGGAGTGGTTGCGCACGGTGGGTTACGAGACGTTCTTTACCGGCAAGTGGCACAATGATGACGCGGCGCTGTTGCGATCGTTCGACCAGGGGCGCTCGATCTTTGTGGGCGGGATGTGCGATCACCGCGCGGTCCCGGTGCGTGATCTCGATGGAATCCGGCGCGGAGGACCGCCCCGGGTTGCGCAGGGTTTCTCCAGTGAACTCTTCTGCGGCGAAGCGGAAGCGTTCGTGCGTGGCCGCTCGCGAACCCGGCCCTTCTTCGCCTGTGTCGCCCTGACCTCGCCCCATGATCCGCGGACGCCCCCGGAGGAGTTCCGCGCGCTGTATGATCCGAAACGCATCCCGCTCCCCGCGAATTTCCAGCCTCGGCATGCCTTCGATAACGGTGAACTCGCCGTCCGCGACGAGCAACTCGCGGCGTCGCCGCGACAACCTGCGGAGGTGCGACGGCATCTGGCCGATTACTATGGGATGATCTCGCATCATGATGCGTGTCTCGGCCGGCTATTCGGCGCCCTGCGCGAGACGGGAGACGAAGAGAACACGATTGTGGTGTACGTTTCCGACCACGGCCTCGCCATGGGCGGTCATGGGTTGATGGGAAAGCAGAACCTCTACGAACACAGTCGGCGAGTACCCTTGATTCTGCGGGGGCCGGGCCTGCCGCGGGGCCGACAATGCGCGGCGCTCGCGTATTCGTTGGACGTATACGCGACCCTCTGTGAACTCGTCGGGATAAATCCTCCCGACGGGATCGAGAGCCGCAGCCTGGTGCCGGGCCTGGTTCCGGGAGCGCCGCCGGTCCGCGAGGTGCTCGGGGCGCTTTATATGGATTGCCAGCGGATGATGATGGAGGAGCGGTGGAAGCTCATTGTCTATAAGGTGAATGACCGCGTGCGCGTTCAGCTTTTTGACCTCGAGACCGATCCCGACGAGATGGCTGATCAGTCGCACCGGCCGGAATCGCAGCCGATTATGGCGCGGCTTGGTTCGCGGCTTGACGCCTGGCAGCGGGAGGTAGGGGATCAGTGGATGCACCTTTCCGGAGTCCCCGCGGCCCGACCGTGATGCCGCCACGATGACGACACTGAGGATCTCGACGCTCGATGCCGGAATGGTTGCGGGCTATTTCCTACTGACGATTGCGCTCGGGATCTGGTTTGGCCGGCGGAAGATCAAGGACGCCGAGGCGTTGTTTCTGGCTGACCGGGAAGCGACCTGGCCGCTGATTGGCGCCTCGATGTTTTCGGCGAACATCTCGAGTCAGCAGTTTGTGGGACAGGCCGGCCTCGCCTACGTAATCGGCCTGGCGGCGGGGGCCTTTCAGCTGGTGGGGGCGTTTTGTTTCGTGCTGCTGGGGTCGTTCTTTGTCGATGTTTACTTGAAGATGAGGCTGAGTACCGCGCCCGAGTTTTTTGAACGGCGGTACAGCCCGGGTGCACGGCTGTTTGTCTCCGGGATCAATATAGTGATGATCCTGGCCGCCAATATTGCGACGGCACTTTACGCCGGAGCTACCGTCCTCACCGGTTTGATGGGGTGGGAGGGCGTGACGCAGTTTAATCTGGCCGTGGGAGTGATCGCGGCGGCGGCGGGCACCTATACTATTTTCGGCGGGTTGCGATCGGTGCTATGGACGGACCTGCTGCAGGCCACGCTGCTGGTGGGCGGAGGGGTCGTGACATTTCTCGTGAGCCTTGCTGCGGTCGGTGGCTGGGCGGGAGTATTGTCCACTTATGATGCGCGTGGGAAC
>JBBQEG010000081.1:0-16544 GCA_038320495.1 Opitutales bacterium | reverse complement strand
CGGGCTGGGTGAATTTTGGATTCACCCTGCGGGTGGCCGGTCGGATTCCGGAAGCGTTGCGCTGCCATGAGCGTGCGCTCGCCATCGCGCCCGATTTCGCCGCCGCCCGCTTCGGACGCGCTCAGGCCTTCCAGCAGATGCATCGGATCCGGGAAGCGGTGGCGGAGTATGATGCTTACCTCCGCTTGCAGCCCCACTCCAATGAGGCGTGCAGCAACCGGTTGTTCGCGCTGCAGAACCTCCCGGAGTTTTCCCGCGAGCAGATCTTTGCCGAGCATGTCGCCTTTGGTCGATCGTTGGGGACGTTTCCCATTCCGGCTTTTCGCAACGAGCCCGTGCCGGAAAAGCGTTTGCGCGTGGGAGTGCTTTCCCCGGATCTACGCACTCATTCCTGCGCGTACTTTCTCGAGCCCCTCCTCAGCCACTTGGATTCGGCGCAGTTCGAACTTTATCTCTACCACGATCACTTTCGCGAAGATGACGTGAGTGGACGCTTCCGTGCTCTCGCTGCACAGTGGCGCACTATCTCCGGCCAGTCGAATGTCACCGTTGGGCAACTGATCCGGGATGATCACCTCGATATCCTGATCGACTTGGCTGGTCACACCGGAATTACGAATCGCCTTCCCGTCCTCGCGCGCCGGGTGGCTCCGGTGCAGGTCACGTATCTGGGGTATCCGGATACGACCGGTGTACCGGCCGTTGATTTCCGCTTCACCGACGGGCTGGCGGATCCCGAACACGATGCGGATGCATTTGCCACAGAAAAGCTGATACGTTTTGCGCCGACGGCGTGGACTTATCTGCCGCCGACCGCGGCTCCTGAGGTTGGACCTGCGCCGTGCCTGGCCCAAGGCCGCGTGACGTTCGGCTGTTTCAACGAACTGGCTAAGATTACCGATTCCCTTTTGGCCGTGTGGGCGCGGGTGCTCGCCGGAGTGGACGGCTCATGCTTGCGCCTGAAAGGTCGCGGACTGGGCGACCCCGCTTTGCGTGCGGACCTGGAAACGCGACTTACGAGTGCAGGCATCGCTCCGGAACGAGTGGAGTTTCTTGAGCGCACGCCCGATACCGCGTCTCACCTCGCGCTGTATCGTGGAGTGGACGTGGCGCTGGACACTTTTCCCTATCATGGAACAACGACCACCTGCGAAGCCCTCTGGATGGGAGTGCCCGTTGTCTCGCGGGTGGGCGACCGGCATGTGTCGCGCGTGGGCGCGAGCCTGCTGAGCGCGGTTGGACACGCGGACTGGGCCACGCCGTCGGAAGAGGCGTATGTCCGGACCGCAGTGGCTTTGGCGAATGATCGCGAGCGACTGGCTGAGATCCGGCGGAACCTGCGGGAAGAGATGAAACGCGGGCCGATGCTGGACTATGCGGGCCAGGCGGCCGCGTTCGGTTCCGCCTTGCGCGCATGTTGGATCCAGTGGTGTGAGCGCACTTCCTCACTCACTCACGTTGGAATTTAAAATGATCATGTCACCTCCCCTCATGGACGTGCGAATTGAACGCAGCGAACTGTTCAAGGTGGCGCAGGCGTTGCCGGCGGCCCCGCGGATCTTTGCGCGCGTCAGCGCATTGTTGAACGACGAGAATTCGTCGATCGATGAGATCACCTCCTTGCTCAAGCGGGACCCGGCGCTCACGGCGCGGATTCTGCGGGTGAGCAACAGCGTGGCTTATGCAGGTGACGAACCGGTGGACTCGCTCGATGAAGCGGTTCAGCGGGTTGGTTTTGGTGACACGTATCGGATTGTTGGATTCGCCACGGCCGCGCAAGTGGTGCAACAGCATCTCGGGTTTTATGGCGTTTCGGCGGCGCAGTTTCGGGAGAATGCGTTGTTGACCGCGTTGATCATGGAGCGGCTGTCTGACCTGGCGGGTCTGGACGCCCGGAGTGCTTATACCGCGGGTTTGCTCCGTTCGATTGGAAAAGTTGCGTTGAACCGGCTTGGCGCCTCTCGGGCGGGTCTGGGAAGTTACGAAGACGATGGCCACGGCCCCTTGTTGGACTGGGAAATGAGCCGTTGTGGGACGGACAACGCCCAAGTGGCGGCGCTCGTGTTGGAACAGTGGCGTTTCCCGGCGGCGACGGTGCAGGCGGTGGGTGCGCATTACGCTCCGACCGAGTCATCGCCGCCACTCGCGAAGCTGCTGAACGTGGCGGCGGCGGCGGCGGAGCGGTGTGGCCACGGCTGGCCCGGCGAGTGGGCGTATTGGGAAGGGCAAGCAAAGTGGTTGGACCTGCTTTCGATGGGAGAAGATCAGGTGCAGGAGTCAGTTCGCGAAGCGCTCGAAGCCTTTGGGCCGGTGCGAGCGGCAGTGGGGTAATCCGGTCCGGTTTAACACTTACCTCCCAAAAAACGCGGATTCTATTGGATGTGAACGGATGCCGATTCAGCGCTTGGCAGGCAAAAGTGAGTTCTGCCAGATTCCACAGTCAGTATTTTTCGATGCCGGTATTTAAATTTTTCTATGAACGTTCCCTATTTTGATCTGAAGGGTCAGATTCAGTCTATTCGTCCCGAGCTCGATCGCGTGATCGCCGAGCAGTTGGACAATTGCTCCTTTTGCCTGGGGCCTGCGGTGGAAAGCTTTGAGCGCGATTTCGCGACTTACGCTGGCACCAAGTTTTCCTTGGGATTTAATAGTGGGACATCGGCGCTGCATGTTGCGGTGCGGATGTTGGATCTTCAGCCGGGTGATGAGATTATCACGACCCCGATGACCTTTGTCGCGACGAGTTGGGCGATTGTATATTGCAACGCCAAGCCGGTCTTCGTGGACATTGATCCGCTCACGATGAACCTTGATCCCGCCCGCGTAGAAGCTGCGATCACGCCGCGCACCAAGGCGATCATGCCGGTGCATCTCTTCGGGCAGCCATGCGATTTGGATCCTTTGGTCGCACTGTGCGCGAAGCATAACCTCACTTTAATTGAAGACGTCGCGCAGGCGCACGGGGCCAAGTATAAAGGCAAGCCGGTGGGTACGTTTGGGAAAACCGCAGGGTTTAGTTTTTATCCCGGAAAGAATCTCGGGGCCTGCGGTGAGGGCGGTCAACTGGTGACGGATGACGAAGGGCTATATCGTCGGGCGAAGGCCATGCGGGAGCACGGATCGGCGGTCCGCTATTATCATGACGAGATTGGCTACAATTATCGTATGGAAGGCATCCAGGGAGCGGTGCTGGGAGTGAAGTTGAAACATCTTCCCAAGTGGACGGCGCGGCGGCGGGAGATTGCGCATCGTTATCACCAGCTGCTGGCCAGCACGCCTCTGACGCTACCGGTCGAGGCGGCGTACGCCGAGAGCGTGTATCATCTCTATGTGGTGCGGCATCCGCAGCGCGACGCGTTGCGGGAGTTTCTGACCAAGGCGGGGATCGGGTGTGCGTTGCATTACCCGCTGCCCCTGCACCTGCAGAAGTGTTTCGCCGATCTCGACTATAAAGCGGGCGACTTCCCGCTCGCGGAGCAGGTGGGGCGGGAGTGTCTCAGTCTGCCAATCTATCCCGAGCTCACCGACGCACAGCAGGACGCCGTGGCCGCTGCGATCGTGAAGTTTTTCCAATCGGCCGGCGTTTGACGCCGCTGGATGGACGGGCTCCCGGATTCCGGGAGCCTGGTTTGATTTGAGTTCACCCGACGAGCCCAGTTGCGATCACGGGACGCGCGATGTTGCTCCTCCGGCCGGGATCGTGGAGAGCGTCCAAGAGTGCGTTCTCGGCCGACTCTTCCCATCGGTCGCTCGCAAGCGCTTGCATCCAGTCTGATGATACGACGGGGGCTTCCGTCGTTCGTGTCCGAGGCATACGTTCTCAAACTGATGACGCCTTGCCGCATCGGCCACCTTGTCGCCCCACCGTTTGGGTAGGCGTGTGCTCAGACGGCCGCCGCGCGGGATTTTCGAGCAGGAAAATTTTGCCGGGCGCGAGGTTGATGCCGAACGTGTTTGTAAAATTGTTCTTGGGATAAAATATATTCCTATGGATAACAAGTGTTAGCGCATAGACTGATTGGCTTGGTCCGCTTAGTGCTAAACGGAAAGTCTATGCTACCCGAGCCCTTGGTTGCACCGGCGGATACTCCCCGGGTTTCTTCTGCCGTGTCGAATAATGAATGTCGCGACGCGGCTGCACGGATCAATGCCGCGGTGATCGCAGCCCGCAATGAACTTGCGGCCGCGGCGATCCTCAACACAGCAGCGTCGAGTCCCGGTCTGAGAACGGCTCTGCGCGAACTGGCTCAGGAATTGGTGGGCCATCCGCGCACCAATCGGCGGGACGCATGGGTGCCGGATGTTTTGGCTCTGATCACTGCAGCGCAGGCGGCGGGCACATATGATCTGCCAGCGAAAAGCGACGATGTGATGGCGGCGCGTGCCGGCATCGCGAGAGGGTGGGCAGGGGTCTTGGCGTGCATGCTCCAGGTAGGCCCTTGGGAAATCGTGGGTGTGCCCACGCTTGATCGGGTTCCTGACTGGTTGTGGGGTGATTATACCCGCTGGCTTTTCAGCCGGGCGCCGCGGTTCACGATTTCCCGGATGGACCCTCTAGTATTGGTCCGACATCTTCGTGACCTCGAAAGTTGGCTTTCACGTAATATGGGTTCCTCCACCACTCGCGCGGCGGTATCATCGTATTTCCAAGCAGAAGAAGCGATGGAGGGTAGCGGCAGCCTCGTGACTTGGCGCCAGCGGGCGGAACTCCGAGGACGAATTTTAACGCGGCTTCATGCGTCCGATCGCACTGACTACGAACCCGAGCTTTTTCCCCGCCATGGGCGGCGCCTCCGGGTTGCCTTCGTTGCCCGAAATTTCGGACCAAGCCCTGAGTTGTTCGCGGCATTGCCGTATTTCGAGAGTCTCGACGCCACGGCGTTTGAAATTCTCCTCCTTCCATTGGCGGCATCCGACAGTCCCGAAGCAGCCTATTGTTACCGTCGCGCCAGCGTCCATCAGGTGCTCCCTGCCGGGACGGAGGCTCGGCTTGCTCGGCTGCGGGAGGGGAGGTTCGACGGCGTGGTCTTCATCGGTGATCTCGGCGGTGAGACGGACGAATTGACCCAGATCGCGCTTCAGCGCGTCGCACCGCTCCAGGTGGGTTATGACAGATTGGGATTCACGACCGGCCTGCCCGAAATTGATTTATATATCTCCCCGACGGAACGATCCACGGAGACGACATCCGGCGCCTTTACGGAGCGACTCGGCGTTCTCCGCGGTCCGGAGCTGGGTTTTTCATTCGCTCGGAATGCGAATGGGATTTCTTCCCCCGGCCTCTTGCGGGCGGATCTAGGCTTGCCGGCTGACTCTCCTTTGCTCGTCGCGTGCGTGGACTCAGGCGGTCCGTCGAGTGCAATACTCGACGCTTGGTCACAGCTCCTCGACCTTATTCCGGAGGTTCACCTCGCAGTCGCGTTTGTTCATGAAGGCGAGACTCCCCGCATGTCGCGTCTTTGCTCCGCGCTTGATCGGGCGCTCGATCGCCAATGCATTGACCGGAGCCGATTGCATGTTTTCCCGGCGTCCCCGGAACGTCCTGAAGAGGTGCGGGGATTGATCGCGTTGAGCGACATCTACCTGGATTCGAATGCTGGCCGCATGACCATCTGGACCGCCGCCGAGGCGCTCCGCGCAGGTGTGCCGACGATTGCCATGGACACTGAGGGCAGTGCAGCGACGGCCGCGATGCTCCGTTCTCTGGGGTTGTCGGAGTGGGTAGCGACGGATGCGACCGGCTATGTTCGGCTCGCCTCGGCCTTGATTGCGCAACCGGAACGCCGGACCGCGTTGCGGGAGCACCTGGCGTCGGAGATCGAAGCGATTCCGCCGTTTCTCGATTCATTGGCCGCGAGCGATGCTTTTGGGGCGTTGTTGGAAGCGGCCTTTGATGAGCTCGCTTCCCTCGGACGAGTGGAGTTTCGCCAGCAGCTTGAGGTGGTGCGCTGTTTTGCCGTCGATAATCTCGTTGAGACGATTGACGCAGGGTTCGCGTCGCATGCCCAGGGCGATTTGGACATTGCCGCCTCGCAGGCGACCCTTGCGTTGCGATCCGCTCCCGGGGATGCGCGAGCGCGGCATCTGCACGGGGTCATTCTTCACGCGAAAGGTAATCTGCCGCGAGGCATTGAATATTTGTTGGCTGCCGTCCAGCAACCTGGGGCGACGGCAGGAATGTGGTACTCGCTCGCACTGGCATTACGCGATAACGGGCAGGCTGGAGAAGCCGTTCAAGCACTGGAGACCTGCATTCGGATAGATTCCCGCCATGTGGAGGCGCTGCTGACGATTCTCGAATTGGCCGAACGTGTTGGGGCGACCGAGATGGCGCGGGACGTCCTGGAATCGCTTCAGCTAGTGGCGCCCGACGATCATCGAGTGCTCGCGATGAGTTAAGGCCCGATATTCGGTCCCATGCGTATTCTTTTCTGCACCGGCTCTTCGGCGACTTACATGGCGCCGCCGCGACTGGCGGACGAACAGATTAATTGCGGGCCAGACTGGCTTGATGCCGATATCGGCGGCTACGTGACGGCGCGTAACACGCCCTTGGGCGAGTTCGATTTGGCGGCGATTGCAGAACGTCTTCCCTCGGATCAACAGCCCGAAGCCGTTGTTTGCCTAGTTGACGCGTCCTGGAGGTCGATGCCACGCAACCTCCGCGCCTTTCGCTGCCCCAAAGTTTTGTTGATCGCCGATACGCATCACCTGAATACGCCGATCTCCGGCATGATTCGGTATGCGCAGAGCGAGCCGTTTGATCGCATCGTTTTCCTTTACGACCGGCACCATTGGGATTTCTTTGCGGCCGCCGGCCTGAAACCGCTTTATTGGTTTCCCGGCCTCACGTTCCCGCATGACGATAAAGCGGTTGCGGCGGCCCGAGACTCTGCGCCACGGGAGTCACAGATCGCGTTTGTGGGACAGACGGGCATCTGTCATCCTCGGCGGATTAACCTGTTGTCGCAATTGAATGCGCACCACATCCCGCTGGCGGCGAAGGCGGTTTCGCAACGGGAAGGATTAGGTTTTTATGGGTCTTCACTGGTCGGGTTCAACAGTTCGCTGAACGGTGACCTTAACCTTCGAATATTCGAAATCCTCGCGAGTGGGGCGATGTTGTTGACCGATGAATTGGCGCCGGCCTCGGGATCGAATGAGATTTGGCAGCCCGGGCGCGAACTCGTGACGTATGCGACGCCGGTGGAGTTGGTCGAGAAGGCGCGTCACGCGATGAGTCATCCAGAAGAGACCAGATCGATCGGCGCCGCCGGAGCTCGCTGGTTCGATGAACATTTTTCGGCGCAGGCGCGTCGAACCGCGTTTCAGAAACTTGTGGGCGACGGTGTCGCGCCAGCCCTCTTCGCCCGGCCGGTGGCGCCTGCCATTTCTGTCGCGCCTTCGAGTGCAAGTCTGGGCGCGCGTCTCATTTCAGGCTACGAATACGTGCAGGAACTTCACCGGACGCTCGACCGAGTGGTGGTTGGGTTGGACGAGAGCGTGCCGGAGGCGTTCGCGCAGAGTTGTGCCACCTTGCCTCGCCTCATTGTGCGGCGGGGAATGCCGGCAAGCGGCACCCGCGTGGATTTTCTGGTCATTGGCCGGCAGAACTTCAACTCGGCCACGCTCGCCACCGCGATTCACGTGTGGTCCTGGGATGATGCCGGGGCCGACCGCGTGGCGTTGGTGCGGCGCTGCTCGAGTATGGGCCTGAGTTTGGTGAACCCAACTTTGCTCATCTTCAGTCGCCAACATGTGAATACACATACGAACGAAGGGGCGGTTGCGTTGGTCAGGTTGGAGCAGGGGAGTTATGAGGACGCGTATGCGCTGGCGGAAATTGAACTAAAGAAGAATCCACGCTCGGTCGACGCTTTATTGGTCATGTTGGACCTGGCTCAGGAGAAGGGTAATGCCTCGATGGGACAGCTTGCGCTGGGAAAGCTGCGGGCGTTTGTGCCGCACCATCCACGCGTTCGGCAACTGGCGGCAACGGCTGTGAATCCTCACCAACCGAAGCGCGCGGGACGATTGTTGCGCGTGGCTCGATCACTCTTGGAGCGGCAGCGATGGGCTGAGGCGGGCACATTCGCCCGCGAGGTACTGACGCTTGAGCCGCGTTCCGCTGAGGCCTATTTTGTAATTGGTTGTATGGCCGCTCATGGGCCCGAGCCTGAGCAGTCGATCCGCGTGCTCGGTCGCGCCACCGAGCTGAACCCCGCTTGTCTCGATCAATGGCGCGAGCTCGCTCGTGTGTTACGTAGGTTGGGTCGCAACGCCGATGCGTTGGCTGCCATGATCCACGTCGCGTCATTGGAGCCCGATGACTTGGATCACCAGCTTGCGCTGAGCGAAGTGGCACTCGAAGTCGGTCATGGTGCGATTGCGTGCAACGCGTTGGAGCGGGCAGCGGAACTTAGCCCAGGCCACTCGTTGATCGCCCGCTGGATGCCACGTGCGCGCCAGCTTTGGGCGGATTGTCGTTACGATGAGCCCCGGGATCTCCTGCTTTCCCATGTGGAGGTCACGCGACTGCAGGGAACGGGCGTACTGCTCGAGCGCTTTTTTCCTGATGCAAGCACGTTTGTGACCGTGCGTTCCCGGAGCCTCTACAAGGGCGTAGTAAATTTCGGCGGTGAGCATTTCTCGATGGATTTGCCCGGCTTGAACGAAGCTTCGCGTCGCGCGATCCTAGAGCGGCTCCTTGCCCCGTATAATTTCCGACGAATTCTCAGCGTTCCGTTTTTTCCTTCCGACTTCATGCACGCCGTGGCGGCGCGCGAGATCACGGGAGCACCCCTCTGCACCTACGTGATGGACGATCAGGTGCTGCACTCCTGTGAGGTGCCAGCGGCGTTGGCCCGCCGGTTATTTGCGGCGTCCGACGTGCGGCTCGCGATCTCGCCGGAGATGATTAGAGAATATACGGCGTGGTTTGGCTTTTCCTTTGGGCTGTTGCCACCGGTCGTCACGACCCGCTCCAATGAAGTCCCCAACGACTGGACGGCAGCGCGCGGAAATCCGCGTCACTGTGTCATGGTTGGTAATATTTGGTCGGCGAAACATTTTGAACAACTTCGGACTTTCAGCCGCGCCGCCCAGCTCAAGATCGATTGGTTTGGAAACTCCAAAGTCGCGTGGCTTCCTCAGGACCAGCGGACCTTGGAAGCGGACGGTATTTATTGTCGGGGGTTCCTGCCGGAAGAGCAACTGGCTCACCGGCTGGCCAACTATCCCTTTGTGCTGCTCCCGAGCGGTCGCCTTGACGGGACCGAAGACAACGAATGGCTTACCCGTTTGAGTCTGCCATCGCGGATGGTTTTCATCCTGACGAAGACGTTCACCCCGATGCTGGTGCTGGGAAGCGCCAAGACGGCAGCCGCCCGCTTCGTTAATCAATTCGGCCTCGGTCTGTCCTCGAATTATGAGCCCGCTGACGCGCAGGAGAAGATTGCGGAACTCACCGCTCCCGCGCGCCGCGCCGAGCTGACGGCCAATGCCCGCCGGATTGCGCTTTCCTTCCTCATGCCGGATTGCGGGGATTGGATCTGGCATTCCCTCGCGGCAAAAACTCCGCAGCCCACGCCATTCGACGCGTTGTATTCGGATGGCGATCACCTGTCGCGTGAAAACACTGCGTCGCCGGGTTTGGCGCAACCGGGGAATGCCTCGGTTCCCATTACTGCGTCCGCGATCGGCTCCTCGCGCGAATCGGAGGACACGAACGCTCGGGTCGGGATCTCCTTGGACTCGCAGGTGGCGGAGATCGTTTCCAAGCTCTCGGATTACGCTCTGCACGATCGCTATCTCCCGGCGGACGAGCCTCGGCAGCGGGCGGACGTTCGCGGCGCCGTCTTGTTTCTGCATGAAGCCTTGCTGGCGCTTGGTTCATTGCCGGTACGTTTGCTGGCGGTCGAGCGCCTCGCAATTCTGGTCAAAAATCATCGCGGAGTCATTGTCACCTGGGCGGAATTACTGGAGCAAAGTGGACAGAAGGAGGAGGCCGCCGCGAAAGCGAGGCAGGCGCTTTCGCTCTATTACGACGATGTCTATACGCAGACCCTCTTCGTCCGGTGCGTCGGTGATGTAAACTATCACACGGATGCGAAGGATCGCTTTTGCCCGCACCCGTTTGAGAATTTTGAAATCTACAAGGACGGGTCAGTTTTTCCCTGCAACTGTACCCAGGTGCCGTTTGCGATCGGCAACGCCCACACTCAGACCGCGGATGAAATCTGGCAGTCGCCACAAGCTCGCGCAGTTCGCGAGTCCATCCTGGACGGATCGTTTCGTTTCTGCAGCCCGATGACTTGTTGGCAGCGGTTCAATCTGCCGAAAAAATCCGAGCAACCTGAGCGGTTCGCGCAGTTGAAAAAAATTGGAGTGGACGGCAAGCAGACTCCGAAGCACCTCAATTTATCGTACGATCTTTCGTGTAATCTTTCCTGCCCGTCATGTCGTAACTCCACGATCATGGCAACCCAAGCCGATCGGCAGAAACTCGACGCGGTTCGCGATCGCATCGTCCTGCCGTTGTTGGAGAGCAAGAATGCGGAAAGCGTTTATATCACAGGTTCCGGTGATGCGTTCGGTAGTCCTCATTTCCGCGGCATCCTTAAGCAGCTTTGCGATCCTAGGTTTGCGCATGTCGATATTACATTGGGGACGAACGGCCAGCTGATTACCCCGCGACTCTGGGAAGAGTTTGAGCCGCTGCACGCGCGTTTCCGTGATATCACCATTTCGATCGATGGCGCCACTCCGGAGACGTACGAGCGCCTGCGCCGCGGTTCGACTTGGGAGAAACTGCTGCGCACGATGGGAGTGCTGGAGCAGGCCCGGCGCACCGGGGTGATCCGCCGGGTGATGGTGAACATGGTTGTGCAGCAACAGAATTTCCTCGAAATGCGCCCACTGTTGGAGTTGTGCAAAAGTTGGGCGGTTGATGGGATCCGTTTCTACCGAATCCGACAGTGGGGTAACGTATTTCCCGGCGCCTTCATGAACAGTGATGTCGCGAATCCGCTGCATCCCAAGTATCCGGAGTTGATGGCGGAACTCGCGCATCCCGCTTTCGCCAATCCTATCGTGGATCAGTACGACATGTATGCACTGATCCGACAGGCTCAAGACGGTGCGCCGCCGGTAGCGAATTTGCAGTGTGACGAAGTCCCCCTCCTCAGCATATGACTTACGACTATATTGTGATTGGCGCTGGAATCTCTGGCGTGACCGCCGCACGTCTCCTGCAACTCTCGGGCGTAGAACGCGTCTGTGTACTCGAGGCGGCTCCGGTCGCAGGCGGACTTTGCCGGACGAAAAAGATCGGTGGCCACGTGCTGGATACGGGAGGTGGACACTTCCTGTGCACGCGGTATCCCGAAGTTTATCAATTCATCTTCGACCATCTTCCCAAGGACGAGTTTAACTATTTCGATCGGATTTCACGCATCTCGATTGAGGGCCACGAGATCGATTATCCGTTGGAGAGCAATATTTGGCAGCTGCCCCCGGAGCTGTGTGCCGAATATCTGGCAAGCATCGCTAAAAATGGGGAAGCGCGCGGTCTACCGGCACCAAAAAACTTTGAGGATTGGTGCCGCTGGAAGCTCGGTGACCGCGTCACGGATCGCTATATGCTTCCCTACAATCGAAAGATTTGGGGAGTCGATGCCGCCGAGATGGACATCGACTGGCTGCACAAAATTCCGCGCTTGGACGTGGATCAGATCACGCGGGCATGTCAGGCGCGCTCCGCTGATCGCTCGCAAATGCCGTCCCACGCGGGGTTTTATTATCCGAAGATCGGCGGGTACCAGAGAATTTTCGACGCCATTGCAGCTCCCGTGCAGAACCAGATTGTAACGGGTTGTCCGGTTACCTCGATTGAGAAGCGCGGATCCACGTTGGTCGTCAATGGCTGCTATCGGGCAAAGGCAATCATCAATACGGCCC
This sequence comes from Opitutales bacterium, assembly GCA_038320495.1. Taxonomy (GTDB): domain Bacteria; phylum Verrucomicrobiota; class Verrucomicrobiia; order Opitutales; family Opitutaceae; genus ER46. The sequence goes on along the minus strand of JBBQEG010000081.1, from coordinate 4,586 downwards.
CGTGGCACCTCCTGGCCGATTCCCCCATCTTCGATGCGCAGGCTCGGTCTGCAATCAGTCGGTTGCAGCACAATCAGCTCGTCGTTTCTCTTCACCAGCAGCCTTATTCCACCGACGCGCACTGGCTGTATCAACCAGATGAGAAACTGCGTCATCATCGCAGCTTCTTCATCAATAATTTCGCGCCGCACAGTGCGCCGAATGGCTTTTATCGCGAAACCAATATCAAGCGCTGGCATCCGGGTGGCGATGAACTTTACGCCGAAACCAACTCGCATGCCTACCCGATCCCGACCCTCGGTTGGGCGGATTCGATCGACCGAGTCCTTTGTCACTGCACCGCATTAGGTGTGCACGGCCTGGGGCGCTGGGGCCAGTGGCAGTATTTCAACTCGGATGTTTGTATCCGGGAAGCGATGCAGCTGATGGCGCGATTGACCAAGGTGCCCGCCGCGATTGCGGCCTGAGCTTTGCGGGCGTCACTTTTTGCGGCTTCAATTTGACTCAATCATGGATATCCCTCGCGACGTTTGCTTGCTGGTTGCCGACTGGGGCATTGGTGATCATTATATTGTTGGTTCATTGGCTGAAGCCTTTCGCCGGCATCATGGCTTGCGAGTTTGGATGGCAGGTCGCGGGGATCTTGCATTTGTGGGCGAGATGTATCCATCGGTAGAGCGCTATTTCGAATGGCCTCGAGGCAAAGACGCGCAGCAAATTGGAGCGTGGAACGTGGAAGGCGGCAAAGTATTCTACGCCCACTTCCCTAAAATGGAACTGATGCGCGCCGTGGGGTATAACGGGTTTCACTTTCTGGACGCCTATCGATGCCGGCTCGGTTTACCGGCAGAAGCAAACCTCACGCGTCCGCGGCCACCCTCTGCGGCTGAGATCGCACTCGCGAAAGACCTGCTTCGCGCTCACGGGGTCGCACCGGGACGCACGGTGGTATTATGCATCGAGGCGCGGACTACACCCACCGACGGAGTGGACGCGGCTTTCTGGATGGCGTTGTCAGCGGAGTTGGCCGCTGCGGGTTTGGACGTGCTGGTTAACGTTGGACCCTCGACGGTTATTCCGGCGGGGCTTCGCTCGGCCAATCTTGCGTTGCCGTTGTTTCGCGCGGTGGTGCAAGCGGCCGGAGGTTTTTGCAGCGTCCGGAGTGGGCTTTCCGATCTGGCCTGTGACCTCCGCTGCCCGCAGGTGGTGGTTTATCCCGAGGTGCGCTATTGGAGCGGTTCATTGCTCGGAGGGACGACGTTCAACCGATATGGACTGACCAAGGCTCCGCACGAACTCGTGGTACAATCCGGTCAAACAGTCTCCAGCGTGCCAGCAATTGCTGAATACTTTGCCCGCAAGATCCGGCCAGGCGCGGCCTTGAATCTTGTTGGACATGCGGGACGCTGACTTGGCAGTGAAAGATCCGCAATTGTGTCCGCTTAGTTAATACAAAACTGATCCCACATGAATCTAGCGGAAACCGCTTTCACCGAACAGTCGGGTACGCCCATGCTGGCGGACGTGGCGAGTTCTCCGCGCCGGGTTCGCGTGATTCATTATTGCTCGTGGGCAACAGCGCATGAACCCGTTGCAGCGCTGCTCGCCGCCCAGAGCGAGGAGGCCTTGAGGGCGCGCGTGGCGAAACCGGATGACCCCGCGTTGCTCGCGATGGCGCGGCTTGATCGGGACTGGCATGTCGAGAATGCGCGGGTCTTCGCGGCGATGCGTCATCCCGCCATTGATTTTCTTCCCGCGTATGTGGTCGGCGCGACGGGACTCCAGGCTTTGACGAAGGCGCAGATTCCTCCCGGGGAGGAGTGGTGGCTCGTGGCGATTGCCCAGCATCCGCAGCATTTCGCCAATGTGGCTGGGGCGCTGTTTGGATTCCTGCGCCAGCGTGGGATGAGGATCTGTTTATATGCTTACGATGAGGCGAGCCGGATGATGCCGTGCTTTCGGGTGATCGCACCGCATTTGGATATATTGATTCACGACGAGTTACCGCTGGACGAAGCGGGGGAGGCGGCCTTGCGGCCCGACTGCCGGGTGATTCATCGCAGTTGGGTGGCCAACGTGGAGCCGTTTTCGGCCGCCTGGGTGGAGGCTCCGGAAGAGCGTATCCTCTTTTTGGGTTCACAGATGGGCGTGACGCTGCATCGCCGTCGGCAGATTGATTTCCTGCAGCGTCGTTTCCGCGATCGGTTCGTCGCCATTCACGACCATTCGTTGCAAATGAGTGAGCGGCATCTGCTCGCGCGTCGATTCAAAGTGAGCGTATGTCCCGAGGGGCGTAAATTTGGCGTGCCGACCATGCAGGCGACGCATACGGATCGGCCCTTCTGGTCGGGTAGTCTTGGCCTTGTTGCGGTGAGTGAAAACTCCGCCTCCGGATGCCGACTCGACGAATTGCACCGGGAGAAATTGATCCTGCGCTATGCGCACGGAGATCTGACGGAGCTAGGGGAGGCGTGTGAACGCGGCCTGGCGATGTCGAACGCGGAGCGACGCCGGATCTATGATCATTTCAACCGTCACGAGACGGTGGGCACCGTGGTGGCCAACGCGATTGCGGGCACCTGATTTTTCGGGCGTGGACCGTCTCGCCGAAAGTAATCAACGTCCGGATGGCAGGGCGCCTTTTGGGGACGAGTCGTTTCGGTTCGTGAGGCGGGTTCTGGATCTTCCGGGGCCGTCGGTTCGTTCCATTATAATGTATCCGCCCGAACGCGGCTTGAACGCCCGCTTCCTGCTGCCGGGAACATCTGTGAAGTAAAAAATCATTGCCATTACGAAGCGGATCTCCGAAGCGGTTAATACCAATCGCCCGTATAATATAGACGATTGTCATCACGAGGTGCGCGAATCGCGCCGTGGTGATCCAGCTCGATTGCTTCGTCGCTCCGCTTCTTGCAATGACAGTCCTAATCTCGAGGGGCGTTGGTATGAGGCGCATCGTGTCCGTAGAAAATGCGAAGGCCCCGGCGGGTAGCCGGGGCCTTGTTTGCATGACCAACCTGAAACGGCTGCGGGGCCTTCGCAGAGATCGTTTCCGGCTCGCTAAGCCTGGCCGCCGTTTTGAGGCGGCGGCCAGGAGTGGGCGAATCAGAACTATCCCTGGGCGAGGTTTAGCCGATGAGCCGCAGCGCGCTCTGAGCGCTCTGGTTGGCTTGGGCCAGCATCGCGGTGCCGGACTGCACCAGAATATTCCAGCGTGCAAGCTGGGTCGATTCCGATGCTACATCCACATCCGTGATCCGACTCGAGGCGGCCTCGAGGTTAGCCTTGTTCACCGTCAACAACTCGGCGGCAAAACCCAAGCGGCTCTGCTCAGCGCCGTTGGCGGCGCGGAACGTAGCGACGCCTTGGATGGCTGTAGTGATGTTGGCGACAGTGACGTCGCCAAGGTTGCTTCCGCTTCCGGTCAGACCGCCGACGCCGCTGCTGCTGCTCGAAAGCTCACGAGCGGCAAGGCTCACCGAGGTCGCGGAACCGCCCGCGCCTTCTTCGGTCGTGTAGACCGTGTTGGCGGCGGACGAGAACATCGCGACTCCGTTGAACTTTTCGGACGTGATAGCGGTCAACTGCAGCTGCAAGGCCTTGAACTCCGTGTTGTAGTTCGCCTTGTCGTCGGTGCTCTTGGTGACGTCATCATACAGGGTCCGCAATTCGCTCATACGATCGAGGATCTTGGCCGAAACCTTGAGTCCACCGTCCTGCGTTTGCAGGAACGAAACCGCATTACCGATATTGCTGGCAACAGCGCCCTGGCGCTTGGCTGCCGCTGACAACTTCATCGAAACCGCAAGACCGCCGGCGTCATCCGACGGGTTCACGATTTTCGAGCCGCTCGAGAGCCGGTTGAGGCTCTTTTGCAGTGCACTATTCGAGGAGGCGAGGTTGTTGGAGGCAACCGTCGCCGCCATGTTGGTATTAATCACGACTGACATGGTATTATCTTTCCTTGATGAGAATGCGACGTCCGTCGTCGCCACGTATCCGGAGGAGGGCGCCGGATCGCGCCATCTGCGGCAAGCGCCGCAAAAGTGGTGCGCGCCGCAGACAGGGCGGCGCGACTTTCAAGGGTGTATCAAGGATCAAGATACGCTTGACTGGACTTTCAACGAACTCCTGCTGAACGGGCTGGCGGGTGCCATTTTGCCCCCCCGGCCACGAGGGCCGGGTCGAAACGAAAAGGCGGACTGGAGCCGCCACCCGAAAGATCTTACGCACTGCCGGTGAGGGCAGAAGAGGAACGCCGAGCGGGTCGCTCGCGGTAGGGCACCCCGGATCCCCGAGCTCCCGAAAAAAGCGGGGCCGGGGACTGGCGCGACGGGGGATCGAACTCAGCCGAGGAGCTTCAGCGCGATCTGCGCGCTTTGATTCGCCTGGGAGAGCATGGCGGTACCGGATTGCACGAGGATGTTGAATCGCGCGAGTTGCGTTGATTCCTGGGCGACATCCACGTCGGTGATTCGACTTGAGGCGGCCTCCAGATTGGCCTTGTTGACCACCAGGAGCTCGGTCGCAAAACCGAGGCGGCTTTGTTCGGCGCCATTCTGGGCGCGGAAGGTGGCAACGTTCTG
>JBBQEG010000080.1:0-16570 GCA_038320495.1 Opitutales bacterium | reverse complement strand
TCGCGTCCCGCTTCACCTGTTCGCTAATGGCGAAGGCACAGGACTCCCGGCGCATGCCGAAGAAAGATTACGAAGCTCGCGTTCCGCTGGTACGGGAGGATCTCATCCAGATGCAGGTGACGTTGCAGCAAGCGGGGTTTCCCGTGCTGCTGATCGTAGCGGGAGACGAGGCCGCGGGCAAAGGCGAGGTCGTCAACCTGCTCAATGGCTGGCTGGATCCGCGTGGCGTCGAAACTTTTGCGTTTCACGCTCCGACGGATGAAGAGCGAGAGCGACCGCCGATGTGGCGCTACTGGCGCAGTCTGCCCCCACGAGGGCGGACCGCGATCTACGTGGGCGGCTGGCACGGAGACGCTCTCGCGCAACAGCCGAAGACGGCACGAGCGATGGAGCGTTTCGATCGCACCCTGGAACGACTGGCGCACTTCGAATCGTTACTCGTGGCTGATGGCGCGCTGATCGTGAAAGTGTGGCTGCGCCTGTCGCGGGCCGATCAGCGGGCTCGCCTGCTGACGCTGGAAGCCGATCCCGATACGGCCTGGCGGGCCACGCCTGAAGACTGGATGAATCATCGCTCGCATAGCCGGCTCTCCCGCTTGGCGGAGCGCATGCGGCGCGTCACCCATACTCCCGAGTCCCCTTGGCAGGTGATCGATGCGACGGACGTTCGGACGCGAAACCTCAGTGTTGCCGACCATTTGTTGGCGCGGTTCAAGGCGCACCATCAGAAGCATCGCAAGCCCGCGTCGACCGCGCGTCCCGGTCGCATCGTATCACTCCGCAGCGAAGGCTTGGAGCGCCTGCATGCGGTGCGACTCGATCAGCGGCTGTCGGAAGACGTTTACGAAGAGAAGCGCGATAAATGGCTCGGCCGGCTCAATCGCGTGATCCGTGCCGCGGCGGCGAAAAAACGCTCGGTCGTGTGGGTATTCGAAGGTTGGGACGCCGCCGGCAAAGGTGGGGCGATTCGCCGACTGACGAGCGCAATTGACGCCCGCGACTACCGGGTGATTCCGGTGGCAAAGCCGACCGACGAAGAACGGTCTCATCATTACCTCTGGCGCTTCTGGCGCCATGTCCCCCGGGCGGGCCGCGTGACGATCTACGATCGCTCCTGGTACGGTCGCGTCCTGGTGGAGCGCATCGAAGGCTTTTGTAGTCCGCCGGAATGGCGGCGGGCGTATGATGAACTGAATGACTTCGAAGCCCAGCTCACGGAGAACGGGATCATTGTCCTTAAATTCTGGTTACACCTCTCGAAGGAGGAACAACTGCGCCGTTTCCGTCATCGGGCGGAGACCACCTACAAACGCCATAAGATCAATGACGAGGACTGGCGGAATCGCCGGCAATGGTCGGCGTATGAAACCGCCGTCGGCGATATGCTGGCAATGACAGACAAGCTCCACGCGCCCTGGCACCTGGTGCCGGCCGATAATAAACGCTTTGCCCGGCTCGAGATTCTAAAACTCTCTTGCAAGCAGATCGCAGCGGCAATCGGCGGAGATATATAAGAAAGCACAGTCCCGGTCAGATGACGCCGAGGTCGTCCTTCCGCCCGGTTTCTTGCGAGGTGGACCAGCGCTCCAAAGTTTATAGATTATATCCACGGATCACACGAATAACACGGATGAACTCGTCTAGCTGATCCGTGATCTAAAACACCGCGATCGGCGGCGACAGGGATCCCGAACCTCACGAGCGATTGGTGTGAGACTGACTATATGATCTCGCTATAAAACAAAAAAAAGACCGCCGCGCCTTGCGGCGCGGCGGTCTTAGAAAGAGGTCAGCTTAGGCTTTGACCAAGTTGTTCGAGACGAGCTTCGTCATTTCGAACATCGAGACCTTGGCTTTGCCACCGAAGACGGCCTTGAGCTTGTCATCGGCGTTGATCTGGGTGCGGATCTTCTTATCCTGAAGATTGTTCTTCTTGATATAGACCCAGAGCTTCTTGGTCAGCTCCGTGCGGGGGAGAGGATTGGAGCCAACGACAGCGGCGAGCTTTTCGTTTGGCTGCACCGGTTTCATGAAGGCTGCGTTAGGTTTACGTGCTGCTTTTTTGGCCATGATATTTTGAGTTGTTGATCTGAAACAGCGCTCTTCTAGAGGGAAAGTCTCGTGTTTGCATAGGAAAATCTTTGGATTTCCAGAGTGAAAAACGACGTCCGCACCCTTGTAAGTGAAGGGTGAAACTCCCAACCAAGCCTGCGCTTCGAAGTCCTATCCGGCCTCGTCGACTTGCACGAACTGACGATACAGGACGGCGTAATGACCACCCAGCGCGAGTAAATCCGCATGAGTGCCACGCTCGATAATGCGCCCCTGCTCGAGCAGCAGGACCAAGTCGGCATGGCGAATCGTACTGAGCCGGTGGGCCACCACAAAGCTGGTTCGCCCTCGGAGTAACTTCAGTAACGCCTTCTGCAAGCGGGCTTCCGTCATGGCGTCGATCGAGCTGGTCGCCTCGTCCAATATCACCAATCGCGGATCCGCCAGGAGGGCGCGGGTGAAACACACCAGCTGCCGTTGCCCCACCGAAAGGCTCGAGCCACGCTCGCCGCATTCCGTGTGGAGGCCTCGCGGCAATGATTCGAAAATGTCGAGGCAGTCCAGTTTCATCGCCGCATGGCGGACGTCGTCTTCGGTGGCCTCCGGCTTCGCAACCCGGATGTTATCCAACACGGTACCGCTAAAAAGAAAGTTCTGCTGCTGCACCACTCCCATCTGCCGGTGGAGCGATTGAGCGCTGATCGTGCGGATTTCACGTCCATCGATGAGTAGCTCTCCCGCTGTCGGCAGGTAGAATTTCGAAGCGAGATTAACGATGGAGCTTTTCCCGCTTCCCGTGTGTCCCACCAGCGCCACGGTCTGGCCCGGGGCCGCCACGAACGAGACATCGTGAAGCACGCGGCGTTCGGGATCGTAACCAAACGAGACGCCCTTGAACTCCACCTGGATGCCGTCGGGACCCGTACGCTCCCCCTGCCCACCGAGCCGCGGATCCGGCAATGGCACGGCGTCCGGCGTATCTTCCCAATCCGGTTTGGCATCGATCATGCGAAACACCCGCTCCGCTCCCGCCATCGCCACGAGCGCCTGATTATATTGATTTCCAATTACAGCGATGGGGGAGAAGAACTGATTCGCCAGCAGGAAAAACGTGATCAAATCGCCCACGCCCATATCGCCGTGAAACACCCGCCAGCCACCAAACATAAGCAGAATCGCAACAAAGAACTGGCTGTTCAATTCCAGGAGCGGCGTGAGGATCGCCGAGGTCCGCGCCAGCGCGATACTATAGCGGGAATGATCCGCCAAGAGATGGCGAAATAGCCCGGCATTGGTTTCCTGGCGCACGAAACCTTGGGTCACCCGGATCCCATTAACCGACTCCGCCAGAGTCGCTGTAATGCGACTGAAGCTATCGCTGGCCGCGCGCGAATAGTGACTCAGTCGGACCCGGAAATGGCGGTTTAAAACCCACAATATAGGCGCCAGCCCGAGTACCACCAGGAACATCGCCCAATCCGAATACGCCATCACGATGGCCGCAAAGAGCATCTGGCCGGCTTGGACCGCACTCACGAACAACACGTCCTGAATGCCCACGCGCAATGCCTCCACATCACTCGTGACGCGACCAATTATTCGTCCGAGCTTCGTCCGCTGGAAAAAACTCATGGGCTGCCGCTGCACCTTGGCGAACAGATCGGCGCGCAGGCCATTGACCACCGCTTCACCAATCTCGAGCGCGTAGCGCTGACGGAAATGAAACATGCCGTCGGTCGTCACCGCGAGCGCCGCATAACCGAGCACGCCGAGCCATAGCCCGGTGACATCCCCTTGGGAAATCGGCCCTTTAATGATCAACGTGGCAATCCAAACCAGAGCGGGAAGCTGCGCCGAACGGACGACGCTCAACACGGACAGTGCGGTGAGCTTGCGTTTCACCGGTGCGGCGTACGTGAACATTCGCCGGATCAACGACCACTCGAGCGGCTTCTGCACCGCTTCGTCTTCGTCGTCGCGCAGACGACGGACCAGGCCGACATCACTGGCAGCGAACAGTGCTGATGGCATTTTCATTCCGCGCAGTTCTGCCTCGGAAGACGCCGCCGCGGGCCGTGTGGTCGCGAGGTCAATCCGCCCGGCCGCTTGCCCGCTGGTCTTAACTTCGGACGCGTCCTGCGAATCCCGCGGATTGGGCCCGGTCCTCATGATCCTCCCTCCTGCGGAGCCAGCGCCTGCAGCTCGCGTCCGTCGATCAATTGCAAATTGGCGACATGCAGATACGGACCGGGCTCGCGCATCAGCTCCTCATGGGTGCCTCGCTGTACAATTCGGCCTCGTTCCAAGACTATAATAAAATCCGCACGCCGCAATGTACTCAGGCGATGAGCAACAATAAAGGTGGTGCGGCCGGCAATGGCGCGGTCGAGTGCCTCGAAGATCTCGTGCTCCGTCTCACTATCAATCGCCGCGGTGGGGTCATCGAGCAGGAGAATCGCGGGCTCGAGGAGAACAGCCCGGGCAATCGCGAGCCGCTGGCGCTGGCCGCCGGAGAGACTGTTTCCGCTTTCACCTAAAATCGTCTCATAGCCCTTCGGCAGGGCCATGATAAAGTCATGGGCGGCAGCGATGCGCGCCGCTTTTTCAATTTGCTCCTGCATCGCTCCGGGGTGCCCAAAGGCAATATTCGCAGCGATGGTATTCGAGAAGAGAAAACTCTCCTGAAAGACGAGCCCGATGTTCCGCCGCAGATCATCGAGATCGAGTTGCCGGACATCCACGCCGTCGATCAGAACACGCCCGGCGGTTGGATCGAAGAAGCGCGGGACCAAGCTCATCAATACGCTCTTGCCCGATCCGGTCGCGCCCAGAATGGCAACGCACTCACCCGGCTTTACGATCAGGTTGATATCACGCACCACCGCCTCCGCTCCGACATACGCAAAGGAAACATGATCGAAGTGCACTTCGCCCTGCAGTTTCGGACGCCGCACGGCATTCGGAGCGCTCTTTACCTCGACCGGGGCGTCATGAATTTCAAAGACCCGCCGGGCACCGATCAGTGATTGCTGAACCGAGTTCACGATCGTAGCGACATTGTTGACCTGTCCGGAAAATTGCTCGAGCAACCCGACAAAGACCACGAGTCCCGTCCCAAGCGGAAGTTGTCCCTGAATTACCAGCCAGCCGCCATAGCCGAGCAAGACCATCATATTAATCCGGGTGAGAAAACCGACGGCCGGGGAAAAAAGACTGACGCGCCAGAAGATGAGATGTTGTTGCGCCAGGACCGCATGATTGGCCGCGTCGAACTTCGCCCGATCTTCGGCTTCACGACCGAAGGCCTTGGTGACGGCGATACCCTGGATACTTTCGACGAATGTCTGTACCATTGCCTCCACCAGCGTGCGGTTGCGGGCATATTCCGGTTGGGTCCGGCGGGTGTGCCACGCCGAGAGCAACCAGAGCAAGGGCGTGGTGGCGAGACACGCGACCGTGAGGCTCGGGCTCAGGTGCACCATATAGACCACATAGACTGTCAGTGAGATCACCATGATCACGCTTTGGATCAGGACCTGGTCGACAAACATCCGGACGCTTTGCACATCACTCGTCACGCGGGTGATGATGGAACTCGTGGTGTTGGCGTCGAAGAAGCGGAAGCTCAGCCGCTGGAGCTTTTCGTAAACTTCTCCGCGCAGATCGACCACGAGACGTTGCTGCACGAGCCGGTTGACGGAAACTGTATAGCTATAATTAAGAAAAGCGCGGCAGACCGCGAAGAGCAGGATGAGTCCGGCGAGGAGACCGAGCGCCTGCCAGTAAGGCCATTCCTCGGGCAGCAACCGATGCAAGCGACTCATCACCGGCGCATCCGCATCGATCGGAACCACACTGGCCGCGACGCCGGCCGGGAACTCAATTTTATGCCGAATGTAATCGATGCCGACTCCGGTGAGACTGAGCCCGCCGATTCCCATGGTGAGGAGCACCAATTGGATCGCGAGAACCCGGAGACAATGCAGGCGATAGCGCCAGGCGAGCCCAATCAAGCGCCGCACCAAGGCCGCGTTCGACAGCGGCGCGGCAGTCGTCAGTGGTCGCAGTTCGAGCATGGGCGCGGATGCTAGATCCATCGCTCCGGTGCACGACGCTTTTTTTCCGGGCCGTCACGCGGGCAGAAAGATTGAAGGGCGAAGAGCCCGGACAACTGGGGCCCGCTTCGCGGTACGATTCGGTCTCCTTTGACGTCAGAGAACCTGCGCGGCGTATGACCGCAGCGAGCCCGGACGCATCAACGCTGCTGCCGCGGACCGGACGTCACTCCGCTCCCGCGCCCGGAGTTTGGATCGCCACGAAAATTCCCCTGTGGAAGTTGCTGTAGATTCCGCTGTTGCGGTTGTCCCGGCGTTGTCTGCGGAATCACGACTTGGGGAGCGTTCCCCTGACTGATTTGCTGCGTCGCCTGCTCCCGCAGGGCACGTCGGCGGGCGACTTCCGCCGCCACGGCCTCGAGGCGCCGCTGTTCATCGGCCGGCGTTGGATTAAGCACCACGGATTGCGTGACCGCGGGAGCGACGACCGGCTGGTTGAGCTGCGGCGGAGGCGGCATCGCTTGAGCAGCGTTGCCCGAGGAGACGATCTTGGATTTGCGCTCGGCGAGCGTGAGGGTGCGCCCGGCATGCTCGATCGTAAGCGTCTTGTGTTCGCCGTCATGCTGTTTGGCGACGACATCGAAATCGGGATTGCGCTCGTCGATCTTCACCCAAGTCGCCGCTTTCTTGGCGGGATTATAGATGCGATACCGAACATCTTCCCCGGTCTGAATGAAACCGTGATATTCCAAAGGGGCTCCCTCGGTGGGACCCGACTTGGCACCCGCCGTCTGCGGGGGCACGAACGGAGAACGCGAAGCCACCTGCCCGGCCGCATCACGGGCGGCGAACACGGAAAGAGCGACAAGAGCAAGACGGCAAAACATGAGTCGGGGAACCATGACCTGGAGGGAGACTAATAGGACTCCGCGGGGTGCCGTCAAGTGACGGCAAACTTTCAAGATCAACGTAAACCGATGAAGAAGCCTGAACGGCCGAGCTCCCACTCGGGCCGGGGGGACTAAGCAGACGGCTGCGCGGGACTTGGAGACGGACGCTCGCGGTCGGCCAGGCGATCGGCGATCTCGCCTGCGAAATGAAGCGTTTGCGTCGGGAAGGCGAAGGAAAGTCCGCGAGCGTCGACGGCGCGCATGAAGGCGAGATTGATGCGTTGGCGCATGCGCATGAAGGCTTGGAAGTCGGGACCTTGCGCCATGTAGACGACCCAAATGTCGAGCGACGACGCGCTGTAATCGCGAAAGAAGACCATCACGGAGTTCTGATCGATTTCCGGCTCGGCCAGGATGATCTGTTTAAACTCCTCGACGATGGCGTTCATGTCGTCCGGCTTGGTGTCGTAGGTAAGGCCGACGACCTGTTCGCAACGTCGCTGGGTAAACCGCGACAGATTGGTGATGGTTTCCGACGCGACCGTTTTGTTGGGGACCACCATCAAGGACCGATCGATCATGCGGATCCGGGTGGAGCGCAGGCCAATGTCCTCGACGATACCGACGTTGGTCCCGATGCGAACGACCTCGCCGATCTTGAAGGGCTGATCGACGGCCACGACGATGGCGCCGAAGATATTGGCGAGAGTGTCCTGGGCGGCGAGAGCGAAGGCCAGTCCGCCGATGCCGAGGCCAGCGAGAATCGCTTTCACGTCGTACCCAAGGCTTTGAACCGTGAGGAGCGTTGCCACCACCGCGAACACGGTGAGGAGCGTCTTCTTGATCCACGGCATGAAGGCCGAGATGCTCGCGCCCTTGGCCTTCGCCAGTTCGTTGCCGTGCTCGAGGGCCGCGGAAAGCAAGCGCCAGAGCAACCAGAAGATGGCCAGCGAGAATGCGACGCGCGAACCCGTGCCGATGTAGTAGTCGGCCTCGGGCGACAACCTTAGAACGCGGAGCGCCGAGACGACGCCTACCACCATGATTAGAAACGCCGCCGGAGTTTCCAACGAAACAAACAGCTTGTCGTCGAACGTGCTTTTGGTTCGAGACGCTACTTTCCGGAGCAACGCAAACACGACTCCTGACACGATCCGCCGGGCCAGCAGAGCAATGAAGAGCAGGAATAGGCTGATGGAATAATGAGCGATGGTATTCCCGCTCTCATTGATATTGAACGCGCTTAGAATCGAATCGACGAGCAACTCGAGAAAATCAGGCGGCTGATCGGCAAGGTCGGCGGCGGTGACTGCAGCAGCGGCGGCGGCAGCGGCCGTGCGGGCCGATTCCGCCTGCGTCGACGTCATCCCGGATGTGGCCTCAGCGGCATCGGCCGCGACCGTCTCGGACGTTAAAAACGAAACCGGCGCCATCGCCACGATCCACAAGAGCACACGCATCATAAGCAAACAGGACTCAAGGATCGCAGCAATCGATGTCAAAGGCTTTGGCCACCCGCTTCACGCGGCCCCGAGCACGTCGTAGTTGCATGCGTTCCAAGTCCGTGCACAACGTCCGCGCCTATGCTCCTGTTCGCCTCGCTCGACGTCCTGCCCATTTGGGCCTGGGTCGGGTTCTTCATCTTCATTGCTGCGATGCTCGCGCTCGATTTGGGCGTATTTCAACGTGACGCCCACGAGGTGAAGATGAAGGAGGCGCTGATCTGGTGCGGAGTGTGGTTCACCCTCGCGCTTTGCTTCAACGCCCTCATCTGGTCGTGGCGCGGGAGCGAACTCGGCCAGCAGTTCCTCGCATCCTACCTGATTGAGCTCTGCCTGAGTGTGGACAACGTTTTCGTGTTCATCCTCGTTTTCGCCTATTTCAAGGTGCCGTCGAAGTGGCAGCACCGGGTGCTATTCTGGGGCATCATTGGCGCAGTCGTGATGCGTGCGGTTTTCATCCTCGTCGGCGTCAGTGTGATCCAGCGTTTCCACTGGGTGCTGTACATCTTCGGGGCGTTTCTCGTGTACACCGGCATCAAGATGGCGATACCCAACAAGGATCCGGAGGTTCATCCTGAGAATAACCCGGTGGTGAAACTCTTCCGCCGTTTCTATCCGGTCGCACCCCACAACGATCAGGGGCATTTTTTCACGCACCACGCCGGCCGTCGCATGGCAACGCCGCTGTTCATCGTTCTCATCGTGATCGAGACAACCGATGTGGTCTTCGCGCTCGATTCGATTCCGGCGGTGCTCGCGATCACGAGCGATCCGTTTGTCGCGTTGACCTCCAATATTTTTGCGATCCTGGGATTGCGCTCCCTCTACTTCGCGCTGAGCGGGATCATGCAACTATTCCGATACCTGAAAGTCGGGCTCGCGATCATTCTGGTTTTCATCGGCACCAAGATGCTGATCTCCCATTGGCTCCATGTTTCAACGGTGATCTCACTGGCAGTGATCGGCACGGTGCTGACGATGTCCGTGCTGCTCTCCTGGCTGATCAAAGACGTTCCCAAGCCAGGGAAGCCATAAAAAAGCCGGGGACGCTTTCACGGTCCCCGGTGGGGATCGGCGGATAGCCAATCGATTAGTTAGAACGCGCGGCGAGGTCAAATTCGACCCCGCCGCGTGAGGAGTGATGAACCGCGCGAGTGACGAACCTCACTTGACCGCAATTTTGCGGGGCTTGATCGCTTCGTGTTTCGGCAGCGAGACCCGGAGCACGCCGTCGCGCAGCTCCGCGGCGACTTTTTCGAGATCGACCCTGTTGTCGTGCGTCAGGACGAGCTCATATGCGGCGTCCGCAGATTCCCGATACAACGAAGACCAACCGTCGGGCTGACGCCACGCCCGCCGACCGACGATGCGGATCTGACCCTCTTCGGTCGTGAGGTCGACGCCGTCCTTGTTGACGCCGGGAAGACAGACCGTGAGCCCAAAGGCTTCCGGCGTGTCTTGCACGTCATAGCGCGGCTTCACGGTATTAACCAGATCGGCCGGGCGATTGTCCTCGCGCGCGGGCTGGCGGTTGAGGGTGGAGTTTTTAGCAGTGAGTAGAGACATGGTGAGATGAGTTAAGAATTGGGCGTTGCTTGGATGAGCATGGCGGAGGGACAAGGTGAAACGTGTTCGGGCTTACTTCACCGCCACGGTGATCTTTTTAGGTTTGGCCTCTTCGCGCTTGGGCAACGAGACCGTCAGCACGCCATTCTCGTAAGCGGCGGTGACCTTGTCGGCCTGCACGGCTTCGTTGATGATGATCGAGCGCGAGAACGAAGAGCTCTCCTCGGATTCACCTTTTCCGGCGCGGCGGTTTGCAGAAATGGTCAAATAACCGTCGACCATCTCAACATTGATGTCGTCGCGATTTACTCCGGGGAGTTCGGCGCGCACGTAGGTGTTGTCCTTGTCTTCATATAGATCGACGGGGAAACGGCCGGCTGTCGCCGGGCCGCCGAGGTCGGTCAGCGCAGTTTGAAACAGACGGTCGATTTCGCCTTCGAGTCCGGACCACGGCGAACGTGCAAATTCACTCTGAACGCTGGTCGGCGAGCGGAACGGATAAGTATAACGAATGAGTCTCATGGTAGTGTTCTCCTTGTGGTAGATGAGTGGTGTACGGTCTCTTTGTCGCATAACTCGGACCACTCCGCCTCGTGCCAGCAAACGCCCACCTGTTCGTAAGTTGCGTCGATGGGCAGCCAGCGACCTGCGCAAAACCGGCACGCCCTGTCTCAGCTGAGTTGGGAAAATTAGTCTCGCTTAGGATGGATCCGGGACGAGGTGCTCCGATGATTCCACTCACCAGCACAGTCTCGGGAGTTTTTCGCCGGCCAGCGCATTCGTTGTAGCCGAGCAAAGGCGAACCATGGTTGCTTCACGGCTTCATGAATTCCTTCGACTTCGACACCGTGCTGCAGCGCCGCGATACGGACTCGCAGAAATGGCAGAAATACGCCGACCGCGATGTGCTGCCGCTTTGGGTCGCGGATATGGATTTCAAATCTGCCCCCGCCATCATCACCGCCCTGCATGCGCGCGTGGAACACGGCATCTTCGGCTACGCCCGGCCGGTGAAATCAACGGTCGATGCCGTCGTCACAGCAATGGCGCAACGTTACGGGTGGACGATTGATCCCTCGTGGATCGTGTGGCTGCCCGGGCTTGTCGTCGGTCTGAATGTCACCGCCCAAGCGTTCGCCGAATCCGGCGACGAAGTGCTGACCCTTTCGCCCGTCTATCCACCGTTTATGAGCGCGCCCAAAAACAGCACACGCGTCTCCGTTAACGTTCCGTTCGCCCTGAACCCAAGCGCCAACGCGGGTCGCGGCGGATGGGAAATTGATTGGGCCGTCTTGGAAGCAGCGGTCACGCCCCGCACCAAACTTTTCTATCTGTGCAATCCCCACAACCCGCTCGCCCGCGTTTGGCGTCGGGACGAACTCACGCAGCTCGGTGAGTTCTGCGTGCGCCACAATCTCGTGCTGTGCTCGGATGAGATTCACTGCGACCTCATTCTGGATCCGACGTTGCCCCACATTCCCACCGCGATTCTTTCGCCAGAAATCGCGGCGCGGACCATCACGCTGATGGCCCCCAGCAAGACCTATAACGTGCCAGGGCTCGGCACCTCCTTCGCGATCATTCCCGACGCGATGCGCCGCGCCCGCTTCATTCGCGCGACCGCCGGGATCGTGGCTGAGGTAACGAGCTTGGGTTTCGCCGCGTGCGAGGCGGCCTACCGCGATGCCGAACCGTGGCGACAGGGGCTGCTTGCTTATCTGCGCGCGAACCGCGACTACCTGCTGGAAACCCTTCCACGGGAAATCCCCGGACTCGTGATCGAGGCGCCCGTGGAAGCGACGTACCTACTCTGGATGAACGTGTCGGCTCTCGGGCTCCAAAACCCGGTGGCCCACTTTGAGCAACACGGCGTCGGCCTGAGTGACGGCGCCATGTTTGGGGCGAAAAAAGGCACGCATCTGCGGCTCAACTTTGGATGTCCCCGCGCCATTCTCACTGAAGCCGTGCGGCGGATGAAAGCCGCACTCACGTAAGAACCTAAGCGCGTATCCGGAATTCGGCGACGCTACCCACCCGGCCCTGGCCAGGGCAAGAAAGCCAAGGCCGGAAGCCGCGGGGACCGCAGGTGACGATTCAGAAGCGGGTGGAGTCAGGAACGCCGGGAGCCTCCCTGCCCCTTGTGATCACGCGCCCGCGATCACGCCCACCCCGGAGTGAGCCGGGAGCGCGCTTACTCGCGGGATTCGTCGATCGCGAGGTAACGGGTGCGGTTCTCACGCCAGATGAGGACGAGCACTTTCGGACCCGGAATCTCCTCGCTCAGTTTCACCGCGGAATCCGCGTCCACCACCGGTCGCCGATCGAGCTCAAGAATAATGTCTCCTTCCCGCAGGCCTTGTTTTCCCGACGGGCTGTTGGGATCGACACTCGTGATAAAGGCGCCGCGGATACGTGACGGAACCTGCAACTGATTGCGGACTTCCGCCGTGATGTCACCTACGCCAACGCCGTTCAAGACGCCGACATCTTCCGCAATGCCCCCACGGGGGTCGCTTGCGATCGCCTGTTCCGGCCGGGCTGCCAACCGCACGGAGGCAGTCCCTTTCTTGCCATCACGCAGGTATTCGACCGCCACCTCCGTGTTGGGCGAATTCTGTCCGACGGTAAGCAACAAATGCCGCGTGTCCCGAATCTCGGTTTTGCTGATCTTCGTAATCACATCCCCGGCCTTGAGACCGGCGCGTTCGGCGGGGCTGTCCTCGGTGACCTCGCTGATAATGGCGCCTTTCTCGGCGTCGAACTGTCCCGCCAGCTCTTCCGTGATATCCTGCGTTGCCACACCTAGAAATCCGCGACTCACCCGGCCGGTATTCACGATCTGTTCGGCGAGGTTGCGGGCGAGGTTGATCGGAATGGCAAATCCCACGCCGGCGAAACCACCGCTGCGCGACAGGATCGCGGTGTTAATGCCCACGACCCGGCCTTCGGTATCGATGAGCGCGCCTCCCGAGTTACCCGGATTGATGGCAGCGTCGGTCTGAATAAAATCTTCGATCGGCCCGATGCCCACGCCGCGGCTCAGGGCGCTGACGATTCCGCGGCTCACCGATTGGCCGACTCCGAAGGGATTCCCGATCGCGAGGACCACATCACCAATCTCCAGCTGTTCACTGTCGCCGAAGACGGCCGGGGTCAAATCAGTCGCTTCGATTTTCAGCACGGCGATGTCAGCAAACGAGTCCTTTCCGACCACCTTGGCATCGTAGCGTTTCGTGGATTCACCGATGGAGACACGAACTTCGTCGGCGTCGTCGATCACGTGATTGTTGGTCAGGATATAGCCGTCCGGCGTGATGATCACACCGGAGCCGAGGCCCTGTTGAGTGGAATCCGGCATGCGGAAGCGATTGCCGCCGCGACCTGGGGGTGAACTACCTGGAGCCTCGTCGTCGGGTGGGGTCATTCCAGGCAAGTCAAAGAACCGGCGAAACCGGGGGTCGTTGAGGAAGGGCGACAAGTCCTGGCCGCGCACCCGCTTGCTGGAATAGACATACACAACACTCGAAGCGGTGCGTTTGATGATGGGCGCATAACTCACCCGGTCCGCGCGCTCGCGGTCGATCGGTTTGCTATCGACGGAAATCCGGAGTGGGACACGTCGCTCGGAGGAAGGCGCCATACTCGGCGTTTTGGCCTTCGACTTGGCGGGCGCACTCTTCGAAGCGCGCTCCGAGGGGGGCGCTTTGGCATCGCCAGCGTAGAGACTGAACGTCGCGGCAATGGCCAGCGCGAGCATGGCAGAGGCGAGAGAGATGTAGGGGACGCTCGATTTCATGAAGCTCAATAGCAATAAGGAGGAGAGATCCGACGACAGCCGCGGACCCGGGATGTTCTACATTCCAAGGTCGTCTCGTCTGCTGGATTCCGCAACCCGCTCAAGCAAAACGTCGCGTTCGGACCCGGAACGCAGCGAAGCGGGAAGGGTGTCCGGCAGCAAACGATCACCGTCCGGTTTACTGGTGAGCGTAGGTCGCGCCCTCGCGCAGCTGGCGGACGCGATCGTGAGCCGCCTGAACCTGTTCGTACTGTTGTTGGATCAGCGTACGGGTCTGGGCATCGACATCCGCCTCGCTGAGCGCCGCGGCATGGGCCTTCACGGAAAAGGCGTCACCGCGCTCGCATTCCGCGAGCAGCGCATGGGCTTCGGCGGATTCCAAGGCCGCCTTCAATCCCATCCAACCGCGATGGAGCGACCCGCTGGCCGTGCTGCCCGCCGGGGGCGTACCTCGCAGCGTCCGGACCCGTTCTTCCAGCTCGAGGAGAAACTTTCTTCGCTGCAGAGCGTAGCCTTCGAAGAGCTGGACCAACTCCGGCTGCTTCACCCGATCCGCGGCGAGTTGATAACCCTGCTCCGCGTCCCGGCCGGCGAGAATGAGATCCTTCAATACGAGGAGCGAGGTATCATCGTTCGTGATCATGCAACCCCTTAGAGTCGCCATCCGCTCCTCGGTTCACCGCGTTCCTCGCGATTGAACTCCCGAGCGTAAATACCGAGGCGTAACGCCCACGGGCTCTCACCCGCTGCTTCGGCCTTACCCCTGCTTCTTCGGGAGAAACTCCGCCAGCCACTGCACGGCCGGCGTCGCCCACGACGGTTCGTTCCGCTCGTAGATCCAGTTGAAACCGAGGATGGTTGCCGCGACAAAAATCACGACACCGAGCACGACCTTGTTCGTTTGCGCGAGCTTACGAGCGACCGTGACAGCGATGATCAGGCCAAGGATTCCGATCCCCAAGCGCAGCCAAAAATCAAGGGGAAGATCGCGCAAGGAGGTGGCGGCAAAGAAGACCGACGCTACGGCAGCCGGAGAGAACATGGCCGTGGACGTAGCGGGCTAACGACGAAAAATCGAGCGGGAAACCACGCGGACAAAGACCGCAACGCGGTCCTGGGCTTCAGCAACCGCGGTAATCCGCGCCGCTTCCGCCACGGCCGCGCCCTCCAAATCATTCCCGTTCAAGCGGGCGGAATCGCCGCGGGATGGGAATGCTCACCACGCGTGGCGCAGTTGATCCAAGCGGTTGCGCCGCTGGCGTAGTGTTCTTTTTTCCAGATCGGCACCCGGGCCTTGGCCTCGTCGATAATGTAACGGCATGCCTCGAACGCAGCACCGCGATGCTCCGCGGTGACACCGACCCACACGGCCATTTCGCCTAATTGCAGGAGCCCCACGCGATGCACGCAGACCGCCCCGAGCAGCGCAAACCGCTGCTGCGCTTCGGCGAGAATACGCTCCCCTTCCTTCTCCGCCAGCGGAGTGTAGGCCTCATACTCGAGCGACAAGACCGGCTGGCCCTCGTTCTGATTGCGGACCCAGCCTTCAAAGGTGACGCACGCGCCTGCCCGCTCATCGACCAAGGTACGTTGCAGCGAAGCGGCCTCGATCGGAGTCGTGGAAATCCGGAAAGTCATAGGGCGCGATCTCAGCCCCCGGCCACCGGAGGGATGAACACCACCTGATCACCGTCGTTCAACACACTATCCGCGTCGACAAACGTTTCGTTGACGGCCGCGCGAACGCGATCACCCGGTAACGTGAACGGATATCGCGCTCGCAATTCTTCATAGAGTGCGGCCGGCGTGCGTGCCGCCGTCGAGAGCTGCTCCTGCGAAACGCCGCGCTGCTCGCGCAAGATCGCGAAATACTGAACGTTCAGCGTAATCATAAAATCGGGTGAGGATGAAAGTGGCCCCGCGCTCAAGCAACCGCTTGCGGGGCGCGATAATCGCTCTTCCCGCCGGTCTTTTCAATCAGCCGAACGTCTTTGATGACCATGCCGTGCGTCACGGCCTTTGCCATGTCATAGAAGGTCAGCGCCGCGACGGTCGCCCCCGTGAGCGCTTCCATTTCCACGCCCGTTTTTGCCTGCGTCTGCACGCGACAGTGAATCTCGATTTCCTTCCGATCCGGATTAGGCGTAATCTCGACCTGACAGTCCTCGAGCGCCAGGGGATGACACAGCGGGATGAGATCGCTCGTCTTCTTCGCCCCCATAACGCCGGCAAGAACAGCAGTATGGAAGATCGGACCTTTCTTCGTGGCGATCTCACCGTCATGGAGGAGCGCCACCAGCGCGTCGGGCAGCGTGACAATGGCGACCGCGTGGGCGGTGCGGCGGGTGATGGCCTTGTCGCCCACGTTGACCATGGCGGGGCGGTTCTGCGCGTCGAGGTGCGAAAACATCACCGGGAAACTCAGCGCGGATGCCCGCGCTTTCAACTTGTTTAAACCCACGCTCGAAAGGTCGTGAGGCTTCCGGCGGGAAAATGAGTCGTCTCGGCTGGCAACTCGACGAACCCTTCCGTGCCCAGCAAACCGGCGAAATCACCCGACGTATTGCTTGGGTCAGGACGCGCCAGTAACTGCGCCGCCGGCCCGCTGCTCAGCGTCACCGGCAGGAAGTACGCAAGCTTCGGCTTGAATGTGACCTCATCCGCCAAGGCCACGTTCCGCGGCTCCGGAGGCGTGAGTCCACTCGCGTG
>JBBQEG010000079.1:0-16747 GCA_038320495.1 Opitutales bacterium | reverse complement strand
CAAGCCGGTTCAACGCAACTTTTCCAATCGAACGGAGCAAACCCGCGGTATAAGCACTCCGGGCGTCCAGACCCGCCAGGTCAGACAGCCGCTCCATGATCAACGCCGTCAACAACGCATTCTCCCGAAACTGCGCCGCCGAAACGCCATAAAATCCGAGATGCTGTTGCACCACTTGCGCGGCCGTGGCGAATCCAACAATCCGATACGTGTCACCAAAACCAACCCGCTGAACCGCTTCATCCAACGAGTCCACCGGTTCGTCACCGGCATAAGCCACGCTGTTGCTCACCCGCAGAATTCGCGCCGTAAGCGCTGGGTCCCGCTTGAGCAAGGAGGTGATCTCATCGATCGACGAATTCTCGTCGTTCAACAATGCGCTGACGCGCGCAAAGATCCGCGGGGCCGCCGGCAACGCCTGCGCCACCTTGAGCAGTTCGCTGCGTTCAATTCGCACGTCCATGAGGGGAGGTGACATGATCATTTTAAATTCCAACGTGAGTGAGTGAGGGGGTGCGCTCACACCACTGGATCCAACATGCGCGCAAGGCGGAACCGAACGCGGCCGCCTGGCCCGCATAGTCCAGCATCGGCCCGCGTTTCATCTCGTCCCGCAGGTTCCGCCGGATCTCAGCCAGTCGCTCGCGATCATTCGCCAAAGCCACCGCGGTGCGGACGTACGCCTCTTCCGACGGCGTGGCCCAGTCCGCGTGCCCGACCGCGCTCAGCAGGCTCGCGCCCACCCGCGACACATGCCGGTCACCCCTGCGCGAGACAACCGGCACCCCCATCCAGAGGGCTTCGCAGGTGGTCGTTGTTCCATGATACGGAAAGGTATCCAGCGCCACGTCCACCCCATGATACAGCGCGAGATGAGACGCGGTGTCGGGCGTGCGCTCAAGAAACTCCACTCGCTCCGGGGCGATGCCCGCGACCTTGAGCCGTGCCTCGAGGTGCGCACGCTGAACGGGGTCACCCAGTCCGCGCCCTTTCAGTCGCAATCGCGAATCAGTCACTCCCGCCAGGACGCGCGCCCAGACCGCGAGCATCGGATCCGTGATCTTTGCCAGATCATTAAAACAGCCGAACGTGATCTGGCCTTGAGTCAGGCACGGAGCAGGTGCCACCTCAAAAGCCTCGGTGGGCGGCAGATAGGTCCAGGCCGTCGGCGCAAAACGTATCAGCTTTTCTGTGGCAAATGCATCCGCGTCGTCTTCGGGGTCCGCCAGCCCGTCGGTGAAGCGAAAATCAACCGCCGGAACGCCCGTCGTATCCGGATAACCCAGATACGTGACCTGCACCGGAGCCGCCCTGCGCGCGAGGACCGGAAGACGGTTCGTAATCCCGGTGTGCCCCGCCAAGTCGATCAGAATGTCGAGATGATCATCCCGGATCTGTTGCCCCACGGTGACATTGGACTGGCCGGAAATATTGCGCCACTGCGAAGCCAGCGTGCGAAATCGCGCGCTGACGCCGTCTTCCCGGAAGTGATCATGATAAAGGTAGAGCTCGAACTCCTCGCGATCGAGATGTTGCAGCAGTGGCTCCAGAAAATAGGCACAGGAATGCTGCCGCAAGTCGGGGGAAAGCACCGCGACGCGCAAACGCCTCTGCGGTTCCGCCACTTGGGCAAAGGCAGGAGACGAAAACGTTCCCAATGACCGACCATAAGCGACATGCTCCGCGAAGATCTGCTCGCGCGTCACTCCCGCAAGGTTCTGCAAAGCGAACAGCCGGTTGCTCCGCGCTTCATGTGAGTGCGGTTGCAGCTGGAGGTACGCATCGTACTCCGCAACCGCTTCGTGGATTTGATGCATCTGCTGGAATGCTTGAGCGCGTCCAAATCGAGCGGCGGCGAAGTCGGGTGCGATGGTGAGCGCACGCTCATGGCAGCGGCACGCTTCCGGAATACGACCGGCCACCCGCAGCGTGAACCCAAAATTCACCCAGCCTGCTGCGTGATCCGGCTTTAAACCCAAGGCCCTTTCATGGCAAGTGATGGCTTCATCCAAACGGTCCTGCGCCTTTAAACAGAGCGCGAGTTGATCCCAGCTTTCGTGAAAATCCGGTTTCAGCGCGACGGCGTGACGCAGATGCTGTTCTGCCTCGGCGGTTCGTTTGGCGGCGAGCAGCGCGCCTGCCAGCCGCACCTCACACAAGACCGCGCGCGGATTCACTTTCAGAGCCTTCCCCAGAAAACTGATAGCTTCGCTGAGCTGCTCTCGCTGCTGAGCCAGCAAGCCGGAAAGATGAAGCGCGTCAAAATTCTTCGGCGCAGCGACGCGGGCCTGCCGGTAATGCGAATCTGCCTCGGCCAATCGGCCGGCGCGATGATGAACGAGACCGTTCTGCAGGAGCGACTGGAGTTTCGCGGGCGACAAGTGGAGATCTTTCGTTTTCGGCGCGCCCCGGTATTTCTTGAGTGGATTCATCCTCAAGCGCGTGACCGCAGAACCGATGTGTATCCGCACCCGGTTCCCTCCACCGAATTTTCTGGTTCCAATTCTGCTGGCTTCCGTATGTACGATGTAATTTCCGCAGCCCCCCCCGCCGTTCCAACTCCTTTCCTTGAAAGCGAGATCAAGCGACGGATCGATCGTTGTCCCAAACTCGCGTCGCTCCAAAGCGTGAATCTCGCTTTGAGCAGTCTGGTTCGTTCCGAGCAAAGCCTGAACTCGCAAATTGCCGAGGTCATCCGCCGTGACCCATCGCTCTCCGCCCGTTTGTTGCGCATGGTCAACTCGGTTTACTTTGGGCTCTCCGCCCGAGTGAATAATATCGAGGAAGCCGTTTTCTTTCTCGGTCTGCGACAGATCCGCGAACTCTCGATGGCGACGCCCGTCATCGAAGAACTCGAGGAGTTACAGCAATCCACCGCGGCGACGCTGCCTTGGAAGGAACTCTGGACGCACAGCATCGCGACAGCAATTCTGACCCGCGAGATCCTCGCGTCGACGCCCCTCCACATCGATGACGACACCGATTACCTCATCGGCTTGCTGCACAATGTCGGCAAGATCGTGATGGCTTACGCATTTCCTGACCAACTGCGTCAGCTGATGGCCACTCCCGCCGCCACCCCCGAGGCCTTCTGTCAAATGGAGCGAGAGGTGATCGGCTGGGACCACGGCCGCATCGGCGCGCACTACATTGCCCGCCACCAACTCTCCGAGGAAATTGTTTTTGCACTGCACTATCACAATGATCCGAAAGCGGCGCCGCGCCACAATCTCTTCGCTGCCGCCGTCCAGGTGGCCGACCATTTGGTGAGGCATGCCGGGATTTCCGGCGGCTTCGAACAGGTCGCGCTCGTCGAGGCGGACTCCTGGCTCGACCTGCCCGGCTGGAAGATTCTCTACGGCGAAGATGGTCCGGAATCGCGACTCGCCCGAGCGTCGCTCGCGAACTCGATCCAACGCCTCCCCTCCATGCTTCAAGGCCTGCTATAATTACCCGGAAGGCGGAATCGCGCCCTTTTCATTCCATCGACGAAGGGCCGCGGCCGAGCTCATCCCGTGTATCCTTAAGCAATGGTCCGCCCGGACCGATATCCCTTACCATGTCCGCTTTGTTGACTGATTCGCCCGAGATTAAAGCGCGTAAGTCGCCCTTCGATCACTGGCTGGGCGCTTGGGAAACCAGTGCCGACTCTGCCTATTGTCGTGACCTCAAGGGTCAGATCCTCGCGGCGAACAATTCCTTTGCCCGCAAATTCGGACGGACCACGAACAATGTCGCGGACTTGCGGGTGGCCGACCTGATTCATACGGATGATATTGGGGGGTTGAACGCCAGCGCAGCCGAGCTCGCCCGCCCTCCGCATCAGGCGGTCGCCGAACATCGATGGCTGACGCCACAGGGCATTCGCTGGTTTTCCTGGGAGGAAACCGTTCTCCGCAATAACGCGCGGGAGATCGTCGCCATCCGCGCGGTCGGGCGCGACATCACGCGACAGCGCCTTGCCGAGGAACAATTTTACCGCCTGTCCCGCGCAGTCGAGCAATCGCCCGTGTCCATCGTGATCACCGATCTGGACGGTCGGGCGCAGTATGTGAATTCCAAGTACACCGCAGTCAGCGGTCACACGCTCGAGGACATCCTCGATCATGATATTGAGGTGTTGCGGGACGGACATCCCGACCAGGTCTCCTTCGATCATTTCTGGACCACGGTCCGAAGCGGCGGCGAATGGCGCGGGGAACTCCGCACGTCCCGCCGTGACATCGTTACGGTTTGGGAATCGGTCAAGGTCTCCTGTCTTCGCGGCCCGACGGGTGAAATCACCAATTTCCTCTGTCTCCGCGAAGACATTACGGAACGGAAGAAACTGGAGCATGATCTCCGGCAGGGCCAAAAAATGGAGAGCCTCGGCACCCTTGCCGGCGGCATCGCACACGATTTCAACAATCTGCTCGCGATCATCAATGGTTATTCCGAATTCTGCCAGCAGACGCCCCAGGAACCTGCGGTGCTCCAAAAGGGTTTGCGCGAGATTCATCGGGCCGCCCAGCGGGCGAGTGGATTGGTGCGACAGATTCTGACGTTCAGTCGCAAGACGGAGGCTCGTTTTTCTCCGGTCGACCTCAACCAGTTGATCCGGGATCTAATCACGTTGATCGGGGAAACATTTCCCCGCACGGTCACCGCTCAACTGGGGCTGCATGATCGTCTGCCGCCGCTGCTCGCCGACCAGAACCAACTGCAGCAAATCGTGCTGAACCTCTGTGTGAACGCGCGCGATGCCATGCCGTCCGGCGGCACGATCACCCTGACGACTGGCACGGTTTCCGGCAGCACGTTGACGCAGCTGGGGGCCACGTCGGCCCAGATCTATGCGTGTCTCGAAGTTTCGGATACGGGCACGGGCATGACACCGGAAGTGCGCCAGCGAATTTTTGAGCCGTTCTACACCACAAAACCAGGCAACCAAGGCACGGGCCTGGGTTTGGCGGTGGTTTATGGAATTGTTGTTTCGCACCAAGGATTCATCGACGTCGAGACGACCCCCGGCATCGGAAGCACGTTTCGCGTCTACCTGCCGCTGGCCAAATCGCCGGCGGCCATCGTCACGAGCGCAAGCCCGGGCGAATTTCCCGGTGGCACAGAATCGCTGCTGATCGTCGACGACGAGGAATCCCTTCGCTCCCTACTTTCAAACGCGTTTACGCGCAAAGGCTACCGCACCGCCACGGCGGACTCCGGGCTGGAGGCGATCGAAGCCGTGAGCGATCAGTCCCGCCACTTTGATGCCGTCCTGCTCGATTTGGACATGCCGGGCGCAAGCGGGATGGATGTATTGAAGGTGATTCGAATCTGCCGGCCGGCGCTCAAGGTCATCATGGTTAGCGGGCACCTCACAGTGGATGCACGAAACGCGTTGGAGAAGCTGGGGCGGCCCACCTTCGTGCAGAAGCCGTACAAACTCGACGAGCTCGGAAGAAATCTCCGAGTCCTGCTCGAGGGCGCAGTCGCCTAGCGACGCACTGCCGGATCCGGTCGCGAACCCGGTGCCTTTTACCAGGCGCAGAAAGGGTTCAGATTCTTTCCCCACGTGCCGATAGGGACGCGGGCATAATCAGGACAATCCAATTATATGGACCGTCTTTTTCGAAATGAATCATCGCGAACCACCGCTTTCACCGGCGGGCTTGAGCAAGGCATTGAACTGCCTGCTGCTCGTGCTCCTGCCGGTTGCAGCGACCGACAACGCCTTTGCGTTGTCGCGAATCCGTCCACTTGGGAGCGGACCCGAACTGCACCATGCGGGAGGGATCCCGTACCTATCCACTGTCGGCGCTCCTCCTCTCCGTTTTCGTTCTCCACCGCCCATCCCGGCGCCTTCTGTTCCACTCGAGTCAGATCTTCAACCTCCTCCTCGAGACTCCAGCGAGGATGTGACGACTCTGCCCAACGAGGGGCCGGCTCCGTCAGATTCGTCGGTGGCCTCCAGCCCGGCGATCAATCCGTCGACTGGGGAACCGGCGAATTCCCAGCCGTCGTTTCCGGGTCAAGTCAAGGAGCCGCAACCGATCATGCGCGATTCGCTGACTCCAACCATCCGGGCCGAGGACTTTCTGCCCTTCTTCCAGATTCCCGGGTCCGGGCGCGCGTCTGCTGATGTCACGCTGCTGGTACCCGTCGCTCCGACGGCTCCCGCGGCACCGGCCTCGATCCCACCTAGTTCCGCCACCTATCGCCAAACGCCCTGATGATCCGTCGCCTCTGCTTGCCCTCTCGTTTCGTGCACCTCTGCGCTGGGTGGATTCTTATCGTGTCCCCCAGCCAAGGAGCCGACGTGACGGCAGCCGCTTCTCCGGCGGCGACGACACCCGCTGTCCAGCCAGAGCCATCCTTGGGCCAACCCGCAGCTCCCGAGGGATCCAAAGCCGTGGAAGTGGCCACCGTCGTTCCCGAAGTTGAGGCGCCCAAGTTCCGGGATGCGGAAGAGATTCAGAGCATGCTCACGCTCGGTTCGCGGTTAACGGAACGAAGCGACTATGAAGCAGCGGACATTGCGTTTCGGCAGGTGCTCAATGCTCGCGGAGCCAGCGATGCCGATCACAAGACGGCATTGCTTGGCTTGGCGTACATGCACCGGAAACAGGGCATGCTGACCAAAGCAGCAGCGATCTATGAACGGTACCTGAAGGACTACCCGGATGACGAACGCCTGCCGGATGCGCTGCTCGATCTCGGGCGTACTCTCCGGGCGCTCGGCGCGCACAAGGCCGCGATCTCGCGTTTTTATAACGTGATTAGCTCAACGCTGAAACTGCCGGGCGAAGGGTTCGACCGGTATCAGTTACTCGCCAAGACGGCGCAGTTTGAAATCGCCGAGACGCACTTTATCGCGGGGGAGTATCTTGAGGCCAGTAAGTTTTTCACCCGCCTTCGTCTCTTGGATCTGGCGCCGGCTGACCGGGCGCGGGCGCATTTCAAGGCTGGTTTCGCCCTGCGCTTGCAGGGGGAACTCGAAAAGGCCGTGAACACGCTGCGTACCTATATCGAGCAATGGCCTGAAGATGAAAACA
Organism: Opitutales bacterium; assembly: GCA_038320495.1. Classification (GTDB taxonomy): domain Bacteria; phylum Verrucomicrobiota; class Verrucomicrobiia; order Opitutales; family Opitutaceae; genus ER46. The sequence continues at coordinate 9,716 of JBBQEG010000079.1, read as the reverse complement.
TCCCCGAAGCCCGCTACCTGCTCGCGATTTCGCTTCGCGAACTGAAGCGCCCGCAGGAAGCCTTCGCCACGACCCTCGAGCTGCTCCGCACCGAGAAATCGCGCATCGCCGGTGACCCCAAGCGTTGGGCCTATTGGCAGCGCCGGACCGGCAACCACCTGGCCAACGATTTCTTTGAGACGGGCGATACCCTCAACGCTCGCGCGATTTATGCCGGCCTTTTGGAACTCTCACCTGAGCCCACCTGGCGTCTACCGGTCACCTACCAGCTCGCGTTATGCTATGAGCGGTTGGGCATGAACGATCGGGCCAAATCCTCGTACCAAGCCATCGTTGACGCGGGAGGTACCACTCCCAGCCCCGATTTCGCCGAACTCGTCACCATGGCGAAATGGAGAATTGAACACTTGGACTGGCGCGAACGGATTGGTAATCAGGTCACCAGCTTTTTCGATTCGGCTTCGAGTAAGAACGTTGCCACTTCCCCTTCCAACCCGGCCGCCGCCACACCATGACCCAATCTGAGACGATCCAGGCCCATCACCAGCTCTGCGACGAAATCTACCAGTGTGTTCTCGATGAAAATCGGTTTCTCAGACAGCAACAGCGCGTCCCCGACGCCGCCTTGCTGGATCGCAAACGCGGGCTGCTAGCCCAACTCGACGTCACGCTTACCGCACTGCGCACGGTCCCCGCCGCTTCAGCTCGTGATCCTCAGACCCGGGACCAGCTCGAAACTACGCGCGGCCGCATCTTGCAAATTCTCCAACTCGACAAGGAGAACGAGCAACTCCTGCTCCGTTGCAGCCTCGCCCCTGCGCGTCCCGCCGGCGTCACTCATCCAAGTGCCACGGCATCGGTCACAATGCTGCAGAAAATCTACGCTCGCCGGTCTTAGCCGCGCGATCGTTCACGCCCGCCTGGCAACTCGTCTCCTGGCGCTCCCGCGAACGGTCGACTGAGATGAAGCCGGGAATGACAAGCATCCAAGGCCGTGTCTCAGCTCTGCTGCGCGTGGCCAGCTCTTGCACGAGATCGGAGACGAAGTACCTTTCGTCACAATCGTGAACTCGCTTGGGTTGCCAACCGGTGGGCCAAACCTAATCCACGCAGAAGCCCAATGATTCGCGTCCTCTACGCCGAAGACGACCCTCAGGTTGCTGAGATTGTTCAGCTCTATTTCAGCCGAACCAGCGCAGACTGCGCGTTGGAGATCGTCAACTCGGGGCGCGCCTGCCTGCAGGCAATGGAACGAGGAGAATACGACATTCTGATGCTTGATCTCAGGATGCCGGATTTGGACGGACTCCAGGTTCTCGGCGAGTTGGCCGCGCGGCGCGATCCCACGCCCGTCATCATGGTCAGCGGTGAAGGGCAGCATGAGCTTGCGGTGCGCGCGCTTCGAGCGGGTGCGGTCGACTGCATCGACAAGAATTCCGCCGAGTTCCGCCGGATCCACGAGGTGATCCAGCGAACCCACCTCAAACATCAAAGTCGCCTGTCCGCCGGAACCCGCACCAGTCCGGCCCGGCAATATCGGGTCCTTTTTGTTGATCCGGACGACCGGGAACGTTCGTCCGCGGCCCTGTTCTTCGCCGCGGGTGCGGCACGCCTGCAGGTCCGGGCTGAGCCTCCGGCGACGTTGACACGATTCCTTGCCGGCGAACTCACCTTTGACGGGGTCGTCCTCGGACCGAATCTGGATACCGTCGAGGTCTTTGATGCGTTGCGACAACTCCGAGCCCGGGACGAAGATTTACCAGTGATCGTGCTGGCCAATTTTGATCAAGCGGAGACGACGATTGCGGCCTTCAAGCTCGGAGCCCATGACTGCCTTCTGCGTGGATCCAGCACGATGACCGATCTGGTTTTTTCGTTGAACAACGCGCTGAAGCGCGCCGACACCGAACGCCTCAACGCCAAACTTGCGTTGGAGCTCGCGGAATTGAATCAGTCGCTCGCCGCGCAGGTCGCTGCGCGCACGCGCGAACTTGAGCAGGAGATCCTGGTCCGTCGCAAGGCCGAGGAAAACGCCGAGGAAAATGCGGCACGGCTGCAAGCGCTGTCGAACCGCCTCTTGCGGGTGCAGGAGGAGGAACGACGCGCCTTGGCGCAGGAGCTCCACGACCAAATTGGCCAGCTACTTACCGGGCTGCGTTTCCAGCTGGAAGCCGCCCGCGATTGCGCCCCGAGCGAGCCCTTGCAGGACGCTTTAGGCGTAACGGGAGAATTGCTCCAGACGGTGCGGGAACTCTCGCTGCAATTACGACCACGCGTGCTCGATGATCTTGGCCTCCGGCCGGCGTTGGAATGGCAAACACGGCTGTTCCAAAATCAAACCGGCATTCAGGTGGAGCTCGAACTCTCACTACCTGAAACCCGCCTCCCGTCAGAGCTGGAAACAACCGTCTTCCGAATGGTGCAGGAGGCGCTCACCAATGTGGCGCGCCACTCCGGAGCTAAAGCCGCCGTCGTCACGGTCACGGCCGATGACCGGGCGTTACAGGTCGAGATCAGCGATCGTGGCCACGGATTCGATGCGCCCGCGGCTTTGGCCCGCCGCGATTCACTAGGGCTCGCCGGCATCGCCGAGCGGGTTCATGTCGCCGGCGGTCGGCTCAATGTATTTTCCCGAGCGGGACAAGGCACCCGCCTCCATGCCGAGTTCACCCTTTCTCCGGACTCGACGACCCTTTCACCATGACCACCGCCATTCTTGCCGACGATCATGAAATTGTGCGCCGCGGCCTTCGGGGTATCCTGGAGAGCGAAGGTTCCTGCCGGATTGTCGCGGAAGCATCCGACGGACTCAGCGCGGCGCAGCTGGTCGAAAAGCACAAACCGCAAATCCTCGTGCTCGACCTCAACATGCCACGGCTCCATGGCATCGAGGTGTTGCGGCAAACGCGGGTCAGCAGTCCGAATACACGCGTGATCGTCCTCTCGATGCACAGCGACGAACCGTACGTGATCGAGTCGCTCCGCGCCGGGGCGATGGCCTATATTCTGAAAGGCTCCGAGTCTCAGGAGATTCTCCAGGCGCTAAAAGAGGTGCTCGCGGGCCGGCGTTTCCTGAGTGCGACCCTTTCGGAATGGGCCATCAACGCTCTCGTCTCCAAACCGGCCGACGAGTCGGATCCGCTTCACTCGCTCACGCAGCGGGAGCGGATGGTCGTGCAGCTCGCCGCGGAGGGAAACAACAACACCGAGATCGCGGAGAAGCTCTTCATTAGCCCCCGCACCGCGGAAACTCATCGTACCAATTTACTGCGGAAACTCGGTTTGCACACACAGACGGATCTGGTGCGTTTCGCGATTCGCAAGGGACTCATCCAACCGTAGCCGGCACTCTGGCGACGGCAAACCGTAAGCCAAACGATGCAGGTCGGAAGCCCGCCGTCCGCTACTCGATCCACGGCCCGCGCGAGGTGCGGCGCCGACCTCAAGCGCCCGCTGGCCTTGGCTGCTCCCGGGAGGCTGACTCGGAAGAGTCCGGCGATGTTGATGTCCCCGAGGGAGGGGCTGACATCCCTCGACGAATGAATTCCACGCCCGGACCGTCCGCTCGCACCTTCACGGTTTGCTGATTCGAAGAATTCTGACCAATATAATCCACCAAAGCCGAAGCCATGATCGGAAGGTACTTTCTCAGATCCTTGCTCTCATCTTCCGCACTGGCGTGAATGCTCCACAACTCCCCCGGCGGGCGGCCCTCGACGCCCTCCTTATTTTCGCGCGCCGTGACCTTGAGATACTTCTCGTAGATGGTGACCTGCCGCGGAACATCGTCGTAGCCAATCAGCTCGCTCCGAGGCTGGTCGTAGACCGCAACGGTGCGGAAACTCGTGTTGCCCCGTGAATCTATCATCGGAACCGTGTCGTACCGAACTTGCCCGCCGACCTGAGCATACACGGGAACGCTGACACGCTCGAGTTTGGTCCGGGGCGATTCCATGCCGAAATCGAGTTCGACGACCATGTCTGCTTGCTCCTCATCGGGCGCCTCGTACAGGCCCTTGCCCGAAAGCGCAGTCCGCACGAAATCCGCGGCTTCGCGGTATCGCAGGCTCTCGTCTCCCATCCGTGGATCCTTGCTTTTTAGCGCATACGATTGCGTCTGGGCTGCGACTGGCTTGGTGATCGCATCCACTTTCACCTGATACGTGGAGCGACTCGCACAACCCGCGCCGATCAGTGACCCGAGGAGAAACACCGGGAGCCAGGCACGGAAGAGAATCGATTTCATGGATCGTAGATCAGGCCACGAAAGCGGGTGCAGGCTCGCGGGGACGATTAGATTCCAGACCGGCCACCATTGGTGGGAGTTGGCGGAACGTCCCGGTTGTCGACGGCCGGAGCAGGAGTTGCAAGGGCCTCTTCGCCCTTGAGACGCGCCAACTCTTCTTCGAGGCGGGCGATCTCGGCTTCAGTCGAAAGGGTTTTCTCGAACGCTTCATCGAGCTCCTTTTTCTTGGCGAGCGCGGCGGACCGCTCATCCCGCAGGCGCTTCAGGCGGTCATTCGCCTGCTCGAGCTTTTTGCGGGCGTCGTTGAGTTCAATCTCGGAAATCTGAAAACCCGCGGCGATCGCGAGCTCTTCCTCGATGCTCGCCTTGGAACGAGCGTCTTCTGCACGGCGTTTCGCGAGTTCCTGCTGGTAGGCCCGTTCTTGCGCGAGCCGATCCTGTTCTTTGCGGTCCTTGGCATCCTGAACCATGCCGACGATGCCACCGACCAGCGCGCCTGCAGCGGCACCACCGAGCAGACCGGTGCCCGTGCCCATGCTACTACTGGAGCCAACAATCGCGCCGCCGGCACCACCGATCATTGCTCCCGTGCCGGCGCCAGACGCCGTCTTCGAGGGAGCGACCGAGGAACAGCCACTGAAACCGGACACCGCTAAAGCGGTGCCGAGAAGGACAAACTGCTTACAGCGCCCTGAAAGGCGATACGTGATATTCTCCATGGGAAACGAAAGACGAAGCGGTGATTAGATTAGACTCGCCCTAACTTAAGAGTGTTCGTTTTTTCTTGCAAACGAAGTCAGCGTTTCTGGTCGACCGCCCAAACACTTCATCGGCCGATTTGAAATTGAGAGAGAATGGAGCATATAGCAACCTGACGTTCACCCAGCTTTAGTCGTCACTTCTATTCCTATGATTTCACGAAACAAGGGCATTCTTTCGTCCGACTTTCTGGTTCCGGCCATCGGTCTTCTCGTCGCGTTCATGCTGGTGCTCCCTTTTTACGCCTTGGTGGTGCGCCCGCGGGTTGAGGACATTCAAGTCAAGCAGCGGGTTATGGCCGCCCAAGGAGGGGTATCCGGGCGAGATTCCGACCAGCGATCCGTATTCATTATCATCAAGGATCCGGAGCAGCAATTCGTTATCATCTTTGCAGTCTGGGGCTTGATCATCCTCGGACATAAATTGATTCAAGTCCGGGCGGAACGACGTCTTTTTAATCACGACTTCGTCCGGGTGCAACCCGGGGAACGCATCATCCCGGAAGACGCCCTCGACCGCTACAAGGAGCTTCGCGCCGCGGTCGACCGCAATCCGCGTTGGCGAGAGAGACTTCTACCGGAAGCGATGCTCGCGGCATTACATCGTTTCCACGCCACCAGCTCGATTCAGGATTCGGCGAACGCAGTCAAAGAGCGGGCCGAGCTCACGGCGGATCGGCTTGATTCATCCCTCTCCCTCGTTCGCTACATCGCGTGGGCGATCCCGGCGATCGGGTTTATCGGGACGGTTCGAGGCATCGGTCTTGCTCTGGCTTTTGCCGAGGATGCCATCAAGGGCGACATCGGCCCGGTAACCACGGCCTTGGGCCTGGCCTTCAACTCCACGCTCGTCGCACTGCTGATCTCGATGGCGCTGATGTACTTCATGCATATCGTACAATCGCGACAAGAATCCTTTGTAATCGAAACCCAGACGTATTGCCGCCACAAACTGATCGATGTGATGAAGGTGCCTGTCAGGGAGGAGAATTCCAGGGCCCTCGTTTAACTGAATCCATGGCAACCATCGGAATTGAACTTTGTGATGCGGGCCTGCTGACCGCATCCTGCGAATCCAACGAGCCCCATCTCATCGACGTCCCCGATTCCCACGGCGTTCCCGAGTGGCCCGGCTACTGTTACGCCGATGGGCCGAAGTTGACCTTCGGCCGCCCGGCCGAAGACATGTGGTTTGTCCATCCCCGGCGGGTAGCTCACACGTTCTGGTCACGCCTCGCCCACGAGCCATCCAGTCTGACCGTCGGTGCCAAACCACCGTCGTTTTCGGAACTCTGCTTTTTCTTCTTCCGCGAATATGCCAGCCGCCTGGCGGCCGCGGCGGGGCCGCTCGACAAGGTCGTCGTCGCGGTGCCTGGATCGTATCTAAAAGATCACGCCGCCGAAGAGGAAAAGCTGGGGCTGCTTCTCGGCATGTTCGGCGAAATAAACATTCCGCTCGCCGGCATGATCGACATGGCCTGCGCGGCGCTCTGCGACCCGCGAGCGGACGGCTTCAACCCGGCTCTCCCCGTTGTCGTGATCGATCTTCAGCTGGAAGGTGCCGACATCACGCTGCTCAGTACGGACGACAAGCTCGAACGGAAAGATTTCATCCACCTTCCCCAGTTGGGATATGCGCACCTGTTGAAACAGGTCACCGGAACGATGGGTAACCGTTTCCTGCGCCATACGGCGTTCGACATTCTCGAGGATGGGAAAATCGAGCAAATGTTCTTCCGTCAGACGAAAGACTTTCTCGTGAGCGAAAGCGGCGAGTGGCGCTATCATTTCAATACCGCGACCCGGGGCTACGAAATGATCGCAAAGCGCGAACAACTCGCGGTGGATTCCCATGCATTTGGGGTCGCGTTGGTGCAGGGCCTGCAATCGTTCCTGCAAAATTCCCCTCATGCATCCGAACCCTGCACCGTCGCGTTGACCGACCGCACCGCGCATCTGCCGGGCATCGAAGCGCGGCTGCGATCCGCGGGTTTTAACCGGCTGCTCCGGCTCCCCAAAGGCGCTGCTGCTTGCGGCGCGGCGCAAGTCGGCGCCGCCCGCATGACCGTTCCCGATGATCTCGCGGACGTACCCCTCGAGAAAGCCGTACCCCTTGTCGATGCTCGCCGTTCCACGAGCGCCGAGTGGGAGGCGCGGTTGCACAAGAACCGCCAGTCCGAGGCGAATCCTGCGCCCACCCACGCGATTCTCGATGGCATCGGCCATGCCCTTGGCGGGAAGCCACGTTTCACGATCGGGCTTGCTGATCTCGGCGCCGATCTGGTCTTGCCGGACAATTTCAATGGCACCGAAGATTGCGCGGTGCCGCTGATCAACGAGGGAGGCCGAGTCTGGTTTGTAGACGCGGCGCCCGCCCGACCCGGTTTCGAACCGAATGGATCCATCTCCCGCACCTTGATAAATGCAGGAGATCGATTAACAGTTCGGTGCAAGACCGCGTCCGCCGACATCCTTTTTGCCCACTGTCCCCCGATCAACGGCCGCCACGCCTAACCTTTCAGCGCCATGCCACTCGCTCATCGCCGCCGCGACACCGAGGTCTTCAGCATCTCGTTTCTGGACTGCATCTGTTGTGGCTTCGGCGCGGTTCTCCTCGTCTTTCTCCTGACGATCAGCTCGAAATCGAGTGTCGATAAGAGCGTCGTCGAAGATGTCCGCGAGCAGGTAAAAAAGGCGGACAGCGACCTCAACACCTCGAAGGCAGCAATGGAGAAATTGGCACAGATGCTGGCGACGGCCCAGCTGGAACTGGACGACATCAACGCCAAGACCAAGGAAGATCAAGTGAAGTTGAGCGATCGGAAGCGCGAATTGCTCCTGATGCTTCAGCAAACCGGCATTCTGAAAGATGCGCTGGATCGTCTGCTGGCCGAAAAGAAAGCCCTGCCGACGGAGGATCTCGCACCGATTCCCATTCCGGAAATCGACCGCCGACAATACCTCACCGGCGTAAAACTTACGGGCGAGTTTGTCGTATTCATCGTTCGCACCTCGGGATCGATGCTGGGCGACACGATCGACGAGGCCGCGTCCCGGCTCGACGCTTCCGATGACGAGAAGCGGGAAGCGCCGAAATGGAAGCGTACAATCCATGCCTTGGAATGGCTCCTCGCCACGCTCGATCCTGAAACGCGCTTTCAGATTCTATTTTTCAACGAAGAGACGACGCCGGTGTTACCCACCCGGGGAGACGAGTGGTTTAGCACGAAGGACAAGACCACTCTCACCCAAGTGTTGAAGGAATTGCACACGGTCGTTCCCCAGGGCGGCGCAAATCTCGAGCGGGCCTTCACCGCCATCCGTTTCCTCCCCCGGTTACCGGACAGCATTGTCTTACTCACGGATGGTCTTCCCACGAAGAGCGACTCCCTTCCGATGGAGGGCGACGTCGACGAGGGTCATCGTATTCGTTTCTTCGAGATTGCCGCCCGGCAGCTCCCTCCACGCATTCCCGTCAGCACAATCTTGTTCCCCTTGCTCAGCGGTGATCCGGGTGCTCCCGGCATGTACTGGGAACTCGCCAACGCGACCCGCGGAGCCCTCGTTAGCCCTTCTAAATCCTGGCCTGACACATGATCCGCCGCCGCACACCCCAGACGTTCAGTCTGTCGTTCCTCGACTGCATCTGCTGCGGATTCGGAGCGATCATTCTCCTCTTTGTCCTCACGATCGGTTCACGTGAGAAAGAGAAGCTTGAAAATTTGGTGGCACTGCGCCGCGTCCTTGCCGCCCGCCTGGCCGAGCTCACGGAACTGGAGTCGAAGAAGAACGAGGTTCAGCAGGACCAGCGCCGCGTCTCGAACCGGTTGACGGTCGCGAAAATGACCAACGCCGAAGTCCAAGCGATGCTCGACGAAATGGATCGTCAGCTGCAAAAAGAAAAAAGCGGCTTGCAGGCCATGCTGGTGGACACCGATGAGCTCAAGCGGGCGATCGCGGCACGGCAGAAGAAACCTGAAATCGAACTCCTGCCCCACGTTAAGCCGACCCCGGTGGGCCTTCCCGTCGGCAGTAATTATATCGCCATTGTAATCGACACGTCGGGATCCATGCGGGACCCGACGCACGGCGGACTTTGGCCTATCGTCATTCGCAAAATCGACGAGGTGCTCGACTCCTATCCCGACCTTGAGGGTTTACAGCTGCTTGACGGCGATGGACGGTTTATTCTCGGACGCCGCGCCACCGGGACGGATGGGTGGATTCCGGATAGTCCCGCCCTGCGCGATCAGATTCGGCGGACGTTGCGCCGCTATAACCAAGACTCGATCAGTAATCCGGTTCCCGGCATCTACAACGCCATCCGTTTTCTCCACGACAAGGAGAACGAGAAAATGCGCATGGGGGTCTATGTTTTCGGTGATGAATTTATCGATACAGCTGATCCCGTGATCCGCGCGCTCGATAACATGAATCCCGCTGACGAAAACGGTGACCGCGGGGTGGTCATCAACGCGATTGGTTTTCCCACGACGATCCGTTATTCGTTTTCGATGGGCAACACGGGGCTGAAGTACGCCAACCTGATGCGCACGATCACGTATTTGCATGGTGGTGCTTTTATCGCGCTTCAGGATCTATAAAACGGTACGGTCGACTGCCTGCTGAGGTCGCGCGCTCGCTCCTTCTGCTCTGAGAGCTATCGTGACCGGACGATGCGATCGACTCGAACGCGACGTTCGCCCGCTCAA
>JBBQEG010000078.1:0-16774 GCA_038320495.1 Opitutales bacterium | reverse complement strand
TCCCCAGCACGTCGCCATCGCGGACTGCGGTCCACGATTGAATATGAAAGCGGGTGATAAAACCGCTACCGATGAAGCCGACGCCAAGACGCTTGGTACTACTGGACATAAACGGGTGCGGCGATTGATGAACAGCGCCGCCGAAAAGAACAAGTCCCACGTGGCCCGTTCGCAGGAGTTTTTCACGCGTTGCCGTTCAGTCGCAAAACGGCGCCCCAAGTAACTCAATGGTTCATGATTTCGGGAGGCACGAAGTGGCACCCCGGGGGCCAACCGACGCTCATCAAATTCCCGGAAGGCGAACGCCCCCTTAGCACCGGCGCTACGGCTTTGACTCGAGTTGCTCCCGCTTGGTCGCGTCGACAACCAACTGCGCGGCAGCTTGGCGACGGGTTACTACCCGCCAGACCAAGTAGGAGAACAACATGGTGGCGGCAAACGTCAGCACGGCCGTCATCAATGAATTATCCGCGGCCACCGAGTAGATCACCGACATCACGAAATTGGGCAGCACCGTCACGCGTACGATTCGCCTCACCGGCACGCCGGTGGCGGCTGCCACGATGACGGATGTTTCCGCCAGCACCGGGACACTGCGCAGGCACGCGAGCGTGATCATAAGCCGGCTCTGTAGCGACTCGCGCATGCGGGCAAGCTCTGCATCGGGAAGAAATTTGGGTGCCAGCCGGCCCACCGCCGCGCGCCCAATCCACGCCGCCGCGAGCACACCCAGGGTCAAGCCAATGGTACCGCCGATGATCCCGGCCAGCACGCCGCCCCGAGCGGCGAGGGACATGATCACGATCGTCGCAGGGACCGGTGCGACCGAGTCGCTCGCCAGGAGCGCGATTGCGATCGCAACGAGCGCCCACATCCGCTGCTCCCGCGATTCCAACAACGGCAGCACGTATTCCTCGCCGAACAGCACGAAGGGCAAACACACCAGCGTCATCACGAAGATGACAAAGAGGACGATCTTAAGGGTGGAGACTTTCACCAGGGAGAAATAGGCGGGCGGCGCCGGAGTGTCGGACGGACTACCCTGCGACCGGCGCGAGCACACCTTTCCCCTGAGTTCGCCTGATTCGCAATGAGTTCCCTCATTCCTCGACCCTGCCCGTCAGGCGGGCGACAAACTTGATCGCATAAAGGTAAGCGCGCTCGCGCACGACCATCGGGTCGCCCGCGGTTCCTTCCACGCCAAGATCCGAGAGGTCGTCGATCACCATGCCTTGCTCGGGCGTCATCGCGATCCACGTGAGAATCTTCGTCAGTTTCTCGCGCGGATAAGTATCGATCAGATACTCGAAGACGACGCGGGGCAGATAACGCTCCACCGGCAGCTGGATCGCGTCCGGAACCGCCGCGACATAGAGGAGATTGCGCACGCAGCGCAGGTCATCGCCATCCGTGCCCGGCGGCCAGAAGGGCAGCTTCGAGCGGACGCTCTCCACTTGGTCCCTCATGTAATCCTCGGCCTCTTCATCGCGTCCGGCAATGGGCGAAACAATCCCGTGATCGGGCGGCAAATTATAGTCGAGGGCATCAATCTCCTTCTGCGTGATGTGCATCCACAGCGGATCCGGCGGCGGTGGCGTCAGCGGACGCTCCGGCACAACCGGCTCCACGGGCGTAACCGCCGGCGGGGTCATAACCGCAACGGGCCCGGCGGGCGGCGGCGTCACGGTGTCCGTGGAGGCGCTTGCACCCACCATAGCCGCGGGAGATTCGACCGGCGGCGGCGCGACTGGCTCCGCCGTGATTGTGGCGGGTGGCACTTCGACCTTGGCTCGGGCGACCGGAGCGACCTCCCGATCCACCGGAATCGCGATGCGTCCACGCCATTCGGCGAGCAGTCCGACCGCGAGCCAGGCGCCAAGCACCGGCACGAGCCACGCCTTTCCACCGCGTGCCGAAAAGCGCTGCTGTGCATCCCAACGGAACAGTTTCGCCCCAGCCACGCAGCCTGCAATCCCGCTCAACGCGAGGGCCAGCAGGCTGAACCGTGCGCCCCCCAAACCGGATCCGCTCATCGTCGCTTGCAGCGCTTCGACCGCATAGCGTCCGGGGAAAAATGCCGAGACATGCTGCGCCCACAACGGCAGGGCCGCGAGCTGTACGGCCACGCCGCCAATGATCAACATTGGCAGGAAAATGCACTGCCCTAGCGCCTGCACTGCGGGAACGTTATCCGCCAGCGCGGCGATCACGAGGCCGAGCCCAATAAAGGCAAACGCCACGAACGTAAACGCCACGAATAGATCGAAAGGGTGCTCCGGAAACGTCATGCCGATCGCGAGCGCCAGCCCGAGCTGCAACAACCCCGCGCTGAGCACGATCAGGTAACGCGCGATCGCCGTACTGGCCACCACCGCCCACGTTGGAATCGGCGTAAGCCGGTAACGCCGCCAGACGCCGCGTTCCCGCTCGCTCACGAGCGTGGTAGGCAAGCCGAAGCAGGCGCCGCCGAGGACCGCGACGGTCAGGAGTTCGCCCATGTGCCGCAGCAGCGGTATCCGCTCGTGCCGATACAACACGGCGAACGCCACGAGGAAGATCAGCGGAAACAGATAGCCGTAGAGCAGCGCCATCTTGTTGCGCAGATGGAGTCGCAGCGAAATTCCAAGGTGTTGCAGCAAAGCGTTCATCGCTTTTCCGGATCGCGTGTCAGTTCGATGAATACGTCTTCGAGGGACGCCGCCCGGACCTGGAGGTCGATGATTTCGTTCTTTTCCGTGCCCAGCCACTGCGTCAGCGCGCCGAGCATTTCGGCGGCCGCGGTGGTGTGAAAGACCGCCTCGTTATCCTTGCCGGCAACATCCTGCACCGCCGGCAGTTTCGCGAGGCGCGCGAGGTCGAGCGGCCGGCCCGTGACCAGCCGCACGGATTGCGCACCGCGCCGTTGGGCCATCAATTCCCGCGGCGTACCCGCGGCAACGATACGTCCATGATTGATGATCGCGATCCGGTCGCACAACCGCTCGGCCTCTTCCAAATAGTGCGTGGTGAGTAATACCGTGCAGCCGTCCTGTTTCATCTGCACAATGTCGTCATGGAGTTCACGTCGTGATTGCGGGTCGAGTCCGGTGGTGGGCTCATCCAACATGACCAACTCGGGTTGGTTCACAAACGCGAGGGCGAGGGCGAGTCGCTGGCGCTGCCCGCCCGAAAGCGTGTCAAAACGGGCGTCGGCCTTCTCGATCAGCGAAAAGCGTTTCAGCAGAGTCTCGGGATCGGTCCGCTGGCGGTAAAAGGCCCCAAACATTTTCAACGCCTCACGCGGCGTAATCTGGTCCTGCAGCGAGGTGCTTTGCAGCGCTACGCCGATGCGCTGTTTCACTTCCTGCGGATGGCGACGGGCATCGAGCCCGCAGACTTCGAGCTGGCCGGAGTCCGCTTCGCGCAAACCGATGAGGCATTCCACGGTGGTGGTTTTTCCCGCGCCGTTGGGGCCGAGCAGGCCGAAGATCTCTCCCGGTTCGATCGCAAAGCTCACCCCGCGCACGGCATCAACGCCGGCGTAACGCTTCTGAAGATCACGAACCAGGACTTTCGCAGACATGGGCAAACAGGAGGGACGCGTGGATACGACGGGGGCGCGCGTGGAACAAGCCGTTTCGCACCGGGTTCATGCGCGCTCTCCGCTGCGCTGGACGTCAGAGGGATGTGTCGACACCGGCTGAAGGCGACGGTTTCGCCACCAGCCGCTGAAGAGTTGGCTGGCAACCGGCGCGGTTTGCCGTGATGCTCCGGGCCTTTCCCCCTATGATCTCACGCACCTTCGTTGCCGCCGCCGCGCTTTTGCTGGCGTTAACCTCCACTCACGCCGCGGAAAATACCCTTTCCGCCGCCGAAAAAGCCGCTGGCTGGCAACTGCTTTTCGACGGACAATCCTTCCAGGGCTGGCGCGGTTATAAACTCACCACGATGCCGGACGCCGGTTGGGAAGTGAAAGACGGCACGCTACGCACGGTCGCCAAGGTCAAGGGCCGCGACATTCTGACCGAGAAGACCTTTAATGATTTCGAGCTAAGCTGGGAATGGCGCGTTGAGCTCGCCGGCAATAATGGGGTGAAATATTTTGTGACCGAGGCCCGCGCCAAGTCGCCGGGCCACGAGTATCAGATGCTGGATGACAATGGTCACCCGGATGCCAAGATTGGGGCGAAGCGCCAGACCGCGTCCTTCTATGATGTGCTGCCTCCCGCTGCGAACAAACCCCTGCGGCCCGTCGGCGAGTGGAACTACTCCCGCATCGTGGTCCGCGGCAAGGTAGTCGAACATTGGCTGAACGGCAAAAACGTCCTCACCTACATCCTCGGCAGTCCCGAAGTGATTGCCGGTCTCGCCACCAGCAAGTTTTCGAAGGACGTCGGCTTCGGTGACAAAATCGCCGGCCACATCATGCTCACCTATCACCAGGACGAGTCCTGGTTCCGGAACATCAAGATCCGCGAGTTGAAGTAAGTCCTGAGTATTGAAGCGAAGGTGCGGCTGTTCCTGAGGCGCTGTAGGCGCGGGCTTCGAACGCCTCCGGTCAATCGACGCCCAGCTAAGCTAAGCCCAGCATCCGGCGAGGCTTCAACACTCGCTGGACCGGTTCAGGGTGAGAACCGGGAACTCTTTTCCCGCTGGCGCTACGATGGCGTCATGAATCCCGACAAGCCGGTCCACGCGGATAATGTCCCCACGCCCACTCCGCCGACTTTGACGCGCGGGCAGGCGACCAAGGAACAGATTGATCGGCAGGCGGAAAAAGTCCGTCGTGAGCAAAAATCGCGGCAAAGGTCGGACGCCTCAGTCCGGCTCGAAGCCGAAAGCCAGCTGAAAGCCGAGGCGGAATCGCGGCCGGTCTCCGGCACAGAGTCGCGTCCCTATAAAGACGAAGCGGGCCAGCCCATCAGCACGCGTACCAAGGTGCAGGATCCGAGTGAGTCGGCGGTGCAAACCCGTTCAGATACCAAGGACAAAGCGCAGGACTCCGAGGGCAAGCTGCGCAATCAGTGACGCCTGGCCACGGAGCGCAAGCCGGCGCGCCCGTGAGCGGAGCCGCCACCGCTCGCGACCGCGCCGCGCAAGGTAAGGCTCGAAAATGGAAGGAAGTTTCCACGAGCGCTCCCCTCTCGGGCCTGACTGCATCGCCCCTTGACCAAGGATAGCGGCCTCGAGCGGCACCCACCGCTCCGTCGTACAGCCGCGCATTTCTGTATCTAGAAGGTGGGTACATAGGGAATTCTATACTGGGTTAAGCGGCGCCGCGGGACGCCCCTTTCGCTGCCGCCGCGAGCGGGCACGGCTCGTGGGGGTTCGGTTTCGCTTGTAACACCCGCGGGCGCGGCCGAAGGTCGCGAAACCGTGAATAAAAACCCATGAACCCAAAAAACTTAATCCGAACCATCGTGGGAGGGGTGATACTTCTCGCGTTGATCGCCGCGGGCCTCTCCGCCACCTACGTCGTCGAACCTGGAAACCGTGGAGTTGAAGTCATGTTAGGGCGGGTCTCACCTGGCTTTAAACCCGAGGGCTTTGGCTTCAAAATCCCCTTTATCACTCAGGTCTCGCCGCAAATGATCCGGCAACAAACGGCGAAAATGACGGCTGACTGCTACTCTTCCGATCTCCAGCAGGTTAAGATGCAGGTGCGCGTTCTCTACCGCATTCCGGAGGCTTCCGTCGTGGCGATCTTTCGTGATTATGCGAACGACCCGTTTGAATCGTTGATCCGTCCGCGCGTCGCCGAGGCGCTCAACGAGCTCACTGCGCTCCGAACCGCCGAAGTCATCGTGCAAAAGCGCGAAGAGGTAAAAAGCCAAGCCTTGGAAGGTGCTCGCCGCAAGGTCGGCGACATCCTCATGATCGAGGACATCGTGCTCGAAGATATCAATCTCACTCAAGCCCTCGAAACTGCCATTGAGGCCAAGATGGTGCAGGAGCAGGAGGCTGCCCGCGCCCGTTTCGCCCAGCAACAGGTTCAAGTCGAAGCGAACACCGCGGTCATCAAAGCGCGGGGTGAAGCCGAATCAATTGTCCTCCGTGGCGCCGCCCTGCGGGCCAACCCCAGCGTACTCGAACTTCAGATTATTGAACACTGGGACGGGGTGACGCCCATCGTCGTCGGCCCCGGGGTAACCGGAGCCAACATGATGTTGCCCCTTGGCGATTTCGGAACCGGCGGGACCGCGAAGGAGGACGTACGATGAGCCGCCAATTTGATGGTTCTGATTCTGATACGGTGGAAATCGATCCCGTACTCGTCACCCGGCTGTTCGGCATCGTTGCGACGATCGTGATCGCCGCCGCGGTGATCTCCACGTCGACCTTTGTCGTCCAACCTGGCTTTCGCGGAGTCTCGGTCACCCTGGGCAAAGTCGACCCCGATTTCGCGCCTGAAGGCTTTGGTCTCAAGAAGCCCGTGATCACGCGCATTTATCCGATCTCGGTTCGGCAGCGCACCCGTGCCATGCCCGCTGAATGCTATTCCTCCGATCTTCAGCAGGTAAAGATGGAGGTGCATGTGCTCTATCGCGTCCCCGAAAATTCCGTCGTAAAAATCTTCCAGGAGTACGCCGGAGAACCGTTCGACAATCTCATCGCGCCTCGCGTGCAAGAGGCCTTGAAAGAGGTCGCCGCGACTCAAAGCGCCGAACAGATCGTCAAACGTCGCGAACATATCAAGACGCGAGCCCTTGAACTCGCCCGCCGCAAGATCGGAGCGGAGTTCCTCATCGTGGCCGATCTCGTGATCTACAACCTCGCGCTCTCCCCCGAACTCGAAACCGCCATCGAAATGAAGATGGTCCAGGAGCAGGAAGCCGAGAAGGCGAAGTTCACCCAGACCAAAGCACAGATCGAAGCCGACACCGCGATCATTCGGGCGAAGGGCGAGGCCGAAGCCATTCAGGTTCGCGGCACCGCTCTCCGCGCCAATCCCGACTTCATCAAATTGCAGATCCTGCAGAACTGGAACGGCCGCTCCCCTCTCGTGGTCGGCGGTTCCGGTGCCGGCGTCATGCTCTCGATGGAGGACCTGAAACGCGCGTCGCCGCCAGTCCCGACGACTCCAGCCGTGCGCCGCCCGCCGACCGCTTCACCGGTCCAAGGGCGCTAAATCACGCACCGCCGAGGCCCCAATCGGTCTCGGCGGCGGTCACGCTCTGCCCGGCGCGAACTCGTGTCCCGCCGGGTATCCGAACTCAGGTTACGCCTGGTCGCCGCCGCAACGGCTCAACCACCGCGGCCATGTCTTCATCGCCATGCCCCTCTGCGATCGCGCGACGAAACTGTTCGAGGGCGGCCAGTCCCGTTTTCAACGGCACTCCATGTCTTGCCGCCGTCTCGATTGCATAACCAAGGTCCTTCGCCATCAGATGCAGATAGAAGTTGGGTGAGTAGTCTGGCGTCATCATCCGCACCGCCATGAGTTTCACAATCGGGCTACAGGCAGCCCCCTCCGTCAGAAGCGCGAGTGCCTTGGCGGGATCGATTCCGTCACGCTCCAACCACGCCAGCGCCTCGGCGAATGCCGCCACTTGAACGCCGCACATAACGTTGTTCATCAACTTTAAGGCCGCACCGCTGCCCGTTGGCCCAAGGAGATTCACGCTCCGACTCATGGGCTCAAGCACCGGGCGGACTCGGGCAAACGCGTCGGCGGATCCGCCGACGAAAAAATTCAACTCGCCTGCCGCCGCGGCCTGTTTGCTACCTGTCACCGGCGCATCCACGAGCTCGCAGCCCCGCTCCGCGGCCAATTCGGCTAGCGTATGAACCCAAGCGACGGAAAGCGTGCTGCATTCCACCAAGAGGGCCCCCGGCCGGACACCCGCCAACGCGCCCTGTTCTCCGGTCCACACCGACCGGGACGCCGTATCGTCCGCGACCATACTCACGATAATGTCTGCCGCAGTCACCGCCTCCCGCGCTGTTGAAGCCACGCGAACTCCCTCGCTCGCCAGCGGCTCAGCGCGGGCCGGATTGCGGTTGTAGACGGTCAGGGGAAACCCGGCCAGGGCCAGTCGCCGTGCCATGCCGCCGCCCATGATACCTAAACCCAATAAAGCAATGTGCGGTGAAGTCATGAGGGCGAAGACTGTCCGCAGGCACGTGAGGCGCGAGTTTTCTGTCCAAAGTGAGACAAGCATTCCTGCCTGGTTCCGGATGAGAAGTACAGGCAACAGACAGGAATGTCTGTCTCACTCAGACGGAAGGGGGAGGCCGCCTTCAGACACAAAAAACGCCGCCAGGCAGAGCCAGCGGCGTTGACCAAGAGTCGAGTTCGCGAAGTGCGAGTCGCCCTTAGGCTTTCTTCTTCTTCTTTTGGAAGTCCTTGTGACCCGCCTTTTGTGCGTCCCCCATCATCCCGAGGATCTTCGTGGCTTCGTCGTTATTATTGGCCTTGAACGCAGCCTCCAGCTTCTCGATCATTCCAACGAACTTCTTCATCTCAGCCTGGTAGTTCTTCACGAACGCCGCTTGTTCAGCCGCGGGCAAATCGAGTTTCTTGATCGGCTCAAGCTTTGCGGAAGCCTGAGCAGCTTCGCGCATAGCAGTCACTTTCTCGAGCGAGTCCGCGTTTTTAGTTGGATCGGCGGCTTGACGGCGCAAGGCGCGGAACGCAGAGCCCATCTTGTCCATTTTGGCGGCGAGTTCCGTCTCTTCTTCTTTACCATCTTTGTTTTGAGCAAAGATCGGAGCGATGACGAGGGAGCACGCGAGGGCGATAAGCGACAAACGAATTTTCATGATTTGATTTGGGGAGACAGGCAAAATTGCTGGGAGGCAGAAAACGCCAACAACCGCACGGAGGGCAATCGGATTCCAGCCAAAAATTCCCGCAGCATGCCTCTAAGACGCCAGATCGGGTCAAAGTATTCTATAAAGTTTCGGCTCGGTATCCTCCGCCCCAAAACGAGGACGGCCAGCGCGGTCCTCCCCCGCCCGCGGAAGACCGTTCCCGACCGCGGAGGACCATTCCCGACCGCGGGCCGGCCCGGCGTTCCGCGGTGTCGCGCGGGCTTCTGCTTGATCGCGCAGAGTCTCCAGCGTCAACTCCGCTCATGTCCCCTTGCCCGCTTTCGCGTCGCGATTTCCTCGCCGCAGCCGCCACCGCGGCGGCGGCTGCCTTGCTTCCTTCCCCGCTGTTGGCCGCTGCCGAAACAGCGCCCCGCGCGACATCACCGGCGGCCTGGCCGGTCGGCTGCTTCAATCGCCCGTGGACGAAGTGGAGCTACGACGAAACCCTCGACTCGATCCGGACTGCTGGTTTCACCCTAACCGGGTTGCTCTCCGCCGCCCCGGCCAAGGGCGAACACTTCATCGCTGCAGCGGCCACCCCCGAATATCTGGCCGGGTTGAAACAGAAACTCGCCACCCGCGGCCTGCGGGCGAACATGGGCGCGCTCCGCTTGAAAACCAATCTTCCGGTCGCCGAAGCCATTGCCGACACGCGTCAGCAGCTGGCCAACGCCCACACGCTCGGCTTGGAATTTGCGCTCACCTTCGGCGAGAGCAATCCCGCACGCTATGTTACTTTCTATAAAGTAATGAGCGACGCCGCGGCCTTTGGTCAGGAGCGCGGAATCAAGGTCGTCATGAAGCCGCACGGTGGCAGCAGTGGTGCATCCGACGAGATCCTCGGCGCCATCAAAAAAGTCGGGCACCCCAACTTCACCATCTGGTACGATGCCGGTAATATCATTTACTATACGGGCAAGGACCCCGTCGCCGAGCTCGAGCCGATCGCATCCCATGTTACCGGTTTCTGCGCCAAGGACTGTGCGGCCTTGAAGAGCGAAGTCATGATACAATTTGGCACGGGCAAAGTCGATTTCGCCGGCGTATTCCGGACGCTCAAGCGCGCCGGTTTCACAGGGCCCATTATGATCGAGTCCTGCAAAATCGGCGAGACGCCGCAACAGACTACGGACAACGCCAAGGCCAACCGCCTGCATCTGGAGAAGATACTCGCGAGCGTTTAACCCGAAGCCGTCCATTCTGACGCATCCCCATAGCGAGCCTGTCTCGACCCGGGCGAAGGGGCTCGATGATCGAGTGTTTGGGTTTGCCGTATCGAATATATATAAATTGCCGGCTCGCGTCGATTACTCTCACTCTCTGGAACCTGCCACCATGCCACGGCTCGCCTTCACGATCACGTTCGCTACCCTCCTGCTGGCTCTTCCCGGGATGCCGCCCACGGCGAGCGGCGCCACCTCCGCAACGGTTACGCCGCCCTTCAAGGCCGCATCACTGGTCGCGCTCGACCGCGCAATTGCCACGGCGATCTCCGAGAAGAAAATGCCCGGCGGAGAACTCTGGCTCGAGCACAAGAGTCAGATTTACCACAAGGTTTATGGGCATCAAGCCCTCGTGCCGAAGCCCGTGGCGATCGAGAAAAACACCCTCTACGACGCCGCTTCACTCACGAAAGTCATCGCTACGACGACCGCCATTCTGCGCCTCGTCGAACAGGGTAAGATCGATCTCGACGCGCCGGTCGCCCGCCTTCTGCCCGCGTTCGCCCAGCACCACAAAGAAGCCGTCACGGTTCGCCAGCTGATGACGCATACGTCCGGCCTTCGGGCGGGACTGCCGCGCGATCCACCGTGGACCGGCGCCGAAGTGGCCATCACGCGCGCCTGTGCCGAGGAACTGCGTCATGCTCCGGGCAGTACCGTTCTCTATAGTGATATCAACTTCATCCTGCTCGGGGAACTGGTGCGCGTCGCCAGCGGCAAGCCGCTCGATGTGTTTGCCGCCGACGAGATATTCGGGCCGCTCAAGATGAAGGACACCGGATTTCGTCCCGCCGCCGCCCAGCTCACCCGGGTCGCACCCACCCAAATCGTCAACGGGGAATTACTCCACGGGGTTGTCCACGACCCCACCGCGCGCGCCATGGGTGGCGTGGCCGGGCACGCGGGACTGTTCACTACGGCTGCAGACCTCGCCCGGTTTAGTCGCATGCTTCTGGCAGGCGGCGAACTCGAGGGTATTCGAATCTTAAGCACCGCCAGTGTCGCTGAAATGACGCGGTCACAACTTGACGGCTCCGATCGACGTGGGCTCGGCTGGGATATCGACTCCCGTTACTCGGGCGCACGCGGAACCTGGTTTCCCGCCGGGAACTCGTACGGCCACACCGGCTGGACCGGCACCAGCTTGTGGGTCGATCCCGGTGCCAACGCTTTCGTGATTTTTCTCAGTAATCGCGTGCATCCGGACGGCACCGGCGATGTAACTCCGCTGCGGCGCGTCATTGGCACGCTCGCCGCTGAAGCAATTGGACGGGATATCGGCGCCACCAGAAACGGCATCGACGTGCTCGTCCGCGAGGACTTCGCTCCGTTGCGCGGATTGAAGATTGGACTCATCACCAATCACAGCGGACGCGACCGGCAGGGACGACTCACCATCGACCTCCTCCACGATGCGCCCGAGGTCAACCTGGTCGCACTCTTCAGCCCCGAACACGGCATCCGTGGCGTTGCCGATGAGAAAGTCGGCGACACCATCGACAGCAGGACGAAGCTGCCCGTCTATAGTCTTTATGGCGACACGCCGAAGCGGACGCCCGAGATGTCACCAGCGGAGTTTGACCGGGCCGTCATCAGCTCCCGGGCGCCCAAGGCGGCCCAGCTGCGGGAACTCGATGCACTCGTCTTTGATATTCAGGACATCGGTGCACGTTTTTACACCTACTCGGCCACGCTGGGTGTCGCGCTCGAAGCCGCGGCCAGGGAGAAAAAGAAGATCTTCGTGCTCGACCGCGTTAACCCGATCACAGGGACGTGCGTCGAAGGTCCGATTCAAACGCGGGCACCCAGTTTCATCGGCTATCACTCCATCCCGGTTCGCCACGGCATGACCTTGGGCGAACTGGCGCGGCTCTTTAACTCCGAACTAAAAATCGGCGCGGATCTGGTGGTGATCCGCTGTGAAAATTATACCCGGGATCAGTGGTTCGATGACACCGGTCTGCCATGGGTCAACCCGTCGCCATCCATGCGCAGCCTCACGGCAGCCACGCTGTATACAGGATTTTGCCTGCTCGAGAGCACCTCGATTTCCATGGGTCGGGGCACTGATCGGCCCTTTGAACAAGTCGGGGCTCCGTTCATCAACGGGGAACAATTGGCCCGGGAATTGAATGCCGCCAACCTTCCCGGCGTCCGTTTTGAGGCGGTTCAATTTACACCGACCATGACCTACTATCCGGGTCCGGCGTCCACCCTCAAGTATCGCGAACAACCCTGTGGAGGGGTGCGCGCAGTCCTCACTGACCGCAACACGTGCTCGGCAGTCGATATCGGCATCGAACTCGC
Source organism: Opitutales bacterium (assembly GCA_038320495.1). GTDB lineage: Bacteria > Verrucomicrobiota > Verrucomicrobiia > Opitutales > Opitutaceae > ER46. Next base: position 4,451 of record JBBQEG010000078.1, on the reverse strand, counting down.
GCTCGTCCTGCACCGGCTCCACCCCGGGGAGTTTAAAGTGAAGGAAATGGGCCGCTTACTGGGGGATGACGAAACGCTCCAAGCCATCGAAGCCGGCGAGTCGCGGGCTGCGATCAAGGCGCGCTGGGCCAAGGGCCTCAGGGCATTCGAGGAACGCCGCCAGTCCGCTTTACTCTACTAAGCGGCCTGAGACGGCCGCCTTTATTGACACCCTTGCGAAAGTCACGGGAGACGGACACAACGCGCGCGTTTCTCAATAACGAGAAAAGCCGTATATAGATCGGCGGACGTTTTGGCACTCGATCCGGAAAAACTCCGGCCCTCCCGGATCGACCAGTTTGATGTCGCATATGCGACATCAAACTGGTCGATCCCGCGGGAGCGTTATTTCGCGGATTTCCGCCCCCTCGGATCCGCAAGGACGCGCTGTGCACTCCGCGCCGTCATGAGTCAATTGAGCACCGCGGCTTTCCGTGCAGGAAGAGCACGATCAGCGATTGCGCCTCCATCACCGTTGGGCACGTGTCCGACCGGGAAAAACTCAGCATTGAGCCGCGACTCCTTTGAGCGCGTGAACGCCGAGCTTCCGTGATCACCCAATTGCCGTACCCTGGACCGACCGGGAGGTGCGCACCCTTGATCGACCGACCAGAAGGATGTCGCATATGCGACATCCTTCTGGTCGGTCGTCGGCTGCACGGCGGCGTATCCTTTAACCGGATATTCGATCTGCCCGGATTTAGCGAAACATCAGCACCGGGACCTGACAGGTGCGAACCATCGTCGTGGTCGTGCTGCCGACAATGAACTGCCGGATTCGGGAATGACCATACGCACCCATTACAAGCAGGTTGACCGATTCCATTTTGACGGTGTCGACAATCACCTGCTCAACGTCACCCGCGACAACGTCAGCGGCGACGACAAACCCAGCCGCTGCGAGCTGGCTGCGGGCCGCTTCAAGACTCGATTGCAGCTCAGGGTTCGGATTTCCGACATGCAGGAGATATAACGAGAGCCCGCGCAGTAGCGGATTGGTCACCGCAAAATCAATGGCGGCCCGGGAACTTGGTCCGTCGTCAAACGCCACCAGCACGCGTTCGATCGGCGCGAATGCTCGCGACGCCACGAGCACCGGATGATGGCAGCTGCGAATCACTCGCTCCAGATTTCCGCCCACGTGGAGCTTGGCAAAATCGGCATGCTCCCCGCGTTTACCGATTACAACCAGATCGGCCGTCGCTTCGAAGCGAGTGATTGCGTCGGTCAATTCGCCGTGGATGGCTTCAACCATGACATGCTTGAGCCCGGCGGCGGCGAGATGTCGTTCGGCGTCGGCGAGAATCGCCCGGGCATGCGCTTGCGCGACTCTCGCGCGGGTTTCATCGAGTGCGACGAGCTCCGCCGTGAGTTTCGCCTGCGCATCCACGCCGATCGCGCCACTCAAGTCGGTCAACGCCGCGGGATTTCGCCGTGGTTCGAGACAATGCAGAATGTGTACAGCGGCCGCCATGCGCTGGGCCGCCCAGGCCGTATGATCATAGACGCTGCGCGCGTAAACCGAGCCGTCAGTACAGGAGAGAATAGAAGACATATCAAACAGGATGGGGGTTAATGAGCAGCGAGTTGATCCATTGCACCGGGTTTATCGTGCGTACCGAGCCGGTCGACGATGGTTTTGCTCGCAGCGTTTAGGCCGACAAGTTCGACCGCGGCACCTTCCCGGCGGAATTTTATCACGATCTTGTCGAGGGCATTGATCGCAGTGAGATCCCAGAAATGGGCCAGCGAGACGTCGATGCGAACCTGCTGGATCACTTCGCGGAAATCGAAGGCGTCGGCAAAGGTGTTGGCCGACACAAAGAACAGCTGCCCGCGGATTTGATAGGTTCGCGTGGTGCGGTCGACCGAGAGATCGGAGGTGATCTCGAGAAGTTGTGAGACTTTCCGTGCAAAGAACAACGCGCTCAGCAAGACGCCCACGCCGACGCCCAAGGCCAGGTTATGCGTGCCCACCACGACTGCCACGGTCGACACCATCACAATGCTCGACGACTTGGGGTGCAGGCGGAAGTTCCTAAATGACGCCCAGCTGAACGTGCCGATGGACACCATGATCATCACCGCCACGAGTGCGGGCATCGGGATTTGTTTCACCCAACCGCCGAGCACCACGATTAAAATCAAAAGCAGCGCGCCGGCGGAAAAAGCGGACAGTCGGCCGCGGCCTCCGGATTTCACGTTGATGACCGATTGCCCGATCATGGCGCAGCCCGCCATCCCGCCGAACATTCCCGCGACTATATTGGAGATACCCTGACCTGAGCATTCCCGGTTTTTGTCACTGGCGGTGTCCGTCATATCGTCGACGATCGTGGCCGTCATCAGCGATTCGAGCAACCCGACGATCGCGAGCGGAATGGCGGTTGGCAGGATAATCCAGAGGGTCTCAAGGTTCCACGGAACGTTGGGGAGGAGGAAAGTGGGCAGCGCCGATGGCAACTCTCCCAGATCGCCGACCGTGCGGAGATCGAGGCCCATCACCATGGAAAAACCCGTGAGAGCCACAATACAGACCAAGGGCGATGGCACCGCTTTCGTAAAGCGGGGCAGCCCGTATATAATGATGAGGCCGGCAGCGACCATGGCGTACATCTGCCAGCCAGCGCCCTTGAACTCGGGCAATTGGGCCATGAAAATCAGGATCGCGAGGGCGTTGACGAAACCGGTGACCACTGAGCGCGATACGAACCGCATTAAGTTACCGAGCTTAAAGAGTCCGGCGAAGATTTGCAGGACGCCGGTGAGCAGCGTGGCCGCGAGCAAATATTGCAGACCGTGATCTTTCACGAGGTCGATCATCAGGAGCGCCATTGCACCGGTGGCGGCGGAAATCATCCCGGGGCGACCGCCGACAAACGCGATGACTACAGCGATACAGAAGGAAGCATACAGGCCGACCTTGGGATCGACGCCAGCGATGATAGAAAACGCGATTGCCTCCGGGATCAGCGCGAGCGCCACCACGGCGCCGGCGACCACGTCGCGGCCGACGTTGGAGGACCATTCTCGATAGTAACTGGATTTGGACATGGTAATAAATTTTGGAAATTCTTCACGTGTTGGCTGGTGTTACAGCAACGCGTATCAGTTTTCGGCTGGTTAGCGCCTCCGGATGGAAGGGGTTAACGTCGGCGGATTTCAGCCGCGCGACGGAACGATCAGCCAACTCAACTCGACAAGGCATGACTCCGCTGCCGACTCGACCAGGAGTCGACCGGGATCACGGTGGAGTGAGAAACGCAACGGACATGAAGAACCGTGACCATTAAGGCCAAGGCCCCCAGTGCAACTTTGAATTTGAAGCCGGAGGCAACGGAAGGTCGCGCGCGATTCGAAGCGTGCGCTTCAGCGTCGGCGACGTAGCGTCTGCGGCGATGAGCAAAATGTTCGAAGAGTTGGACTATCAGAAGACTCCGCTGGGAGAACTCACGTTGCGGCGAAAGCGGATCGCGATGCTGGGCGACCTGGAGGTCTACGAGGTGAAGCTCGATGAGTCGTTTCTCATGTCGAGTATGTTTCATGCGGTGGAAGTCGCGCTCTCCGATCTCGGCCTGCGCGAACTCGGAACCGGCGAGTGGGACGTCGTGGTTGGCGGGCTGGGCCTTGGGTACACGGCAGTCGCCGCGCTGGCGCACGACTCGGTACGTTCCCTCGTGGTCATCGACGCCCTTGAGGCCGTAATTGGCTGGCACCAACGCGGTCTGGTCCCGCTCGGAGCCAAGCTTACAGGTGACCCGCGGTGCCGTTTGCTCCATGGAGATTTTTTCGCCCTGGCCGCTGATCCCATGGGATTCGAGAGCGGGCGGAAATATCATGCCGTGCTGCTGGATATCGATCACTCGCCGCGCAATTTGATCCATTCGCGGCACTCGGCCTTTTACTCCCCGGAGGGGTTGAGGGCGTTGGCGAACCAGCTCCATCCCGGCGGCGTCTTCGCGATGTGGTCGGACGACCCACCCGACGCGGAATTCTCGAAACTCCTGGAGGGTGCGTTTGCCACGACCCGGACCGAAGTCGTGACGTTTCCCAATCCGTTGCTCGATCGCGAATCGGCGAGCACGGTCTATATAGCGCGCAAGGCTTTATAACGCCCACAGTGGCCGGCAGTCAGAGGCCCATGCCCAAGGTCAGGCTCAATTCGCCGGGCCCACCTTGGCGGGCCCGGCGAACACTGGCGTTAGACGTGGGTGAGCTGAAGTGGCACCGGATCGATGACCCGCGTCTTCGGCATCTTCACCGCGAGTTGTTCGACGAACCAGGCACGGGCATCGGGATCGCCGTGCGTTAAAACGATGCTGCGCGCCTGCGTCTGCACGGCGTATTCAAGCAACTCTTCGCGATCGGCGTGACCACTGAGTTCAAACCGCTCCACACGGGCCTTGACCTTC
>JBBQEG010000077.1:0-16799 GCA_038320495.1 Opitutales bacterium | reverse complement strand
ATTATAGGCGATGGCGTGCATCCACAGCTCGCGTTCGACCATGTGGGGAGTGCGGCCGCGCAGGACGTCGAGCGAAAGGTTGGTCTTGATTTGGCGATAATGGAGTTCGACCTGCCAGCGGCGGGCATAGAGTTCGGCGATGGCCGAGTCGGGAAAGGCTTTTTCGTCGAGCAGTGAGGTGACGACGATCACGTTTTTGGTGCGCGTTCCCCGCGCCTGCACCTGAAAGCGCACCAGGAGCAGGAGTAGTTCCTCCGGCTGTTTTTTCCAGGTGCGTTTGGATTCACCCTTTGGGCGGTGCGGCTTTTTCCAGGTTTCGCGCCAGGAACGAGAGCGGCGCGAGCGCACGGTCCGGGCTTGGTGGAGACGAATGACGAAATCGACTTTTTGCGCCAGCAGTTGCAGGAGGAAGAACCAGCCGCAATAGGCGCGATCGGCCACCAGCACCTCGCCCGCGTGCAACCAGCGCAACAACGGGCGGGCAAGCGACAGGTCGTGCGCTTTCCAAGTGCTCTGGGCAAAGGCGATCAAGCGCCCGGTATGCAGGCAGAACAAACCGCCGAGTTTACCCGTGGGAAAACCGCACCCGCGCTGCACGCAATTGCGGAAAATAGGGCGTAGCATTGGCCATAGGCCGTATATACACGGTCTAAGATTGACGGGGCGAGCTTTATTTGAAAATAAACACCCGATGAAGCCGTCTCGCCTCGCCCAACTCGAAACCCGCTATGCAGCGTCTTTCGTTAGTCGCGAATTTCAGAAGTCAGAAGAAAGACGCGAAGCGGGTGATCGCAGATTTTCAGGGAGGCGACGCGGAGTCTGGTCTAGTCGGCATCATGTTATGGGAGCGCGATGGCCAGCTATCAGAGCTCGAAGCGTGGTCGATTGATGGCAGGGATATTTCTGCATGGCCCGCATTGGCTTGGCTACGTTTCGCCAACTTGAGATCGTTCGCGTCCCATGAAAAAGAGCCCAACCAAGCGCCCTTCCTTAGCTCTTCGGCAAAATATGGTCGTTAGGCTCCAAGGTAAGACATGCGAGGATCGGCATAGCGTGACGGCCGCGGCTTCCGACGCTGTTGGTGAGGCCGGTGGCTACATTCTCGACTACATGCAGTTTTCTAATCTTGCGGTCTGCTTTACTATCGAGTTGCCGCCGGCTGGATTCGCGAAGCTGCGAAAGAAGCTGGCCGATCTCCGCGTGATTTTGGAGGCGCCGAGCGACGAAGAGATGGGATTGACCGAGGGATCGACGCGGGAGGATATCCCTGGCAGTCTGCGCATTGATTTTCATCATCAGGAACCCGACTTGCGAATTCCGATCGCCGCGGTGCCGGGATGAGGAATGAGCGATGAAAAAGCCCAACTCTGAGAGTTCTGTGTCGCAGCGGCCGACACAGGACTCTGGTTGAACAAGCCCGACGGATACCAGCAGTGATCGCGGCCGCCCTGATGCGGATTTTGCCAAGGGCAGTGCTTATAGCGGCGTCACGATAAGGGAGCGTTTTGTTTTTCCGAAAGTGCGTACCGCCCGGTTCGCGCCCCTCGCGCTTGCTCCTTGACCGCGCGGGCGCTGAATCTCCAGGTCAATTGCTTCCTGGGGTCGGGCACGGGTCAGCCGGCAATGGGGTTCTTCCACTTGAGTCCGCGGAAGCGCGAGAAGTCGGCGTCGGTCGAGTACAACACGCAATTGTGCTCGATCGCCAGAGCCGCCAGATGGGCATCGGAGACCAGGTTTCCCACGGCTTTTCCACTGCGCAGCATCTGCTGAAACAGGATCCAGTGCTGGTCGCCCGGTTGGATGACGCGGACACACGGTTGGTTGAACCAACTCTGCACGCGCTCGGTGGCTTCCTTGAGGGTGAGCGGACGCTGATGCAGCCGGGCGTTGGTGCCGATCCGGATGAAGGCGCTCAATACGGGCCAGCACAAACCCACCGGGTCGGAACAGCTGAGCTGGGCGTCCCACCAGATCCGGGCTGAGTCGTGGTGTTCGGACAAACTATCTTCGGCGTAAAGCAGGAGATTCGCATCCACCAGAATCATGAATGATCCTCGCCTTCAGCTGCGGCAATGAGTTCCGAGATGTTGTCGTAGCTAAAACCCTGGCGAAGCCCGAGCCGGCGGGACTTGGTTTGGTAAGGCTTGGCGGCCGGCGGCGTCAGGATCTCATCAAGGCCCACGCGAAGCGCGGCGTTGATCACCTCCTTGAAGGGCTTGCGCAATCGGGCCGCGCCTTGCTTTGCCTTCGCGGCGACGTCAGGGTCGAGCGTCAACGTGGTTCTCATCGGCGCATCATGATGCTTCCAGTCTGGATGTCAATGCGTGCAGCGCCGCCGTGGAACAGGCCCGACGACGCGGCTCGGGGCGGGCCAGGCACGTTTACCTCGTGACGGACGGCGCCCTCTGGCTGTGGAAACTGGCCGAAGATCGTTTCGCCGCCGCGATCAAGACCCTGGACTTCCATCACGCCACTTCTGGGCCGTCGGTCACGCCTTGTAGGGCGAGGGCAGTGCCGAAGCAGTCGCATAGGTGGAAAAACTTCCTCCACCGAGAAGCCCACTACTTCGAAACCCATCGGGAGCATCTACGCTACCAGTCGATGGAGCGCGCCGGAGCACCCATCGGCAGTGGCGCCGTCGAATCGCTCGGGGCGCAACTCCCGCGTCGCTTTCGCTGCAGCGGCCAGTTCAGGATACGGCCAGGCCTTTCCCCTCTGCTCGCCCGCGCCTTTCTTTTCAAAAACAAGGATGATGCCGTCCTCTGGAACTGAAATCATCGTCAACTGGAGATGCGCCCTCCATGGAGTTAGCGGGGCGTTTTGGCTCGCCTTTATAGACTATATCTGCCGTCCCTCGTTGTATCCCTCTGGAGCTACCCACGCGATGAACCCCGCTTTTACCTGACCCCCGATTCCTCGCGTTACGGACTCGGCTGCCGGTCTCCTGTAGGCTCAGTACGTTAGAATCTTTACTCCGGAATCCCCATCGTCGGCCTCACCCCTCAGCTACCGTCCTCACTTAGTGTAACCCGCGAATCGTGAAAACCCTCCTCCTTACCCGCTTGTCCCGGCGCTCCGCCGTCGCATTTACCCTCGGCGTCCTGGGCGCTGCGGTGCTGTCCGCCCAGGTCCCAGCCCGCGATCCCGTCATGCTCGCCCGATATGATGCGAATCGCAACGGCCGCCTCGATCCCGATGAAATTGCGACGATGGAAGCGGAACAACGGCGGGCGACGCTGGCAGTCACGCCAACGACACCGGCCGCCGACGAACCCGTGCTCATCTCGCCTTTCGAGGTGGTCTCGGACGGCCGCGGCTACTATGCCTCCACCACGATGTCCGGCACGCGGCTGAACTCACGGGTCGAGGACCTCGCCTCGTCGATCACGGTCGTGACGAAGGAGCAGATGGCGGATTTCGCGATGCTCGATATCAACGACATCTTCCTCTATGAGGCGAGCACCGAGGGCACCGGCACCTACACCGAGTTCGCGGTCGACCGCAACGGCAGTCCGACCGACAACTCCCTCAACCCCAATTCGGCTAACCGCGTCCGCGGCATTGGTCCCGCGAACATCTCCTTCGGCAACTTCGAGACGAGCGGTCGCGTGCCAATTGATCCGCTGAATATCGACGCGGTCGAGATCAGCCGCGGTCCCAACTCCACCGTGTTCGGTCTCGGCAACGCTGCCGGCACCGTGAACATGCAGCCGGCCAGCGCCAACCTCGGCCGCAATCGTTCCCAGGTGTCGCTGCGCGCCGACAGTTTCGAGGGTTACCGCGCCAGTCTGGATCTCAACCGGGTGTTGAAGAAAAACGTCCTCGCGATGCGCGGCAGTGCCGCGTTCCAGCACGATGGCTACACCCGCAAACCGTCGGGCACCGACTCCACGCGACTCAACGGCATGGTGCGCTACCACCCGTTCCGGCGCACCTCGTTCACGGCGTCGCATTCATACTATCATATCGAGGGCAATCGTCCCAACACCACCACGCCGCGCGATGCGATCACGGGCTGGAGAAACGCCGGCAGCCCCACTTGGGATCCGGTGACGACCTCCGCCTGGATCGATGGCGTGCGCGTTCCCGGCAATTTCACCGCGACGGCGCTCCCGCCCTACTTCGCCAATGGAAACTTTCGTACGCTCTCGACGCTGTTCGTCGACAACACGGGCGCGGTGGGCTATTGGTCGCCGAGCCAAACCACCAGCACCACGAATCCCAACACGCCGAACCAGCCGATTGTGCTGGTAAACTCGGTGCCGGATCCGATCCGCGCGACGCAGCCCCTCTTCTCGAGCGACCCCGCCGTGAACAGCAAGGAGATCTACGATTGGTCCTCGATCAATCTCGCGGCGATGAACAGCATCAAGGAGTCGGTGCACACCACCCACCTCCAGCTGGAACAGATTTTCCTGGAGACGCCGCGACACATGTTGGCACTGCAGACGTCGTATTTCCGCGAAAGCTTTCGACGCAGCAACCGCAACCTCAACGGCACCGCCGGCAGCTCGGGCGCGACCGGCTTCCTTCACGTCGACGTCAATCAGCGCATGCTCGACGGCACCCCCAATCCGTTTTTCCTCCGGCCATTCATCGGACTCTACAACGTCAAGGGCATGGCGGAAAGCCCGGGCGAGCGCGAGACGTACCGCACCCAACTCGCCTACCGCCTGGACCTGCGGCAGGAGAAGAACCTGCTGCGCTGGCTGGGCATGCATCAGGTTTCCGGATACGGGGAGTTCAAGGACAACCGCGGGCGCACTACCACCTGGCGCGACGTCCTGCTGTCCAACCATTCCTGGTACCCGGAACCCACCGGAGTTTCCCGCGAGTTCGTCCGGCCCAACGTCGCGCTGACCTACTACCGGTACTATGTCGGCGACAACCAGGGCCAGAACGCCGACCAGGCGCCGGCTGATTTCAAGCCAGGCCTTTATCCCTACCGCTGGGGCAACGGTGTCACCGGACAGTTCGTCACGGAACAGGCCCGGCTTGGACCCGGCTATTGGTACGATTCGGTTTCGTCCTACAACCGCACCCTGCTCAAGACGAAAGGCGCAGTGCTGCAAAGTCACCTGCTCGGCGGACGCGTGGTGACCACTCTCGGGCTCCGCGAGGATACCCGGAATAATCTTGCCGGCGGGCTGCCCTCGTTCAACGCCGGACCCGATGGTGACATCACGCTTGATTACGACTCGATCAACCGTTTCAGCGGCGATGATTGGGTCAAGGCGAGCGGTCAGACCAAGACCGCGGGAGTGGTCGTGAAACCCACTCGCTGGCTCTCCCTGCACGCCAACGCATCCGACAGTTTCACTCCCGGTGGCGTTGCGGTCGGGCTGTTCCTTCAGCCGCTCCCGGATCCGACGGGCGAAGGGAAGGATTACGGAATCTCGCTGAACCTTTTTAACGGCAAGCTCGTGGCCCGGATCAATAAATTCGAAACGACGCAATTCGACACGCGCAACGGTAGCATGCGGACGCTTGCGCAGCGGGTGCGCAACCTCGACTTCGACTCGCCGAACGGCAATTCCGTGTTCAGCTTGGCGCGGAAAGCCCGTGACTGGGTGGTCAACGCCGCCGCGCTCGAAAGTCGCGAGCTGACCGCCGACCAGATCAACCAGGAGGTCTCGCGTATCGCCCAGCTCGACCTCTCGTACTATACCCGGGAGGAGACCCGCAACGAGCAGAACGCCCTCGTCGCCGAAACCCAGGACGCGACCGCGAAGGGCCTGGAGTTCGAGTTGAATTTCAACCCCACGAGCTACTGGACGACGAAGTTCAACGTTACCAAAACCGAGTCGATCGACACCAAACTCGCGCCGGGTGTCTCGCAGTGGATCGAATCACGGCTGCCCGTCTGGCAGAGTATCATCGACCCGGAGATCAATCGTCCGTGGTTCACCGAGCGCTATAATAACTCCAACTCCGCAGCGCAGTACCTCCTCGCCAGCGTCACCTCGCAGCTCGCCATCGCCAAGGCGAACGAGGGCAAGAGCCGGCCGCAGATCCGGAAATACCGGGCCAATCTCAGCACGAGCTACCGACTCGCGGGGCTTAGCGACCACAAACGGTTAAAGCCAGTTACCGTGGGCGGCGCACTGCGGTGGGAGGACAAGAGCGCGATCGGTTACTATGGTCTACAGCAGCTCCCCGCGATCATCACCGAGCTCGACCCCAAGCGTCCGATATATGAAAAGGCGCGCACCTACGTTGATGTCTTTGTTGCCTACCGGATGCGGCTGTTCGCCAACAAGGTTGGCACCACCCTCCAGCTCAACGTGCGAAACCTTCAGGAGAACGGGCGACTGCAAGCCATCAGCGCCCTCCCTGACGGCTCACCCAATGGATACCGTATCGTCGACCCACGTCAGTTCATCCTCACCGCGACGTTCGACCTCTGACCCGTTGCGTACGACTCGTTGAACCTGGTCCGTCTAAAAGTAATTCGGAAGGGCTCGGGTCGAAGCGTGTAGTGTTAGTTGCTAGTCCGGCTCGAAGATCGAACCCACCCGGGAGAGCCGGCCTCGCATGATGGCTACTTCCACTGACGTCCCGCGAACGCGGACGAACTAACAAAACACGCCTCGACCCCTTGCGCCCGTGCAGTCGCAGGACCGAACCTTGGTGCTGAGCTTCCGAAGCTCACCCTCCGGCGCTGAAGCGCGTCACCGGCCCGTCCGGTCCGTCCTATTCCCCTTGCAAATGAGCGCAAGGGATTGAGCCGTGTTCGCATGAACATGAGTCAGCCTTTCTCTACTGAACCAGGGAAGCAGGGTCCACTGCGTGCGTGCCCTGCGTGCGTGCCTCTGTTGGCCAAAAGGCGCGAGTGGCGCGCTTCTTATTTCTCCGTTCGTCCACTCGTCGACCGTACCGTATCCAGAAAAGAATACAGTTCCTTGGTCGCTGGATCGTCTGGCACGCCGAGATTGGCGTTGATCTGGGAGTGACTGGTTTCGCGAGCGCCAAACACCTTCACGGAAATCCCTGCCGCCTTCAGGGCCGCGCCGAGTCGCTGCGCTTGAGCGGTGTTATCCGGTTGCTCGGCTACGTGTAGAATCAGGAAAGGGGGGATGTTCTTGTTGGCAGCAACATGCGTGACCGCCGAGGAATCCCGGTGTTGTGCCTCGGTGCCAAACTTCAATCGGTGCCCATATTTAGGCTCGGGCTGGCCGTGCAGCCGGCGGCGCGTTTCGCCGGTCGCGATCATGGCGGGCAAATCATAGGTGTCCCCGTCCACGGGCACGCAGGCTTTCAGCACCGAAAACGGCACGCCTTCCGCCTTGAGGTAACGATCGTCGGTGCAGATCAGCGCCGCCAGTTGCGCGCCCGACGAGTGGCCCATCACCAGGATGCGCGTGGGGTCGCCACCGTGGCTGGCAATATTCTTGTGCACCCAGCCGAGTGACTTGGCGACGTCGCGCACGAGAGTCCCCATGTCCACGCTCGGCAGCAGGCGGTGATTGGTTGAAACGAAAACGAAGCCTTTGCTGACGAAGATCTGCGGCTTCAGTTGCACGCTCGTCTTGTCGCCGGCTTGCCAGCCGCCGCCATGAATCCAGAAGACCACCGGGAGATTCTTCGCCCCGGGCGGAGCATACACATCCAGCACCTGACGCTCGTGCGCGGGCTGCGCGTAGGGAATGTTACTCGTTACGCGGGGTTGCGGGTCGGCGGCGAACGCGGCGGGCATGAGGGCCATGGCAAGGAGGAGCAGTCGTTTCATGGTGTGGGTAACAAGTGGGACTCGGAAAGCAGGATGAAACGCGTTCTGACGTCTTCGCAACTCGGGACCTTTCCCTTGCCGGCGGGCTCCAAGGACGCCGCTCTCCTCGTCTCCCTCGCTTCCCGGAACTACCCCGCGATCGTCAGCGGCGTGGGTGACACGACGGGGACCGCGTTGATCGAGATCTACGAAGGCCCCTGACCCGTCCCCTGACTCAAAAAAGCGTCGGCAACCCAGGAAATATTTCAAACTCTGATTTGTCATCGCGAGCCCGAGGAACGAGGGCGTGGCGATCCAGCCAGATGGATTGCTTCGTCGCTGCGCTCCTCGCAAGGACAAGGTAATAATAGACGTACACAGCGTGTAGAGAGTTCACGCCAGAGTGTGAAATATTCCGGCTATGCTGCCGGCGCGTCTTGGAAGCGGCGCGCCCACACTCAATCGAGCCGCATGCTCCGCTCGGCGCGGGTCGTCAGCGCTTACCGCGCGTGGTGCAGGGCCGTCGCCGCAATCGGGCGGCGTGGCAACGAAGGGCTGCTCAATTCGAGCGCCGGCGCAACCGTGCCGGTTTACGATCCACCCTCAAGCCCGCGAAAACGATGGGGTTGAACTCACCGCCCACCGTGCCACGATTCCACCGCGCAAACACGAATCGTGACAGCCGACAACCATGCCAAAACCTGAAACCCACCGCTGGGAATTCCAGACACGGTTTCGCCGCCACGCCTTCGGGTGGAAGTCCCAACCGGCCGTCACCCGGGTCAGGCAGGCCGTCGCCGAGATCAAAAAGATCGCAAAACGGGACGCCATGCTCGCCGCGGAGGGTGCCGTTCTCTTCCTCGAACGCGTCTCGCCCGCGCTGGAACAGGTGGACAGTTCTTCGGGAGCGATCGGCTCCGCCGTGAACACTGCGATCGCGGACCTAGTGCCGCTCATCGTCAGCGCGCCCGCGGATGCGACGACGCGCAACTCCTGGCTCGAGCGCCTGTTCAATGCGCACGAAGCCGACCAGATTCCGTACATCGAACGACTGGCCGATGACTGGGGTGCTCTGTGCGCGTCGCAACAAGTCGCATCGCTTTGGGCGGATTGCCTGCTCGGGCTCACGCGCACGGTGCTGGGTCCGGAACAAGGTCAACGCGTTCACTTCCACGGAACTGCGGCGTGTCTCGGCGCGCTCTACCACGCCGGACGATTCGACGAGATCGGCGAGCTTCTGCACGGCGAAAACCGCTGGTCTTACCGGCAGTGGGCGGTGCGAGCGCTGGCCGCGAAGGGCCAGAAGGCTGAGGCGCTGCTGCTGGCGGAATCCGGCCGGGGCCGTTGGACCAGCGACTCCGAGGTCGACGCCACCTGTGAGGAAATCCTGCTTTCATCCGGCCTGCGGGACGAAGCCTACGCACGCTACGGCGTTCGCGCGAATCAAGGCGGCACCTATCTTGCGACCTTCCGTGCCGTCGCCAGGAAATATCCGGAGAGACCTGCCGGCACGATCCTGGCCGATTTGGTGAAGACCACGCCCGGCGACGAGGGCAAGTGGTTCGCCGCCGCCAAAGATGTCGGCCTTTACGCGGAGGCGCTGACGCTCGCGAGTCGCTCGCCCTGCGACCCGAAGACCCTCACCCGCGCGGCGCGCGATTTCGCCGAAACGGAGCCGGCGTTTGCCGTGGGGGCTGGTCTGGCCGCGCTCCATTGGCTAATCAAAGGCTACGGCTATGAAGTTACCGGGGCCGACGTTTACAGCGCATATTTCGCGACGCTGACTGCCGCTGAGCGCCAGGGGCGGACGACTGAAGTGAAAGAGCGTATCCGGAATAGAGTGGCATCCGAAGACACCAATGAAGGCTTCGTCCGCAAAGTGCTCGGCCGGGAGCTCGGGTTATGAGGCAGCGGGCGGTCGTCCACGTCGCGGGCCCGGTGGGTGCCGGCAAGACCGCGTTCATTGAGCGGCTGCTCGCGGCCGTGATGAAGTTGACGCTCTGCGTGAGGGGCGAACGCGATCCAAAAGCGCAGGAGGTCCGGGAATCGTCGCCGGAAGCGCAGCCCGAGCTGCGGCGCTACCGCAAGGCGGGCGCGAGCGACGTGGCGCTCTATCGCTTTGCCCGGCAGAGCATGGATGAATTCTATATGAGCGCGGTCATGCAGAATTACTCCGAGGCCGTGCTCATCGAGGGAGACTGTCCGATCGACTACGTTGATCTCTCTGTCTTCGTGACACCGCCCCCGGCACCGGGAAAATCGCTTCTCCGCCGGGTGGTCCGTAGTCGCGCCGGGGACCGCCGTGCCGTGATGGCGGAATTCGCGCATCTGTTCGAAGACACGAGTGTCTTGGACCGTCTGTTCGGTGTGAACGTTCTCAAGGCACTTGTCGCGAAGACACCAGCGCCGCCGCCGAAAACGGAGAGCCCGCCCGCTTCGCGGGAGGCGCTGCGGAGCGAAATGGGCGCGGGTTCGTCAAGCGCGGACCCTCGGCGCTGGGCCCTGACACCAGGCTTCGAGGGAATCGAGAGCGCCCACCTCGTCGTGGTCAACGTGCGCGCTGGCGACGATCGCCGCGCGGCCGAAATGTTCCTCATCGACGTGGCGCGACTGCGTAAGGACGAGGAAGTCTTCCGCGACGTGGTGGGTTTTCGGGGTTATCGACTGCCCATTACGGCGGTGATCGCGGATCTCTCGGACCCAAAGGATGCGGGCGCGAAAAAGGCGGTGGCACGGGTGAAGCGTGCGACGAAATGCCAGTCGCCGTGATCATTGAGTAGAAGAGAACTGGATCGTCCGGGGGTTGGGCCGGGAGGGGTTATACCGCCTCCTCCACCGCGCAGAAACCGTCGTCATAATAGGCAAATATGCATGATCGACGGCTGAGAGAACTCAGTGACAACGCGGCGAAATCTGAGTCTACGCCGTCAGGCGAATGGCTCACGCGTCGATGCAACGTTCAACAGGCAGACCCCAGGTAGCCCCATCGGTCCGGTCCCTGTGACGAGATCGAGACTCCGATCCGTGGCGCTCCGTCTCAGGCGACGATGCGGAAAGGCAATGGTGGCGCGCAGCGCGCGGAGCACTCGGCGGCGGCGCGTTGGAGGACGGGCACCAGCGTTCCGAACGTGACGGGTTTGGTGAGATAGTCGTTCATCCCGGCGGCGATGCACTTCTCGCGGTCGCCGGCGAGCGCGTTGGCCGTGAGCGCGATCACGTAAGGCTGGTTGTCCCGCGGCAGACGCTCACGGATCAACCGCGTCGCCTCGTGACCATCGAGCTCGGGCATCTGCACGTCCATCAAGATCACGTCGTAGCTGCCCCGCTCGGCGGCGGCGAACGCCTGCGCGCCGTTCATCACGAGATCCACCCGGCAGCCCAACTTGCGTATCATCTGCACGATCACGCGCTGGTTGATCAGGTTGTCCTCCGCCACGAGGAGGCGCAGCGCCGTGAGTTCGGCGAGTTGCTCCAGCGGCGATTCGCTCAACACCGCGATCGGTGCCTGTTGCTCGGATTGACGTTCGATCCAGGAGCGGAGCGCCATCGCGCCCAGCGGCTTGTTGAGCGTGACGCGGATCGAGGAGGCGGCGGCGCGTTCGCGCAAGGTCAGACTCCCGAAGTGATCCATGAACGCGACGCGCGGCAGCACATCGGCACAGGACGCGAAGAGCTGGGAAGCAAAGTCCACGGTTTCCGTGAGACCCAGCCGCGCGTCGATCAGGATGGAGTCGAAACCCCGCAGCGCAGTCCCGAGCGCGAGCAGTTCGCTGACGGAGGCGATCTCAGTGACGCGCACGCCCCACGGCTCGACGATTTCGCGGAGCACGCGGCGACACGTCGCGTTGTCGTCGGCGACGAGCAACTGGCGTTCGCGGACCGGGATCGCGAAGGGCGTCGGCGCATCGCCGAGCACGACCGCCGGCACGGGCAGCGTGAACCAGAACATCGCGCCGTGTCCCGGTTCGCTCTCGAGCCCGATCTTCCCGCCGAGCAATTCCACCAGGCGTCGCGAGATGGCAAGCCCGAGACCGGTGCCGCCGAACCGCCGCGCGGTCGAGGAGTCCACCTGGCTGAACGGTTGAAACAGCGCGGCATGTTTCTCGCGCGGAATCCCAATCCCGGAGTCGTGCACTTCGAAGCGCAGGAAACCGTCGCCGCCCGGGTGGACGCGCATGAGCACTTCGCCGCGTTCGGTAAATTTCACAGCGTTGCCGATCAGGTTGGCGAGGATCTGCTGCAGCCGGTCGGGATCGCACGGGATCGAGGCCGGAGCGGCGGGATCGATGCGGTAGATCAGATCGATGTTCCTTTCCGCCGCCCGTGCGGAGAAAAGGTGCAAGCAATTCAAGAGGCAGCCTTCGATCTCGGTCGGCTTGATCTCGAGCTCGAGCCGGCCGGATTCGATCTTCGAGAAATCGAGAATGTCGTTAAGCACCTTCAGGAGCGACTGACCCGAGCGCTGGATAGTGAGGACGCAGTCGCGTTGTTCCTCGTCCAGCCGCGAGTGCAGCAAAAGGCTCGTCATCCCGATCACGCCATTCATCGGCGTGCGGATTTCGTGGCTCATGTTCGCCAGGAATTCCGACTTCGCCCGACCGGCGTCGAGCGCGGTATCTCGCGCGCCCGCGAGTTCTGCATTCATCTGGTTCAACGAATCCGTCGCGGCCGCGAGCTCGTCGATCTTGTGCAGGAGCAGGTGATGCTGGAGGTGCACGAGGATCGAAACGGGGATTAACCCGAGGTAGCGCTCCTCGCGATCGACCAGCATCACGTCGTGGTGAAACGTGGTGCCGTGCCGCGCGATCACGGTCGAGAGCACGTCGGTAAGCGGCTGACCCGCGATGGCGCGGAGCGAGGGCGGCTTCATGACCTCGCTCACCGGGCGCTTCGCATAGAGCGCGAAACCAATGCCCGAGCGGCTCCCCAGCATCTGGTCGATATGGTTGCGCTCGAGCAGCCCCAAGACCTTGCCATCGACCACGACGGCGGCGAACTCGACGCCGCGCCGCTGCATCGTGCGCTGCGCTTCCTCGATCGTGACCTCCGGCTCGATCGCACAGGAATGAGCGATCAACGATTCCAGCGCCGGGTTGTCGTCCGTGGGCGACAGACGGAGAGGTGGAGCGGTTTCTCGCGGATCGGAAGTCATAGTCTGGAAACGAAGCCGGCGCACGGCACCGTGCTGCCAACTAACTTCGGCGTTGGGCGATCCGCGCTGAAGCCGGGGCAGGCGACGAATGAGTTACGATCCAGTGTCGGGGGGGACGATCGAAAGGGGTCGGGCCGCTCGTCACTAGTAAGCGCAAGATACCCCGGGTCAGATGCCGGGACGCTAATCCGGAGCAGGGTTGAGGCGTGTAGTGTGAGTTGCTAATCCGGGTCGAAGATCGAACCGACCCGGGAGAGCCGGCCTCGCATGATGGCCACTCCCACTAACGTCCCGCGAACCACGGAACCAACTAACAAAACACGCCGCGACCCCATTGGCGCTTGGACCCCAGTGGCGCTTGGCCAGGGTGATGGCGCGGATGGCGACTCAATGGTTTCAACCCTCACCCCTTTTGGCCGATGATATATATCGGCTGGAGCGGCGCCGGCCGCCGGCCGGAAATCTTTACCCATGCCCACCTCGCCCGCGTCATCCAACCGATCTTCGAGGCTTTTCAACCGCGTCATGCTCTGCGTCAGCCGGGTTGCGCTGACGTTCGTCGGTTTGTTCTTAGTGATGCTGGCGGTGATCCCGATGTGGCTGTCGCCTTCGGTGACAAATGGAATTGTCCTGGCCAGCGTGCTGATGGTGCCGCTCGGTCTGCTGTCGCTCGCGCGCCGACGCCTTACGCCATGGAGTACAATCATCGTTGGCTTCCTCGTGGCTGCGCCGGTGCTGGCGTATCTCGCGCACGACGATGCCGAACTGCGGCGTCCGCTGCGGGATCCGGTCGCGTTCGAGGGCGCCGAGAAGAGCTTCGAAGTACTGATGCGCTACGGGAAGAACCATTCCCTCGGCCGGGACTTCCGCGCGCCGCCACGAAATTACCAGCCCCGTCCGAACTGGGATCCATCGAAGGTCGACGCATGGGCGGTGTGGCTCCTGGCCAACCGCGAACTGATCGAGGCAGATTGGGCGGACCTTGCTCCACTGGGCAAGTGGTGGGGGGAGCTCGCGACGTTTGAGCGGATCGCGGACCTCACGGTCAGCGACCACAACGCTGAGCTCATCGCCTACCCGCCCCTGCGCACCTATGTGCAGCGGGCGTGCGCCATCGCGGCGCTGCAGGCGCTCGACGGGCGGGGTGACGAGGCGTTTACCATCCTGCAGCCGGTGTTGGACGTCAGCCGCCGACTCGAGCCGGAGTCTCGTACGCTCATGCGATTCGTGATCTCCCTGGCGATGCAGAAGCTTGCGGTGGACACCGCCACCTTCATCCTCGATCACGCCACAGTTTCACCGGCTGCACGCGTGCGCTTCGCCGCGGCGCTCACCCGCGGCATCGGCGGCGAAGCGGGTGCGCGGCGTTTTGCCGAGATGGAGTATTCGATTGCCGTCGGCAGCTACCGCAACCTGCAAGGGTGGGACTATTTCCCCTTCGATCCTGGAAATGACACGGTCGTCGGAGTCCTGGCTAACGATATTCCGAAGCCCTTCCTGAGTCTACTCACGCGACTCGTCTGCAACCCCGCCCGGACCTTCAACGCCTACGGGGACTATACCCAGCGGCTGCAGGATATGGTCGCCCGGCGGGAGTTAAACTCGGTTGCTCCACTGCGAGACGAGTTGGTCCGTCCAAGGTTCAAGAATCTCCTGGGCACTCTGTTCATCGCCGCGATCGTGCCCGCCTACCCGAAGCTTGCCGATAATTACTGGAAGAATGAAGACGCCCGGATGCTCTTGCTGAAGCGACTTGAAACCGTCTGAGCGAACCGACTCCCCCTTTTCGTCAAGCCCCGGGACCTACTTACCCGGCGCCGCCATTGATCGGCGCGCAACGTGGAGCGGCGTAATGGAATTAGCACTACCTTCGCGGCACGCGGGGAGGTTGGGTCGATCCATAGCAGGGGTCCGGGCGCGAGTCGCTAGTAAGCGCAAGATACGCGCGGACGGATGTCGGGGCTCTAATGCGGAGCAGGGCGCAGGTTCGAGGCCTGTTCCGGCTCGGGATTCAACGGTGTCAGGTCGGTCAGCTGCACCCCGCGCATGTAGGCAAGCTCTTACGCCGCCTCTGCCGCTGTAGAGGTCTCACAACTGCGAACTCAGCGTCCCGGCGAGTGCGTCGAGCAGTTTGTCGGTCCAACTCCGGCCTTCCCATTCAGCCAGCGTTACGCGGCGCGACAGCCGGAGGTCGGCCTCAAAAGTCGCCCGCTGCGCCTGGGCAAACGGCGCATCCAAAACATTCAGATTGGCCTCGTCGTTGACGCTAAACGAGCGGCTATCGAAGTTGCTCGATCCAACCGACGTCCACAGGTCGTCGACGATCATAACCTTGCAGTGGTACATGGTCGGCTGGTACTCGTAAATTTCGATGCCGGCGCGCAGCAAGGGCCCCCACTCAAACCGCGACGCGCGGCGCAAAATTTCGCGGTCGGTGTGCACGCCAGGCACGATCATCTGCACCCGAACCCCGCGCCGCGCTGCCGCGACGAGCGAATTGACGGCCGCATTGTCAGGAACGAAATAGGCCATCGACAGCGTCAGCGTACTGCGCGCCGCAGCGATCGACATCAACACCATCAGCTGCATGCTCTCGGCTCCGCCGCCGGGGGAGCTGGTGAAGGCTTGCGCAGCCTGCGTGCCGACGTCGCCAAGTGGCGGCAGGTACTTCTGGCCATGCAGCACGCGGCCGGTCACCGTGACCCAGTTGTTCAGGAAGGCTGCCTGCAGCTGTGCGACCACCGGCCCCTCAACTCGGTAATGCGTGTCGCGCCAGTGCTGCGGGTCCTGAGCGTGCCCGCGCCATGAGTCGGCAACGCCGACGCCGCCGGTGAAGCCGACACGGCCATCGACGACCAGCAGCTTGCGGTGCGTGCGGTTATTTATGCGGCCCAGCGTGGCTAGGCGCGGCGGGTTGTAGCGCCTCACGTCGATTCCGGCTGCGCGCATGGCATTCAAGTTCGACTCGTCGAGCTCGGTTCCCCACCAGTCCAGCATCACCTGGACGCTGACACCGGTGCGAGCGCGTTCGACGAGCGCTTCGGCAAACTCCTTTCCAATCGTTCCAGACCAGTAGATATAGGTCTCGAACGTGATCGAGTGCTGCGCGCTTCGGATCGCACCGAGCATCGCCGCGAAAATCTCGTCGCCGTTTTGCAGCGCGTGGACACGATTGCCGCCGACGATCGTAGGTCCAAGCACGACGCCCATCACGCGCTCGAATTGCGGGTCCGAGACCGCATAGCCGGTATGAATGCGTTCGTCGAATTGCTTGTTGCCGAGCGTCAGATTTTGCAGAAGTAACCACGCCAGCGTGGTCAGCACGAGGGATGCAAAGCCGGACACGAATGCTATTTGTCGGGAAGTCATTTTGTGGCTCGATGGATCGTTCTGACAGCGCGGATAGCCCGGAAGCTTCGTAACGCATGTCGATGCTCGGCCTTGCTGTCAGGCTGTGTCCTACGGCAGGTGCCGTCTGCTTCCTATTCGATAGCCGAGGGTCGGCTTCCACCATTGCCCTCGTCTCTTCCTTCGCCAGCGCAAAGTAATCGTCCATGGTCAGAGTTTCGCTGATTCCGCCACTTGGCGCATGATGGCAGCAATCCATGCTGGCGCGTAGCGAACGTTCTGCAACAGCCGCCGCTTGTTCGGATCCGACAAGCGCAGACGAGCAGTCAAGCGCGGCTCTTAATTGAGTCGGATCCAGCAGACCGGCGAGCTTGCGAATGCGAGCCGAAACAATTTTCGCCGGGATGCGTTTCCGCGATTTCGAAGGCCTTGGGGCGCGCCGAATTGCCACCATGGCGGCATGAGCTGATCGACATGATCGGCCGGCATCCCGCCCCACTCCTACTTCGCGTCCGGCTTCTTCGCTGGCTTCTTCGATGGCTTCACCTTGACTGGCGCCGTCGGAATTTTCGTTTTCGCCACCCGCTTCTT
>JBBQEG010000076.1:0-16902 GCA_038320495.1 Opitutales bacterium | reverse complement strand
AGACGGTGCGATCCGGTGATGGGTGACCGAAACATGCGCGCAAATGATTCCGTTTCTTTACGGAGGGGAGGCGCCGTGTTAACGCCCTTGGCGCATGAACGCTTTCACCCCTTCGAATCGTCGCGTAGTCCGCTCTGCCATGGTTTGCGCCGTTGTCGGTCTGGTGGCCGGGGGGAGTTTTGTAGCTGGTTCCGAGCCCGCGCGCCATTTCCCGGCGGATGGTCCCGAAACGCCCGCCTATAGTGTCCCAGATCCGCTGATCAGCGCGAATGGGCAACGCATTACGACGGTCGAGGAGTGGACCCAGCGGCGCCGGCCGGAGGTGCTCGAACTCTTCCGCGAGCATGTTTATGGCCGCGCCCCGACGCGGGCGTATCAGCAAACGTTCAAGGTCGTGAACGAAGATCGGAACGCGATGAACGGGGCCGCGACCCTCCGGCAAGTGGCAATCACGTTATCCGCAGAGGGGAAGTCTGTGACTATCAACCTCTCGCTCTTCGTCCCGAATCACGCCCGCAAACCGGTCCCGGCCTTTCTCCTCATATGCAATCGCTCGATCGACAACATCGACCCCACCCGGGCGAAAAAGTCTGAATTCTGGCCCGCCGAGGAAGGGATCGCGCGTGGCTACGCGATGGCGGCCTTCTTCAACGGTGATGTGGCGCCCGATAAGAAAGAGAAAGATGCGGTCCAAGAGGGCATTCACGGGGTGCTTAAATCGGAGGGCGGGTCCGACTCCTGGGGCGTGCTGGCGGCTTGGGGCTGGGGCGCGAGTCGCTGTATGGACTATTTGGTGACAGATCCGGCCATTGCCAAGGATCGGGTCGCGGTGATCGGACACTCCCGCGGGGGAAAAGCCGCGCTGTGGGCGGCCGCCGAGGATCAGCGCTTCGCGCTGGCGTGCTCGAATGACTCCGGTTGCGGAGGTGCGACCCTGCATCGGCATCGTACGCCCAAGAAGGAAACGATCGCGGTGATCAACCGCAGTTTCCCGCATTGGTTCAACGCGAAGTTCAAGGACTACAACGGCCGCGAGGATGCCCTGCCAGTGGATCAACATATGCTAATGGCGTTGATCGCTCCGCGGGCCGTGGCGGTGGGCAGTGCCGAAAAGGATTTGTGGGCCGATCCCCGGGGTGAATTTCTCAGCCTGGTTCATGCACGGCCGGTGTTTCAACTCTTCGGTCAGGACGCACTCGGGCTCAGGCAGCAAATGCCGGCGATCAACGGGTCGCTGCATGGCGATCACGCTCACTATCATATCCGTGAAGGTATCCATAATCTGAATCTCGTCGACTGGACACAATATTGGGATTTCGCCGATCGCGTGTTTCCAGGAGCAGCGGGTTCACGGGCGAAGTCGGAGTAACCCGGAGAATCTCGATTCTACAGGACCCGCTGTCCCAGCGCGCGTTTCCCGCTATGCATCTGAAATGTTATCCCAACAAATACGCGCTCGGAGCCGCCGCGGCGCACCAAGCGGCTCACGTCCTCCAGCGCGTTATCGCGCAAAAGGGCCGCTGCCGTCTCCTCGCTGCCACGGGTGGTTCGCAGTTTGAGTTTCTCGACGCGCTGACGGCGTTGCCCGCCATCGAGTGGAGCAAGGTCGAGATGTTTCACCTCGATGAATATGTGGGCTTGAGCGCGGAGCATCCGGCCAGCTTTCGAAAATACCTGCGGGAGCGTTTCATTGCGAAGACCGGGCTGCGCTATTATCACTTGATCGATGGCGAACAAGATCCTGAGCAGACGTGTCACGAACTCGGCGCTTTGCTGAGCATTGCGCCCGTCGACCTCGCCTTTGCGGGCATCGGCGAGAATGGCCACCTCGCGTTTAATGATCCCCCGGCCGATTTTGTGACGGAGCATCCCTACGTGGTAGTGAACCTTGACGACGCCTGCCGGCGGCAGCAGGTCGGCGAGGGCTGGTTTCGCTCGATTGACGAGGTGCCAAAGCAGGCGATCTCCATTTCCGTGCGGCAGTTGCTCAAGGCGCACACGCTGATCGTCTCGGTGCCGGATGCGCGCAAGGCGGAGGCCGTCCGGATCTGTATTGAGGGACCCATTACGCCGGCAGCGCCCTCGTCAATTCTTCGCGAGCACCCAGACACGACCATCTATCTCGATGCTAACTCGGCGGCGCGTTTGAGCGCTGAGACGCGTGCGGCCTATGAGTTGCCGGCCACGTTTGGATAAGGTCGTTATCCACCGATCCCGGCCACCCATGCAGCCAGGCCGACAATTGCGAATGTCGCCGCGAACGTCAGGACGAACCCGGCGACGTCCAGCCGATTTGGTTTAAGCATTTCGAAGTCCGAGTTCGGAAAGATTTTCCGGTGTTCGAAGCGCCGCGGCTCCGCAAACGACCGCTCCAGCTCGTCGCGGTCCTGCTGCGGATCAGGCAGGACGGGTGTTTTCATCTTCACGTAATATCGATCCAGGGCGGTCGCGTCATTTCGTTTGGTGGCAAGACTCACCAGGATCATCACGAGGAAGGGCGTGATAATCTTCGGTGGAAGTTCCAGGGTCGCGAGCATGGCATTGCTGCGCGTTCGCATGTCCATTCCGAACCAATCGTAGATGAGGAAATCCAGATTGAAATTACCCGTGGCTCGCAGTGGGCCATCGTATTCCTGCACGATCACCTCGCCCTGCTCGATCGGAGTGCGTGAAACCTCGCGTAGCGTGGTTTCGCCGGTGGGCTGCACGCGCCCGCTCCAATATATAGCGACGCCGCCCGTGGTGGAGCGCTCCTCCAGAGTCTGCCCCACGATCAGGGTTTCCGGCGAGGGCCCAAGTGCGGCGAGCGCGAGGTCGCGCCGCGGCGCATCGTTGATCGCACGGGCTTCGGCTTGACGCGCGGCCCAGTTGTTCTGGGCCGCTTCGCGTCGGCGCACATCCGAGGGTGCCGCCGGCCTCGACGTGACAGTCGTTACGATCTGATTGGTCTGCGTGAAGTGCGGGTCCGTCCGCAGGCTCGGCGAAATGATCGGTGTCAGCCAGGGGATGATAAAGAAGGCGAGAGCGGCATAGATCATCGTCGTCCACGTCGCGGCGCGGGTCGCCCGCCGCCAGACCATTCCGACCCAAAACGGCGCGGCGAAGACCATGGGTACGATCCATGTCAACTGCAGTTGCTGGAACACATTCATCATCGACCACGACATCACCACGGCGCCGACAATAATGATCGCGCCGCTCAGTCGGCCGACGAACAGATATTCTTTTTCGGAGGCGCGCGGGTTGATAAAGGGCGCGTAGAGGTTGCGCACGACCAGCCCGGAACAGACCAGCATATAGGTATCCGCCGAACTCATCAGCGCGGCGAGCATACAGGCGAGCATCAGCCCGCGGAGGCCCGGTCCGAGCAACTCGCGAGAGGCGATGCCCCACGCCTTGTCGGGATCGGCCGCCAGCTCGGGGTTGTCGGCAAAGAGCGCCAGAATAATCAGGGCGGTCAGCGCCCAGCCGATGGTGCAAAGGCGCTTCGCGAGATTACCTGCGACCAAGCCCACCCGGGCACTACTCTCGGTTTTGGCTGATCCGCCGCCGGTGGTGATGAAATGCGGTTGGACCGCTACGCCCAGGAGCGAAATTATGGTCACCGCGATAATCCGGTGCAGGGGAAACTCGCTTGTGGTGGTCGAACCCACCATGGAGAAAAGCGAACTCGGCAGTTGTTCGTGCATGATCCGGAAACCCTGCATCATGCCGTCGGTGCTGGGGTCGCCGAACTTGGCCACGAGTGCGGTCAGACCGTACGGCACGAGCAGCACGGACAGCACAATGATGAAAATGCCCTGGACGAGATCCGTCCAGTACGCGGCGGTCAATCCGCCCATCACCCCATAGACGATCACGATCAAGGCGATGGCGGGGACAAGGACGTATTCGAGTGCAATCGCGGTGTCCCCGATTAGCAACGTGTTCCCGATCAGCGGCGCGGCCACCTTGCCGATCGCGGAAAAAAGCATCGATGCGTAGACAATATAAAACAAGAGGCCAAAAACTGTATAGGCAGCGCCCAGCCGCTTGGATTCGTAGCGTTCGACGAACCAATCGCCCAAGGTGAGGTGGCGCATGCGCCGATACCAGATGGCGATGATCCAGTAAAAAGGCGTGACGAAGAGCCACGACAGGGTGCTCCAGATTCCGCTCATGCCGCTGGTAAACGTGGTGCGTGCGGTATTCACCGGATCGGAGGATCCCGTACCGGCGCCGAAAGCGGCGAACGTTTGCAATACTTTCCCGAATGCCCGACCCCCGAGAAAATAATCCTCCTGGCCTTTCACCCGCCGCATTGACCAGAAGCCGATGCCGGCCATGCCCACGAAGTAAATAGCCAGCACGGCGTAATCGAGAGTGTTCATGGGGAAAGGGAACGCGCCCGGATGCAATTCCGAGAGAAACTACGGTCGCGTTCGGGGCAGCAAAGCGGCGTCCGTGAGGTCCGCAATGAGAAATTCCCCGGTGCCGATGCCTTGCTCCGCCGTGCCGGGCCGGAGTCGGAATCTGTGACGAACGACTTGTCAGGCAGATATTGTCCGATTACGGATGGAAGAATCGCTCGATTATATTCTCCGGGATTGTCCGGTTTCGAGCCAATGGAGGAACGAGTATACTGCAGCGAACCGTCGGCGTAATCTTCGCCCGGGGATGATTACCATTATGAAATCGAAGTTCCTGTTTTTTTCCACCCTGACCCTGCTGGCGTTGTTTGCCGCCGGCTGTTCCACGACCGCGAGTCGGATCAGGCAAAATCCGGAACTGTTTGCCCAGCTTGACCCGGCGCAGCAGGAGATGATTCGACGTGGCCAGGTGGCCGTCGGCTTCTCCGCCGAGGCGGTGCGGCTGGCGCTCGGCGAGCCGGATCGTTTTACCATGCGCACCGACGCGGACAGTACCAATGAAGTCTGGCATTATGTTACCTACGATACCCCGGCGGGCGTGCCGCTCTATCGCGGGTGGTATCATCGGTATTACATGTGGGGAGATCCGCTGTATCCGTATTATCTATCCGATCCCAACCGCCGGGAACGGGAGCGCTTCAGCGTCCTCTTCGCCAATGGTCGCGTCCTGGCGCTGGAACGCGAAGTGGGCCGCTAACGGAGTTCTTCTGCACTGCTTTGCCGACCCCTGCCGGGCGCCGACCGGCAAGCCCAGCTTGGGCGGGCAGTCAGGTCAGAACGGGAATCCAATGGAGAATAAAAATGTTCCCGACGGATCGCCCTGACGGGGGTT
Source organism: Opitutales bacterium (assembly GCA_038320495.1). Classification (GTDB taxonomy): domain Bacteria; phylum Verrucomicrobiota; class Verrucomicrobiia; order Opitutales; family Opitutaceae; genus ER46. The sequence continues at coordinate 11,661 of JBBQEG010000076.1, read as the reverse complement.
GAGGTTGTGGCCGTACTCGACTCGGATCGGGCCAACGACCGTGCGATAACGTACGCCTAGTCCCACCGAGACCAAAGTGTCCTGAAAGGGATAGTCGGCGAGTTGTGCCGCGGTGGCCATGGCATCCACAAACAGCACGCCGGAGATATTCTGCACGAGCGCCTGTTCGAATTCCACACTCAGTTGGGTGTAGGCTTTTGCGCCCATGAAGCGATCGTCCGCGCCGCGGGGTGCCGCTTCGCCATTGTTGTAACCGCGAATGCTGCCATCCCCACCGGGATAGAAGCGGCGGTTTACCGGGAGTCGCTCGTCATTATCGCCGAAGGTGGTGATGACACCGTGGGATCCGGCGAAATGCCACCAACGTCCCTCGCCCCACGCGATGTGGTGGGAGCCGCCGAATTCAAAACGCTGATACTCGGCGCGTCCGCCCAGGAACTGACTGGCCGCCTCCGCGCGTCCGTACAGTCGGTACCCCTGGCGTGGAAGTAACGGGTTGTCCCGGCGATCACGCGTGAGCGCCACGTGGACACTTGCCACTTCCACCTGCGTTTGGTCAACCCCACTGGTCTCGAGTTCATTATCTTCATTCCGCAGGACCTCGTAAGTATAGCCGGCCGTCGCGGTGGCACCGAGGAAACTCAGAGGAGTATCAACGGAGAGGTTAAGGCCGTATTCTTTGCGCAGGAAGGCGACCTCTTCCCGCTGCAGCCCAAAGAGGCGCGCGGTGCCGTTGATATCTTCTCCGAGGAGTTCGGGCACCGTGTACGTATATTCGCCCCGTGAACTCTTGAGCGATTGCGCGAGGAGCGCGCGAGTCTGGTGCGCGCGACCCCAAATATTATAGCGTCGCACCTCCACTCCGGCCCGCAGCTGCTCGTAGGTGTTGTAGCCGGCGAGTACATTCACCTCGAGCTCCCGGCCGGGCTCCACGGAGAACACGGCATCCCGCACGGCGCCGTCCTCCGGCTCGAGTTCGAGGTCAATTCGCTCGAAGATTCCCAAGCGAGACATCCGATAACGTGCCCGCTCGAGTTCGAGCAGGTTGAGCGGCTCGCCCGGTTCGTTTTGCACGCGGCGATCGAGGACCGATTCCCGAGTCTTCACCAAACCTTCATAGCGGATTTCACCCAACGTGACCGGACGCCCGGGATTGACCTGCGCAACGATGGGTACAACGCGCTCCGCGTTCGCGCCCGGCTCGGGCTGCGTGTGCGCGATCCGCACGCGCACGTCCGGGTATCCAGCAGCCAGATACGCTTTGCGCAACTCGGCGGAAATATCCTGTTCGACCGATTCCGTCCATGGGATCCCGGCATAGTGAGCGGTCTCGGGCAGTTCGACGTTAGTTTGCTCCACGCCTTCAACCGCCACGGTAGCCACGTGCCAGCGGGGGCCCTCGTTTACCTGCACACTCAGGCTCACCGCTCCGGTCGCCTCGTCGATCGCGACCTTTTCGGCGTTGACCCGCGCTTCGGCGTAACCGCGGCTGCGCAATTCCGCGGCGAGACTTTCCACGCTGCGAGCGAGCCGGGCCGGAGTGTACACCCGGGAGGCTTTGCGACTGAAAAGACCGACGTCACCCGCAAAGAACGCGCGCGCCCGGTCTTCCGGCAGCACTTCGAGTCCGTCGAACTGAACGTCGTCCACTAGGTAACGCAGGCCAGGGTTGACCTGAAACGTCACCTCGCGCGCGGTCAGCGCCCGCGGCAGCGTCGACTCGAGCTCGGCGCCTACGGTGAGTGGAATTTTCTCTCCGTCGCGCGTCGTGATGGTGAGTTCGATGGTTGGGTTCAGATAACCTTTTTCCTTCACCGCCGACATGAGCAGGAACAGTGCGTCTTCGGTCGCGTTCGTATCCATATCTGTGAGACGTTCGGTGCCCAGGAGCCGGCGGAGCGACGCCTCCATTTCGCGATCGCCGAAGAAGCCGAGTCCCTTCACGTCGATTTTGGCGGGATCCGCGGATGGTTCGGCTTCGGCCGAGTCGCCATCGGCGCCGGCGCTTTCAGTCGAGGTGCTTTCAGTCGGGGTGCTCGCGGTGCCGCTTCCTCCGCGGGAAATGGCCCGCCATTTCACTCCGAAGGTTTGCGTATCATATTCGTCATACTCGCCGGTGAGCGCCCACTTTTCGCTCAGGCTATAATCAAACCGATACGTTTCGCGGCCCTGCTCGGAAATGTCCTCACCGGTTGTAATCGATAACCGGCTGGAGTCGTCGCCGTCGCCTAAACTGGATAGCAGATTTTGTCCGAGATACGCGCCCAGTCGCGTGACGCGTTGTTGCTGGGTGACGGTCACATCCGTGTTGGGGACGATGCCGGCCAGGACCATTTGCAGCACCTGACCATGCTCCAATGGCGGTGAAGACGTGAACTTCACTTCGGGGTCCGAGGCGTCGCCGGTAACCTCGAGACGGAGATCAAATTCATAGCGGCGCGTCGTGGCGGTCAGCTCGATCTGCGGTTCAAACGGGTTGGCGCGCGTGAGTGAGACCCGTCCGGTCTGAACCTCGAAGGAGGCAAACGGAAACCGCACCTGTCCGCGATCGATGATCGCATCGCCGAGCAACCTCGGCTCGCCCAAGGTGCCGCCAAGTTGGAAACGTGCCGACGCCACGCCGGTGAAGCCGGTGGCGCGGAGGCGCATGAACTCGGTGCCGACCACATCGATCGCGAGGCGCCAGTCCTCAAACGGTTCCACTTCGACGGCGAAATACGGTGGCCGACTCGATTTGCTGCGGGTGTCGCCAGGTAAAAGGGCGCGCAGGTCCTGGAGAAAAAGGCTGTCGCGCAGGCGAACCGTGCCGCCGAGTTGAGGCGTGCCGGACTCGGGGGAGGTAAGCGTGACGTCGACATCGCCGCGCACGAGCAAACCGGTTTTGCGAACAAAGGGGAGATTGGCTCCTTTTAACTCAAGGTCGTAGTTTAGCCTGCTCAGCAGGTCCTTTTCTTCCCCGCGCAATTCATTCAGATCCGGCAAGCCAATCCGGCCGGTGAGCCGCACAGTTTCACCGCCGGTCTCGGCCGAGATGGAACGGACGATGAGGTTCTGGCCCTCGAGTTGCACGTCGACCTGGATATCGCGCAAGGCACCGGCGGGACCGAGTGGACGCGTGGCGGCGCCCTCCAGCTGGACGCTGCCGTTGAGTTGTCCGTTCTCCAGAGCAATCGCCACTTTGGCGCGGCCTTGTGGCAACACCGCCTCGGGCAGCACATCGTTAAATGCGGCGAGGTCCGCATCGGGAATCTGAATACGAAAATCACCGCGCTTGCGCACGAACTCGAGCGGGTTCTCCCGCAGTGTCTCCCAGCCACGCGCGGGAACCGGCAGCCGGCCGCTGGCGCTGACGGTCTGGCTGGCCACGCTGAGGGCCAACGTTTCGAGGACAATGGCGTCCGGTGATGCGACGACGCGCACGTCGAGGTTATCAACGGGTGGGAGGGCCTTTGCTCCGTCCTTGGGTTCCAACGCGATGCGGCCGGCGCTGATCTGGAGCTCCCCTTCGGGCTGGGTCCACGTGCCCGACAGCCGCGCGAATACGCGCGGATCGGTGAGCGTGAGCCCAGTCGCTTCGGCGAACTCGCGCCAGAAGTCCGCATGGGCCGCTGTCGTTGCGTCGAGAGCGATGCGGCCGTCCGAATCAATCGTCAGCATCGACGCGGCACCGGGCGTGATCGTGGCGGGCAGGAAACCGCGTGCGTTCACAACCGTGTCGTCATCGACGCCGGCTCGCAGCGCGTTGACTTGGACGCCCTCGGCATCGCCGCGGGCATCAAGATGAACCGTGGCTTGGCGCGTGGCGTCCATGGTCAGCGTGGCTCCGGCCGTGGTGGAGAACGTCATGGGTCCATCATCCCACGAGCCCGTGAGCGCGAACGAAGCGATTTCCCACGTCCGAGCCGGGAGCGAACTAAAATCGGTGAGCCAATCCGACTTCACCCCGCGCACCGCCGCCTCGATGCGGCCCGTCGTGCCCCACGTGACGCCGGCGTGCAAGGCGGCATCGGGGCCTTCCAGCCGCAGCGCGTCGAGTCGTAGGGTCGGCGACCACTGGAACGTGGCGGGCGCCTGCAGGCGGAAGGCCGTCGCGCCGTTCGGGGCGAAGGCAAAGTCGGTGAGGCGCACGGCGTCCGCCGTGACTGAACCGCTGACCGAGAGCTCGCTGTCATCGGCCGACACTACGGTGGAGAATTTCTCGATTACGCGTCCGACGCCGTTCCAGGAGAGCACAACGTCGACCGGTTTTAGCCCGGACATCGTCACGGCGGCAACCTTGCTTGATCCGCGGTGGCGGATATCCGGCAACAGACCCTCGGCGGTGGCGTCCACGGACACGCGTTCGAACGCGGGTTGCTCAGGTAGCCAGCGGGCGAGCGTGGTTCGGCTGATTTCGCCGGCAAGCGCGGCGGCGATAATCTCTTTGGCTTCCGTGTCGTATCCGCCATTGAATGACAGCTTCGTGCCATCACTGCCTTCGAGGGAGCCGGATTCAATCAGTAGCCGCGGTGAGTCGAACCGGCCTTGAAGCGACGCCGCGGCGACTTCCACGCCCTCGGCGACGACTTCGCTGGCCTCGATTTGGAATGCGATGTTCGGAATCCGCGATTCGCCGGAGGTGAGTTGGGCTTCGCCGTTGATCGTTCCGGTGGCGGTGAACCATGGTTGCTGGGCGAGATCGACCGCGAGGTGGAGACGCGCCGGTTCGCCTTCGATTTGCCCCTCCCGGTTAATGGCGAACGGCGCATTGAGCGCGGCGGTGAGGCCCGGTAAGTCGGCTCGAAATTCCTCGACGGTAATTTCTTCGAGATCGCCGCTGGCGCGGAGGGCGAGGTCGAGCGGGGGCACTTGTTGCCCCTCGACCTCAACGGGAGTGCCGCGGGCGTCGACGACGGCAGAGAATCGTTCGTCCCGCCAAGTGACCCGCGCGCTTCCCCCGGCAGTTTGGTAGAACTCCCCCAGCTTCAGTCGCTCGCCGGGCAGTATCCAATTTGTGGCGACAAGGCCCGCTTCCTCCGGAATCCAACCCTCGGGACCAAAGCGGGCGCTGAGAGTGCCCGGCTGGTCCCAGAGCTCGAAGGAGCCGGATAGCGTGTTGCCGCGGCTGATCAGGGTGGCCGCGCCTTCGCCGTCGTTCACGCGGATTGAAAGTTTCAGTTCCTCGGTCGCAACAGGCGCCGCAAACTCTGCGTCGACGTTGAATTCCTGATACGTTACCCCTCGGAGCGAAAGCGTGCGATCCTTCCAGGACGTCGCCGCAACGGTGGCCGTGCCGCCGGGCCAGATGATCGTTCCGTTTCCGATCTGGGCGACGTCGATCGATTGGTCGAGTTGTCCAATGGCGTCCTGAATCGTGGCGCGGAGCGGCATCCAGCCGGTGGCGGCAGAAGGATCGGACTCGGGCGCCGCCGGGTCGTTCGATGCGGTGATCTCGACCTTCCAGTTTGCAGCCGTGAGGTCGGCCCCTTCGGCGGTCGTGCGCTGCCAGAGCCAGGCGACGGGGGTGGTGAGTTCGACGCGAGAGAGCGTGGCGTTGATTGTTGGAGTGCGGTAAGCAACATCGCGAAGGGCGAAGCGCGAGTAGCCAACCCGTTCGTACTTCCCAAACGTAAGCCCGAAGCGCGGTCCGAGGGAACCCAGGGCCGCGCCTAACCACAGCGGCACGGTCGCCACCGCGAGAAGGATGAGGGCGACGAGTGTGCCGAGAATGATCAAGACGAGGCGCATAGAAAATGAGAAAACAACGTTTGCTTGTTCATGGACTCAGATCAGGATGGTTGGTGCGAAATCCGCGACCGAGGCAGGCTCGACGGAGCTCAGTCAGGGATAATTTCAGCCGTCCGGGACCGCCGCGTTCGGAACGGACGAGAGTTCCACGTCGCGCTCCATTGTTCTTACCTGATGGGAGGAAACGCAAGTATACCGGGCGAAAAGGGGGAAAGGCCGCGATGCGCTCCGGAGATTTTCCCAGTTTGAAGTCCCGCGCAGTCTCTCCGGTTGCAACGGAGCAAACGGTGACGACTGTAAGCCGGTGGTTCCCTTTTCTCAGCTGATGAAACCCACGGCGTTATTACTGCTTGGTCTGCTTCCGTTGACCCTCGGGTGTGGTGCGGCCGTGAAGAACGAAGAGAAGGCTCCGGCGCTGATTGCGCGGTGGTCAGGGCAACACGGAGGTTCGTCCGCTTCTGGGGTTCGGGAGCTGCGCACGCCGGATCAATGGCAGGCGTTTTGGCAGCAAGTAGGTCGCGACGTGCCGCGGGCTTTGAACATTGGGAGCGAGATGGCGGCAGTGATCTTCCTTGGGGAAAAAAATACGGGCGGGTACGGCGCCGAAATTATCGGCGCGCGGGTGCGCGAAGGACGACTGGTGATTGATTATCGGGAGATTTCGCCTGCGCCGGATGCGATGGTGACTCAGGCTCTGACGTCGCCGTGGGCGGTGGTGATTCTACCGCGGTCGGAATTGCCGATGACGGCGAATAATCTTAACCCGCCTGGCAGCGGCCTGCGGCCGGAAACGCCAGGAGAAAGTCCTGTCGCGCCGGGCGCACTGGCTGAGCGCTGAGCGCTGAGCGGATGAACGCGGTGAGACGTTCTCGGGTCTGATTCTTTGCCCGTGCAGCCCATGTGTCGCAGCGCCACGAAGTGACAAGCGATGCGAGAACGTGGCCACGTCCGCGGCACTGGCGACATTCAAAGCGCTTTCGTAAATTGAGGGGTTCGCTTTCGCACTGGAGTCACCCCGAGAAACCCACGTTTCAATCGGCGTCCAGAGCGGTGGGTGACGCCACTGCATCGGTCCTTAAGATCGGCAAAAGAGCAGCCTTCGGCCACGCTGACTGTCCTTTAATCTTCGGTAGACCGATTTATAGCCTAGCGAAAAGATCGGCAGAAAGATCGGCAAAATGATTACCAAAACCGCCATTGTGTAAACATCACGCCGGACAACGCCGGATAAAGTGTAACCCGCCCTGCCGGATCCTACCAACAGGCACTCTGCCCGTCTAGTCCCCTTCCAATAATGAAAGGAACTTTGCGACGTCGGCCCGGACGCGAGAATATGCGCCGGGCCGATTTGTCGCTCTGCAGGAGTCACCGCATCGGGCACTTCCGCAGAGCTAGCTACCGCTGCTCCCTACAAGAGCAGCAAGAGCAAACTACACGCCGCTCAATTGAGAGGCTCGCCCGGATCGATATGACGCCGGTCGCGGCCAGTCGGAGCGTCGGCCAAGTAGGGGAATGTCGTGCGATAAGGCGCGTCGTTCACGTTAACGCCGTCGCCGAGAAGGTTGTTGGGACTCATATTAAACGCGGGGTTTAATACTCCGACCACCGCGCGCAACGCGATGTCGGTCACGTCGTCCATCAGGCGACGCCCATTCGGATATCCGGCTGGATCGCCTCCCAGCAGTCCGAGCCGGTTAGCGCTGGCCGGTGCCGTGGGCGCAACGCCGGTATTCAATCGGAGGAGATCCGCGACGGGGCCGGCGGGGGTGCCGGGGGCGGCAATGGGCGGCGCGTAAGTTACCAACGGCAGCAGGTCGTTGCGCGGAGGAGCCGGGATCGAAACGGCACCAGCGGTGAGGGCGTTAATCACGCGAGCAAGTGCTGGATCAAGGAAGAAGGACGCAAACTGAGCGTCATTGGAGGGAACGTCCATACTGAAGCGGTCTTTGGACCCAGTCCCGATCAGAAGCTCGTTGAACAGCGGATTCCCCAGCCGCGCCACCTGCTTCCAAGCCCCGGAGCTAACCTGAGGCAAGGGTGAGCGCCGAACAGTCGTCCGCATCCGAGAGGTCGTAGCCCACACCCCGATAGTTGCCGCGGACGAAGTCGCGGCTTCGACCGCACCTGTGCGTGTCAGCATCGAGACGGGCAGTTCGATCGCGATCGAGTTAATCGAGAAGCCAGAGAGCATGTCGGCAGCGAAATTAGTCTTCGCTGCATCCTGCGCCGGGGTGAGCACGGGGCCGACGTGAGTGTTCAACGTGTCAAATGCACCTCCGACATCGATCCAGAAAGGATCGTCGGTCGTTCCCGCAAACACGCGCACGTTTGCCGTGTTTGTTGTATAGGTTCCCGCGTTGAACAACGCGAGGTAATCCATGGTGCGTGGCCCGACGTTGGCGGGCACCGCGTAAAAAGGGGAGGCACCGGTAATGGGGGTTGAAACGCCGCCCCGGACCATGGTGATGGTGTATTCCTGACGCTGACCCAAACCGGGGCTATTGAACGAATCAATTTTAGGAGGCACAATAAGTGTGCCAGGAGGTACCGGCGCGGGCGAATTCGCCGGGGCGACAACTCCTGACCCGGACCCAGCGTAGACTTGAAAAAGCCCCGGGAGCCGTTGCTCGATGTTGAAGCGCACTTGGAAGACTACATCCGCAATAGCGTCGTTATTATTGTCGACGTTGATCTCGTAGAGGATCTCCGGATCGAACGGGAACCAGTTAGGGCCATTTGACGGCTCTAACAGCGGATCGACACACATTATCAACGTTACCCGTGGCAGGGCATTCGCGTCGTAACTGCGAAATGCATAGACATCCGTGATATCGGCTTTGTGATCGAGCGCCGTGATCGGCGCTTCGCGGTGACTGCTGGCGAAAGCCGGCGTGGAGGTAGTAAGGGTTGCAAGCGCTAACATACTAGGTAGCGCGGCACGACGAAGTAATTTCATGTGGGAGTTTCTTTGGATAAGCTTCATCCCTCCGAGGTCTCTTCGACCAGCGGACGGTGCAGCGATGTGGGTTTAGATTGTCTCGCTCTGCGTTTCGCGGGAACGCGAAAGACGCCGGGCGAGTGCTAGAAATGCGATGGCGAACGATGCTAACGTAACCGTCGAGGCGCTGTCGGGAACCGAAGCACCTCCGGGACCGACTTGGGTGGTGATAGTTCCGAGGAAGGTGCCTCCGTCTACGTTGAGGGCTTCGAACTTGGTGAAGAACATGGTGCCGGCAAGAGTGGCACTGCTAAAACTGAATCCACCCACCGTCGTGCCGGCTGCGAAGACGCTCGAGGCTTCAAGGAAGTCGATGATGCCGAGGCCGGAGTCATAGAGAGCGATAAAGCCCGCGGGCGCTTTGAGCGATGTCCCGATCAGAGGTTCAGCCTTCGGAGCATCCACGATACTCACCAAGGTAAGGTCCACCATACTATTGTTCGTCACGGTGGCGTTATATTGAAAAACTCCGCCCGACGGCGTGACGATGAGATTCAGGTCCACCAAAGCTGCCGCTGCTTGAGGGCTGAACCAAGATGCACACAGGATGGTGCCCAAGATGAGATGATTCCGAATTCGACGGGTCGTTGTGAAGCGTTGCATAAATGAAGAACTTACCAGGATTGATGAACGGGCATGAGCCGCACATCAGAAATCTGACATGGGCGGGGAGATCGTCGTATGCACAGCGAATGCCAGGACGTCGGTTTTTTGATCTCGCGGAAGATTGGAGCCGCAACAGTAATTACTTGCGAGTTTTGTATAGTTTTTGCGCAGACAGCTAGTTTGATAATGACCGCGTAGAGTGAGCACAAATTTGTAAGTCTTTCCGACACGGGATACTTACTGTTAGGGTTAATCCCTATAAAACTTATCTAAAAAATCCCATATATACTATGAGACGGGTTCTTAGTCGACGCGTGTTCGTAACATGCGGCAACCGCTGTTCGAGGTTCAGGCCGGTTGGCTGGTTGCTTAACGCGGGAGTTCGAAGGTCAAATTTCCCCAATAGCTTTTCCAATCGTAGCCGGGTTCGTCCGTTAGCGGTATCATGTGGACGAGGCTTATCATCCAAGGGCCCGCGTGCGGCAGATCGAAGCCGACGCTGCCATCCGAAACGGTGCGCTGTTTGAGGACGAGGAGATCTGCGCCGTGATAATGCCACGCGCGCACCAGCCCCCCCGTGAGGGGTTTTCCATCGAAGTAGATTCTAAATGCAAGTCGCTGGCCGGGCTTGGCCTTGAGTGGGTCGCTTTGCGGCACGATTTCCAATCGCTGCCCCGTGCGCTTCGCATAGGTGTCATCGCTTTTGCCGCCGACGAGAATCAGCGTCTTCACACAGCGGAGGAACTGCTCCCGACCGGGTTCATTTTCCTTGTTCGCACTCTTTCGCGCGGCGGCGATCGATTCCAGACCCTCTTCATTCAGATAGGAAAGAAATTTTTCTGGCGGTAGGGTTACGGCGCTGGCGGTGCTATCTTCGGCGATTATATGGGTGCCAGCCTTGTTGAAGGTGAAGGACAGGGACTCCGCTCGATGGCGGGCGGAAGGGACCCGCTTGAGTTCGTCAATGGTGCCGTCCGCCGAATGATGCCAGATCCCGGCTACGCGCTCCGTGTTGACCGCCAGGAGTTCACCGGTGAAGTATTCGCCGCGGAGGAAGCTGAAGTTAACCTTCGCGCCTACCGGGACGGAAAATTTCTCGGGTTGAATCCAGAACTCATGGGCCGGAAGTCGCGCGATCGAAACAACCAGGGCAAACACGAAGAGAGAATATTTCATGCTTTATACACATGACTGGTTGTTGCCGCGAATCAAAATTTATCGCAGAATCGATCTCAGGAACACAAAAAGCCGCGACACCGGGAAGGTGCCGCGGCTGGGGGCGGTCGGACGTGGTCCGGCGCGCCAGGGCGGAATTAGAAACGACCTTCGATTCCGGCGGTCATCGTGGTGCCGTTGACGAGGAACGTTTCCATTTGGTCGGGTATGCCTCGGTAGTAAACCTGGGGCTCGTTGAACAGGTTGGCGACGCCGAGGTTCACCGTCAGATTTGGGCGGATCTCATATCGCATGCTCGCATTCACCATTTTGCGGGATTTAAGATAACGATTCCGGGACGGCTGCGCGAAGTTATAATTATCCCGGATGTGCTCGGCCGTGTAATTATAACTCACCGACGTGCTGAACTTCTTATAATACCACGACACCGTGGTGTTCATCGTCCGTGGAATAAAACCACGCACGTTTTTGTCTTTCGCGTAGTTTCCGGGCGAAGCGTAGTCGCCGTGAGCCGTGATCTGAGTCAGGTTGGCGTTCAAGCGCAGGCCCTTGAGGAGCCCGGGCAGGAATTGGAACTGTTGCAGATAGCTGAACTCCCACCCTTGGGTATACGCGGTGCCCACGTTGGAATTCGCCAGGATGGTGTAGCCGCTGAACTCACCGTCAAAGCCGTTGTCCGGTCCCGTCGCGACGGTGCCGACATCAATCCCACCGGCGATATAGTCTTCGAGCTTCTTGTGGAACCAGCCGACCGTGAAGCTGCTCGAGGGTTTGAAATAATATTCCAGCGAGAAATCCCAATTCGTCGACCGCGTGGGTTTGAGGTCCGGATTGCCGAAGGTGACTGTCTCGTTGTTATTGTTGAAGGAGAGGGCTGTGACATAGTTTGCCAGGGATGGACGGGCGAAACCGGTGGTCCAAGCCGCGCGCGCCTTCAGGTCGGGAGTAAGATCGCGCCACAAATGAACGCTGGGGAAGTTTTGACCATAAGATCCCTCGTTGACATAGGCAATGCTGTCGCGCTCGGCCGTGCCGACCGGATCGGCCAGCTGTTGTGCGGCCGTGCTTAAGATGCGCGCCCGGCGACGCCCTTCGCCCTTGGTATCCGTAATTTCGCGACGCATGCCCGCGAGGAATCCGTTGCGACCGAAACG
>JBBQEG010000075.1:0-16928 GCA_038320495.1 Opitutales bacterium | reverse complement strand
GGAGCTTCCGCATTTTGCGCCGCGCGCGAAGCGGGTGATTTATCTGTTCCAGAACGGCGCGCCCTCGCATGTGGATCTCTACGATTACAAACCAAAGCTGCGCGAGTGGCATGGCCGCCAGATCCCGGACGAACTGACGGGCGGGAAACGCTTTTCCACCATGACGGGCAATCAGACGGCCCGGCCGGTCCTCGGAGAAATCTCCAACTTCGCCCAGCACGGAAAATCAGGCGCGTGGGTCTCCGACTTCCTGCCGAAGATCGCGGGCATCGTGGATGACCTGTGCTTCGTGAAATCGATGCACACCGAGTCGGTGAACCACGCTCCGGCAATTAATTATTTTCTGTCGGGGGCCGAGATGGCCGGCCGGCCATCGATGGGCGCATGGCTCAGTTATGGACTCGGTAGCGAAAACGAAGACCTGCCGTCGTTCGTGGTGATGACGTCCCGGGACAAGGAGGCGAGCTGCGGCCAGATCTTCTATGATTTTTATTGGGGCAGCGGTTTCCTGCCGTCGAAATATCAAGGCGTGGCGTTTCGCGGCAGCGGTGATCCGGTGCTGTATTTGTCGAATCCCGACGGCATGAGTCGGGACGTGCGACGCGGAATCCTCGATGATCTGGCGCACCTGAACGAGATCAAGCGCGAGGACTTTGCCGACCCGGAGATCACGACCCGGATCGCGCAATACGAGATGGCGTACCGGATGCAGACGAGTGTGCCGGAGCTCACGGATTTCTCCAAGGAGCCGCAGTCGGTCCTCGAGATGTACGGCCCCGAGGTGAAGCGGCAGGGGAGCTATGCCTATAATTGTTTAATGGCTCGGCGGCTCGCTGAGCGGGGCGTGCGGTTCATTCAAGTGATGCACGCGGGTTGGGACCAGCATCGGAACTTGAACTCGCAGTTGAAGATTCAATGTGAGGACACCGATGCGCCATCGGCCGCCTTGGTACGTGATTTGAAACAGCGCGGGCTGCTCGATGACACGCTGGTTATCTGGGGCGGCGAATTTGGTCGGACGCCGTTTTTGCAGGGCAAGATTGACGAGGTGAAACAATGGGGCCGCGATCATCACCCGTATGCGTTTACGCTGTGGATGGCGGGTGGCGGGGTGAAACCAGGGTTCAGCTACGGTGCGACCGATGACTTCGGGTTTAACTCCGTGGAAAATCGCGTGCATGTGCACGATTTCCAAGCCACCGTTCTCCATCAACTGGGGATCAACCACGAGCGGCTGACGTACAAGTTCCAAGGGCGAAACTTCCGCCTGACGGACGTGCACGGGCATGTCGTCAAGGATCTCCTGCTGTAGGGCGAAGGGGATTAAAGATTCTGCGGCGGTCAGGTTTCGAATCCGGGGTTTCGACGGCTCGGGAAGGATCTTGAATCTACGTCGGGGACCGACCGACGCCTGACGGTAAGCGCCATGGTTAACGAAAAGGAGAGTATCTTCTTGGATCCTGGCGAGCGTACCCTGTATGAATAGGCCTGTGGAGGCCCCCGACAAATGCAGTGCGCTTCTTGATATTGCGCGACGCGAGTTCCCGACGTTCTACGGCCGAGGGACGTTTCGTGAGCAGAAGACGATGGATGTGATGGTGGTACTTACCTCACTGGTCGTGAGCTTGTCCGTTCGCCGGACGGAATCTCCCCCCACCGTCGATGAGCTGGAGTCGGGCGAAGTCGCGTACCGAAGCTTGGGTGAACTGATTGACGGCGTGCGCCGCTCGCCGACGTTCGCCCTAATTCCGCTGGTCGAGCGGATGAAGATTGAGAGCGCCCTCTTTGATCGAGCCGCGCGATCGCGGCAGACGTGACCTCGGTGGATGAGGTGCTCGACGAGTTTCGAGCGTTAAGGACGGATGGGTGAGAGCGAACCTCGGTACTCCGAGGCTCGGGAAGTCGGGCGCTCACCCCTCAGCCCCGGCGCTCACTCGTCGTCGTCGGACTTGCGGGATTTTTTCTCGCCCTCGGCCTTCGGAATCTCGTTGTCGCTCTTGATGACGAGAACGGGCGTCTTGGTCTTCACCCAGACTTCCGCTTCTTTGAAGTATTTCGCGGCGACGTTTTCAATCGCCTCGCCCACGGTCTTCACGGGCAGCAGGCGACCCTTTTTCGACGCGTTAAAATCATAGGCGCCGCGGAAAATGCGTTCGGTCGTGGTGACCACGCTCTCGTTTTCCGGAATCTGGAGGACCCAGCCGACAAAATCGTGTTTCGGCAATTTGCCGTCGGGATCGCTCACGACGATGACGAACTGTTTCTTCATCGCCGGCGGCTTCTCTTCGTCCCCGGTGTCGGGTTGAGCGGCGACGTTCATCTCTTCAATGATGAGCCGCATGACGGCAGGGGAGATTTCGTTCCGCTTTAGAATCTCTGCGACCTTGTTAACCTCGATTTTCGGCATGGTGTTTTCCCTTGGAGGGGCCACGAATGGACACGAATGAGCAGCAATGTAAAGGCCGGCGACGAGGAGTGGTTCGATGTGGTGAATGCGAGCGACGAGGTCGTGCGTCGTGCTCTCCGTCGTGACGTGCATGCCAATGGCTGGTGGCATCGCGCCGTGCATGTGCTCGTGGTTGATGCGAGTGGGCGGGTTTTCCTGCAAAAACGCTCGATGCTGAAGGACCTCTCGCCCGGATTATGGGATTCCTCGTGCTCGGGCCACCTCGACGCCGGAGAAGACTACGATCCGGCGGCGGTTCGCGAGCTGGGGGAAGAAATTGGGGTGCGCGTCCCGACGGTGCCGGAGCGATGGTTTCGGATCGATGCGTGTGAGCAGACCGGGTGGGAGTTCGTCTGGGTTTACGGACTCCGCTACGACGGGCCGATCACGATCGAGCCGTTGGAAATCCAATATGGCGAGTGGGTCGCTCCGGGCGAAGTGTCCGCGCGGGTGGCGGCCAAACCGGAGGACTTCTGTCCGTCCTTCAAACTAATCTGGCCGATGGTCGCGGCGCGGTTGGCGCGGTGAGCCCGCGGCTGGCTCGTGACACAGGCATTCCTGCCTGTGGTTCGGTTTCGATCAACCGGCAGGAATGCCTTTCGTTTCGATCATCAGGGACGAATGCCTCTTCTGAAAGCTCAACTGGCAGGCGGATCAGCGGTTGGGCCGGCGGAAAAACCGCACGTCGGGTTGGATCAGGGCAGAGGCGACCTTACACGTCCCTGCGCCACTCTACTAGAATGTCCGAGGATTGAAACTGGATTGATGGGAATGCGGGACGATTCGGGCTCAATGATCATGATCTTCATTGACTATTATATTGGCGAGAATAGTCCATTTTTGCTTCCCTTTTCGTCCCCAGGTCTTGTTTCCGGGCGTGCTTTTTTTGCGAATAGTTGTCCGCACTGGCGCAAGCGCTGCTTTTCCTCCCTCTTTGAACTCACGCAACACAGCTTCCGAGCCCGCATCCAACGCCGAACGGACCCGGTGGTTTGCGGATGAGGTGCATCTGCACGACTCCTCACTTCGATCGTATCTCAGCCGATCCTTTCCCGTTGCCCGTGAAAATGTCGATGACCTCATCCAGGAATCCTATCTTCGGATCTGGAAGGCGCGTGCAGCGCAGCCGATTCAGTCGGCCAAGGCTTTTCTTTTCCGGACCGCCCGCAATGCGGCTCTTGATCTGGTGCGACGCAGTCGGACCTCACCCATTGATCAACTGAGCCAGTTGGAGGATCTGGCTGTTTCGGAGGACAGGCCGGATGCGGCGGAAAATGCTGGCCGGCGGGAGCGGGTGCGCCTGCTGGCTGAGGCCATTGCGGCGTTGCCGGGACGTTGTCGGGAAATCTTTATTCTACACAAAGTCACCGGGCATTCGCGCAAGGAAGTGGCAGCGCAGCTTGGTCTCTCCGATCGGACCGTGGGTTTGCAGACGGAGCGCGCGGTCAAGCGCTGCGCGGCCTTTCTCCGGAAGCGCGGGGTCCATGGGCTGTTTGACGATGAAGCACGATAGCTCAGACGCGAAACACGATCCCGAAGGTCTGCCAGCCGGCCCTGAAGCCGACCTTCCGGCTTTGGGGTGGGTGCGACGCGCCCGAGCCGAAACGGAATTGCTGGCGGAAGTCGCGGAGCAGTTGCGACGTCGGCGTCGACGCATGCTTTCAGTATTATCAAGTGGTGCCGCCGTGTTGCTGATCGCGGGGCTCCTTTGGATACGGCCTGATGCCGGCAACGGGGGACCTTCCGCGTCTGTCTCCGGGCCGGAATGGCGCCGGCTTCCAGATGGTTCGGAAATAGAGCTGAGGAATGGGGCGGAGATCGACGTCGATTTCGCCGGCACTGCCCGGCGCGTGATATTGAGGCAGGGAGAGGCGCATTTCCAGGTGGTCAAGCACGAGCGCCCTTTTGTAGTCGATGCGGGCGGCGTGAAGGTGCAGGCCGTGGGCACCGCGTTCGCAGTGCAGCTTGGTTCGCAACAGGTGGAAGTGCTCGTAACAGAAGGGAGGGTACGCATTGCCCCCCGGGTGGAAGATCCGCCGAGGTCGAGTCTCGCGGAGATGGCAACTCTCGCCCCGGCAGCCGAGATCGACCGTCCTTCCAGCGAGCCCCCGGTGCTGACGGCCGGTCAGCGCGCCACCATCAGCTTTGACCACCACGCACCGAAAATCGATGCAATCTCGGAGGTGGAGCTTACGAACCGGTTATCGTGGAGGATCCCAAACCTGGAGTTTTCCCGCACTCCATTGAGTGAGGTGGTGGCATTGATGAACCAGCATGGCGGTGGGCCAGATAAAGCACATTTTGTTCTTGCCGACCCGGAGCTGAGCGACGTCACCCTCAGTGGATTTCTGCGGGCAGACAACAGCGAAGGGCTGGTTCGTCTGCTCACGAACAACTTTGGCGTGGCGGCGGAGCGTTCGGGCTCGACCATTCGTTTGCGCCGGGTCCGGTGAACGGTCGAATTTCGGCGTTTTCTCAAAATTAATGGATGTCATCGGACGGGACTCGTCCGTCGTTAGCAGTATGCCGGCGCGTATCGCCTTTCATATCACCAGAAGATTAGTCCTCTTCTGGTTCGGTCTTGCCGGCTTCAGCCAGGCGATGGGCGGGTTCGTCGGGACCGGGGTTACAGCGGGTCGCGGCCAGGCAACAGGCGAGCGGGCGGACGTTCTGCTGGCGGGGGCGTCGATGAGTAACATCACTCCGAAACTCGGTGTCCGGCTCGATGGCGCAATCATGCAGATTGGGCCGGCGACGCACATTCATGACGACTTGTTTTCCCGTTGCCTGGTCCTGGATAACGGCGTCGAACGACTCGCATTTGTGATATGCGATACGACCATGATTGCGACTGAAATCGTGGCTCACGCCAAGCGGCTGATTCACCAACGCTCGGGCATCCCGCCGGAGCACGTGGTGGTTTCGGCGACGCATACCCATAGCTCACCGCGCGCACTGGATTTGGCCTTGGGCCCCGCAAACCAGGAGTATAACGAATTCCTGGCGGAGCAGGTGGCTGATGGTGTCAGCCGGGCAATCAATAATCTCGCGCCCGCACACATTGGGTGGGGCAGCGGACAAAAGCCTGAGTTTGTTCAAAATCGTCGCTGGTTTGTGACGCCGGAAAATATGCCGGCAAACCCGTTCGGCGCGAAAACTGATCAGGTGGTGATGGGTGCACCGCGCAACGTCCGAACTAAACCATCGGGCCCGGTGGATCCCGAGGTTTACGTGCTGTCGGTCAGGCATGCCGATGGACGCCCGCTGGCGGTGCTGGCCAATTTCGGACTGCATTACGTGGGTGGCATCCCGGGCGCCCGAGTGAGCGCGGATTATTTCGGCGTGTTCGCCGATGAAGTACAACGCTTGCTGGGCGCAGACCGGCGGGATCCGCCGTTTGTGGCGATGATGTCCAACGGTACCAGCGGTGATGTGGTGGTCGGCGACGCGAAACTCACGGATCCCTCGCCGAAGCCGGCCGTGCGGGAGTGGGCTTTTCCGCGCATGCAGGAGGTGGGCGAAGGCATCGCCCGGGAGGTCCAGCGCGTGTCGCAACGAATTGAATACAGGCCATGGGTCGAGCTGGCGGCAGTGACCTCGGAACTCGTCTTGGGCGTGCGCAAGCCGGACGCCGAGCGACTCGCGTGGGCGAACGAGATGGCGGGCACGATCAAGGCCGGGGCGCGTTTAACGCGTCCGCAGGTTTACGCGCGCGAGGCGCAGTTTCTGGCTGATTACCCCGCTACCCGCACCGTGATGATCCAGGCTTTCCGGATTGGCGATCTGGGGATCGCTACCATCCCGTGCGAAGTGTTCGCCGAGACCGGTCTGGCGCTCAAGCAAGAGAGCCCATTCAAAGCGACGTTTACCATTGAACTGGCCAATGGCTACTACGGCTATCTGCCACCGCCGGAACAGCACGCGCGGGGCGGGTACGAGACCTGGCCCGCCCGTTCGTCATTCCTGGAAATTGAAGCGGAGACCAAGATTCGTGGCGAGACGCTGAAATTGCTCCGTGGACTGATGCAGCGTTAACCGGGCGTCCGCTCTCGGTCATTTTATTAAAAAAGAGGTATGTCATTGGACCGGGTTGGCCGTCGTTACCAGTATGCCGGTGGTTCCCTTCTTCGCTGTTCGAAGAGTCATCCTCTTCTGGCTTTGCCTCCTGGGTATTGGCCTCGGGATGAACAAAGTTGTCGGCGCGGCTGCGGTTGATCACGTCGTTCGGTCCTTTGATCTGCCGGCGGATACGGCGGAACGTTCCCTGAAGCGGTTCGCCATTCAGTCCGGACTGCAGGTCGTCTTCGCACCCCAGCTGACTGACGGCATTCGCACCAACGCGCTGAAAGGTGAGTATCCGCCTTTCGAAGCAGCGGAGCGCCTGCTGGCCGGGACCCCGCTGCGCGTGATTCGCGACAGCGAGACTGGCGTGCTCTCCGTTAGCCGCTCCAGAAATCACGACGAACCGGAGCCAAAAAAAAAAGCCCGAAGCGCAATGGCCGATGGCCGCCAGCGCTCACCCGACTCTTCATCACCCGTTGAAACGCCCGCAGTTCCCATGAAAAGCATCAAGCAGAGAAATCCGTTTGCCGTGCTCGGCGCCTGGCTGACGCTGGCAGTTGCGCCGATGTCCGCCCAGACGCCTGCAAATCTCCCCGCCGGTCCCAGTCCGGCGCCGCCCGGGAGCATCAGCGGACGGATCGAAAATGCTGCGACGGGGCAATATCTCAACAACGCCCGCGTCTCGATCAAGGAGACGGACCTCGTGGCCTTCACCGATCAGTCGGGACACTACCGGCTAACCAGCGTACCCAGCGGGCCGCTGGTCTTGCACGTATTTTATACCGGCCTCGAGCCCAGGCAGATCCCGCTGACACTGCCGCCGGGCGGCAGCATTACTCATGATGTCAATCTCGGTACCGGCGGGGAGGCGGCCGGGTCCAATGTCGTCCGGCTGGGCCGGTTTGTGGTGGCCGCGGAGGAAATGGACTCGGAGTCGATTGCGATTAACGAGCAGCGCTTCTCGCCGAATATCAAGAATGTCGTCGCCGCCGGATCATTCGGCGACATTGCCGAGGGAAACGTCGGTGAGTTCATGAAATACCTGCCGGGCGTGACGGCTGATTTCGCCGACCCGACGATCTTGTCGATTTCCGTTCGCGGGTTGAACAGCCATTTGACAAGTGTCACCTCCGATGGAGCGCAGATGGCGAACGCTCATTACGGCGGCTCCACGCGCGTGTTTCAGTTCGAACAGGTTTCCATCAATAGTATTTCACGGGTGGAGCTGACGAAAGTGCCCACGCCCTCGCAGCCGGCCGACACGCTGGGCGGCACGGTGAACATGGTGAGCAAAAGCGCGTTTGAACGGAAGAAAGCGCACCTGAGCTACCGCTTCTATCTCTCCGCCAACCAGGGCGACTTCACCCATAAAAAGATGCCGCACTCGTTCGAGCAGCGTCGGCACCGGGTGCTGCCGGGTGCGGATTTCAACTACACGTTACCGATTAATAATAAATTTGGAGTGGTGGTCTCGGCGCTCAGTTCGAACCAGTTCAACGACTCCTATGTCTCGGCGAAAGTATATAACGCCACCGCCGCCGGGACGGGCGCGACGTTTGCACAGCCCTATCTGCAACAGCATATCCTGCAGGATTCGCCCCGCTACACGGAACGTGAATCCCTGAGCTTGAAGGCCGACTGGCGCGTGACGCCAAATTCCGTCCTGTCTGCCGGCGCGCAGGTGAATAAGTTCTGGAACTATTATGGCATGCACCAGATGACCTCGAATGTCGGCACGCTCGCGACGCCGACGGTTGCGGGCGGAGTTCCGTTGACGTACGGCCCGGACTTTACGAGTGGTGCGACCGGTCGGGGAGCTCTTACGCTCAATGGTCAGTTTTTCAATATTCGCGGCGCGACGAAGGCCGGCAACGTTCGCTATCGTTTCGATGATGGCGCCTGGAAGCTCGAGGCCGGCCTGAGCCGGTCGACCTCGAAAACGTACTTCCGGGATACGGACGCGGGGCATTTCTTTTCCACCACGTCCCTGCTCAACGGACCGTTCCGCGTCGTGTATTCAGATATCAACAACGAGGGGCCGGGCCGGACGGAGTTCCTCGACAACGCCAACCGGCCGATTGATTTCACCAACATCAACAACTATCGCCTGACCGCGGTAAACTCCTCGCTCCGCACCATTCAGGACGAGGTGCGCACCATGGACGCCAGTGCGAGACGACAGATCAATCGCTTTTTCGTGCCGCTCGCGCTGCAGATCGGCGCGGCGCAGCGGGTTCAGATCCGGGACACGCGGCGGGAGGAAATCAGCTGGACCTACAATGGACTCGATGGCAACGCGGTCACCGCTGACCCGCCGACACCCTATGCGGCGCAGATCTACGCGAACCGCAACTCAGGGTTTGGCTTCGTAAACATTCCGTGGGTGTCACCTCATCGCGCTTGGAGTGCCTACCAGGCCGAGCCCCGGCTCTTTTCCAAAACGGTCGCACAGCAGGTGGCTGCAGAAACGTTTCGGGTGACAAATTCCGAACTGTTCGAGGAAACGGTCGAGGCGGCGTTCGTTCAGGCTGAGACGCGACTCTTCAAGAACCGCCTGAATGTGCTGACGGGCGTACGTTATGAGAAAACGACAGGGAAGGGGCAGGGAATGCTCTTTGAGCCCACTGCCGTCTGGCAGCGCAATCCGGACGGGAGCTTTGTGCGCAACGCCGCCGGAGCGATGGTGCGCAAACCGGAGGCAGGAGCGGTCAATTCTCTCGAGCAACAGCGGATCACGCGCTTCGAGCGGGCCGCCCGTGCGCAGCGGTCGTACGATGGATTTTATCCCAGCATTCACCTGACCTATAACATTACGGAGAATTTCATCACGCGCCTGGCGTATGCCAGAACCTACGGCCGGCCGAATTTCAACCAGATCATTCCCAATATGACCGTCAATGAGCTCGACGTTGATGAAACCGCCAACCCGGATGCACTCCCCGGGACGATCAGCCTGAGAAATCCGGGGCTGAAGCCCTGGACGGCCGACAATTTTGATCTCACGTTTGAATATTATTCGAACACCGGCGGAATGCTGGGCATTGGTGCTTTTCGCAAGGACGTGAAGGACTTCTTCGGCTCCTCTGTCCGGATCGCCACGGAGTCCGACCTCGCAGAGCTCGATCTGGACCCGCGATACGTTGGTTTTCAAATCACGACGCCGCGTAATTTCGGAACGGCGCGGCTGTCAGGCGTGGAGATCAACCTCAAGCATTCCCTCGGCTTTCTCGGCCGTGGGGGAAAAATGTTCGAGGTGTTCGCGAATGGCACCAAGCTCGACCTTGATGCCGAGACGCAACCGAGCTTTGGCAATACCATTTCTGGCAGTGCCAACTGGGGCTTCACGTTTACCCGCCGGCCGATCACCGTCATGACCAAATGGAACTATCGCGGCCTCACCCGGGGCGCCCGCATTCCCGGCGTCGGGGTTCTCGACGGCTATCAATGGGACGGGGCGCGGACCACCCTCGATGTAAACATTGATTATCGCCTGACGTCGAAGCTTGGGCTGTTTGCCAATGCCCGCAACGCACTCGGCGCGAACCCGGCGGCCTTTCGGTACGGCGGCGAAACGCCTGAATACGCGAAACAGTTCCGCGTCCAGAAGCATGGTGGTCAATATTCCATGGGTGTGAGAGGCACATTCTGATCCGCTGAATTCTGTAATGAGATTCCAATTACCCGAGTCGACGTTCCGCTTCTCCTGGGGCCGGCCCGGCCTGTTCCTGGCCGCGGCCCTTGCCCTCCTCAGCCTGGGCCAGGCCCAGACTGGGCCCGAGGCGGAGCGCAAGTCCGTCTGGCACGATCTGGCGACCCTCTCGCTCGAAGGGCAGGCGTGGACAGATACGAAGCACCGGTATGACCGGCTGCCGGCCAAGGCTGAAGCGGTCGTGCGCGCTCCCGTTTGGAGGTTTTCGCATGACTCTGCCGGTCTGCGGTATCGGTTTGTCACGGACGCACCTTTTATTCGGGCGCGATGGAAGCTGCGCAATCCCGAGCGCCTTGCGATGCCGCACATGCCGGCGACCGGCGTAAGCGGGTTGGACCTCTACGTGCGTGACGCGGGCGAATGGCGCTGGCTGGCCGTGGGACGTCCCGAGAGCCCGACCCTCAATGAGCGCACGCTCGTGCGGAATCTCGGGTCGGGGAAACGTGAATACATGCTGTATTTGCCTCTCTACAACGGCGTCGAGTCAGTCGAAATCGGACTGCCCGAGGGCGCGACCCTGGAAGCAGCGCCGGACCGTTATGCCGCGCGCAAACCGATTGTATTTTATGGCACCTCCATCCTGCAGGGTGGATGTGCGTCGCGCCCCGGCATGGCCTATCCGTCCATCATCGGGCGGACGCTCGACTGGCCGATCATTAATCTTGGATTCAGCGGTAACGGAAAAACAGAGACCGAACTCGCGGAGTTGCTCGCGGAACTCGATCCGGCGGCCTTCGTCCTCGACAGTCTGCCGAATCTGGAGGTCGCGCAAGCGCAGGAACGCGTCGAGCCGTTCATCAAGCTGCTTCGGGCGAAGCACCCGCAGACCCCCATCGTATTGGTCGAAAATATCAATTATACCGATGCCGGGATGATCGCCGCCAGGCGCACGAGGGTCGCGGAAATCAATGGTCATCTGCGCAAACTCCACGACCGGCTCAAGGCGGCCGGGGACAAACGTATCCACTATGTCCATGCGTCGCAACTGCTGGGCGGAGATGGGGAGGATACGGTCGACGGTTCGCATCCCACGGATCTCGGCTTTTCGCGGATGGCGCAGGGCATCACTCCGATTGTGCGCGAGGCTTTAACCGGGTCGGGGCTCACCGTGCCGGAGGACGAGGGTTTCGTGTCGTTGTTCGACGGGAAAAGTCTCGGCGCGTGGCAGCCGCATGACGGCATGCCGCCGCTGCATCTTAACGGCAAATGGTGGGCGGAAGATGGGATGTTGCTTGGCATGCAGGATCCTCCCGGCCAGGGCGGACTGCTGTGGCACGAGGGACCCTTCACCGACTTCGTGCTGAAGCTGAGCGTGCAGCTCACGTATCCTATGGATACAGGCGTTTTCCTGCGGGTGGGCCCGGATGGACGCAGCCACCAGATGACGTTGGATTACCGGCCGGGTTCGGACGTCGGCGCGATTTTCATCCCGTTCATTGGACATGCTTATGTCTATCGCAACCAGGAGGGGGCGCGGCTGGTGCGGCCTGACGCCTGGAACGACCTCGAGATCCGGATGGAAGGGGAGCCGGCCCGCATTCGGGTTTGGATGAATGAACGGTTGCTCACCGATTTCCAGCATACTGAAAAGACGACGCAGGGCGTGCCACCCAGCGGCGGAATCGCGTTCCAAGTCCATCCGGACGTCGGCAACCTTACAGTGTGGAAACCCGGCAGCGTGGTACGGTTCCGTAATATACGGATCAAGGAGCTGCGTTAAGCCGCTACGCGGCTGGCGTGGACCAAGCCAATGAACACACCCCAAAGCGCGTCGCTCGCAGTTCTGCGGCCCATTCCCTTGTCCTAATTCCTCTGTCCCTCTGCTTCGGCGGCACGCATGTTTTCAAACCGTGAGGCAGAGGAATGGGAGGCAGAGGAATAAATCGGAGAAATCCCTTTGTTTGGCGTGCATCTTGAAGATTCGAACTCCGAAACGCAGTAGTTCGTGACAAGCCGGCGGGGCGAACCAGTAGCGAGTAGGACAAACCAATCCAAAAGCAAGTAGGCCTTTTCTCCGCGTTTCCCGATTTCATCTTTTCCGATTTCATCTTTTCCCCTTATGCAATTTCTCTCCCTTATATTTTCCCTCGGTATCCTTGCACTCACCGCGGCGTCACTCTCTGCCCAGCCGCTGCGTTTCGGTCAGGCCGCAGTCGATATCACGCCGCCGGCCGATATGCCTTTCCAGGTTCCACAGCGACCGCCGTTCCCGGTGATCGTCGGAACCGGCATCCATGATCCGCTCCACGCGAAAGCCGTTGTTTTTGAGAGTGGCGGGGTGAAGGCGGCGATCGTCGCGTGTGACCTGACGAGTATTCCCGTGCACATCATAGCCTCGGCCCGGGAGCATGTGGCGAGGATCAGCAGTGTGCCTCCGGAAAACGTGATGATCACGGCCACGCATACGCACACCGGGCCGAATATCCGGCCTCGCTTCTTTCCGACCGCGACACCCGCCCAGATGAAAGTCGCAACGCACTATCTGGAGCGACTGCCGCAACTGATCGCCGAAAGCGTGCAAGTCGCTGAGCGTAACCTCACCGAAGCGCGGCTCCACGCCGCCATCGGCCAGGTGCCGGGAGTGGCGTTCAACCGGCGGTTTCTAATGAAAGACGGGACCGTCGTGGCCAACCCTGCGAAAGGCCAGGACGAATTGCTGGTCAATGTGGTTCGTCCCGCCGGTCCGACCGATCCCGGGATGCCCGTGCTGTATGCGGAGGCAATGGACGGAAAGCCGCTCGCGACCGTCATCAACTTTGCCCTGCACCTTGATACCACCGGCGGCTTCAATTACTCGGCGGACTTCCCGTACCAAATCTCCAAGATCCTCGCCGACGTGAAAGGTCCCGGGATGTTGTCCCATTTCACAATCGGTGCGGCCGGCAATATCAATCATTACTACCTGCTCGATCCGAAGAAATCGCGACGGACAAAGGGCTATCATGAAGCCGCGCGAATCGGCACGCTCGTCGCCGCCGAAGTGGTGCGAACGTACGAACAACTGCAACCGCTCGCAACGGCGCCGATCAAGGTATCGCGCGAAATTGTCCGCCTGATTCTGCACGAACAGAAGGCGCCGACAATTGCGCGGCAGTTTGGCAACAAGCCGTCATTTCACGACGGCGAAATGATGGTCACGCTGGTGGATGGCAAATATACCTTTGAGGCTGAAGTAATGGTCATTTCCGTGGGAGATGAACTCGCATTCGTCGGCATGCCTGGGGAAATGTTTGTCGAACTCGGCCTGGCGGTGAAACAAAACTCGCCGTATCAATTCACCTTCCTCAACGCGCTGGCGAATGGAGCGATCGGGTATGTCGCGAACTTCAAGGCCATGCGCGAGGGCGGCTACGGCGCGGGGCTGGCGAGTACGCGCAGCAATCCCGGTTCCGGCGAGGCGCTAGTCGACTCCGCCATCCGCCAGTTGATCAGCCATCGAGACATGAAAGCCACACCATGAGCGACAGACTATTCCATTCCAAACGCACCGAGGGTGCCGTCGAGAGACGGCCGCGTCTTTTCTACTTCGGGTGGCTCGCCGCTTTCGTGGTGGCCGCTTCCTGTTTTGCCGCCGGACCTGCGGATCGGCCAAACATCGTGTTTATCCTGGCGGACGATGTGCGCTGGGATGACCTGGGGGCCACGGGGCATTCGTTTAGCAAGACTCCCCACATCGACCGGATCGCGCGTGAAGGCATGATATTTCGAAACGCCTTTGCCACGACCGTCATCTGCTCGCCAAGCCGTGCCAATATTCTCACGGGTCGGCAGACGCGCGCGCACGGCATCATTGACAACACCGACCGCAGCCCGGCGAGCCACGCGTTGTCGACGTTTCCGCAATCGTTCCAGCGAGCGGGATACGAGACGGCGTTTGTCGGCAAATGGCACATGGGAAATGACGACACCCGCCGCCCTGGTTTCGATCATTGGGTTTGCCTCAAAGGGCAGGGCTCGACCTTTGACCCTGAATTGAATGTCAACGGCCGGCAGGTTCATGCGCAGGGATATGTGACTGACATTCTCAACGAGCGGGCGATCGAGTTCCTGAAGTCGAAACGCGACAAGCCATTCCTGCTTTATTATTCGCACAAAGCTGTACACCCCGAAACCGTACAACGCGCAGACGGGTCGTTGTCCGATCCCGCGTTATCGAACTTTATACCGGCGGAGCGGCATCGAAGCCTCTATAAAGACGCGAAAGTCCTGCGTCGTCCCAATGCGCTGGCCGCGCCGCAGGGGAAGCCGGCGTTGCTGCGCCCGATTCCTGGTTTGGAGCCGCTCGGGCCCAACACCGGCACGAGTGACGACGCGATCCGCAACCGGCTGCGCATGCTTGCGGCGGTGGATGACAGCGTGGGGGACATTTTCAAGGTGCTCGAAGCGGCGGGACAACTGGATCGCACGTTGATCGTGTTCACGAGCGACCACGGGTATTTTTATGGCGAGCACGGATTGAGCGTGGAACGCAGGCTGGCGTACGAGGAAGGCATCCGCATTCCGCTGTTCCTGCGTTACCCGCCCCTGATCAAGGCAGGCACGCGAAGAAACCAGATGGCACTCACGCTTGATTTCGCCCCCACGCTGCTGGAGGTTGCGGGAGTGAAGGCCCCGGCGGGCTTGCATGGAAAATCGCTGGTATCGCTTTTCAGCCAGAACGGCCCGGCGTTGCGGGACGCGTTTCTCATCGAGCACTTTTCGGAGACCGTTTTTCCGCGGACCCGGGGGATGGGCTACCAGGCGATCCGGACGGAAGCATGGAAGTATATTCATTATGTCGACCTGCCGGATTCGGATGAACTGTACGATTTGAACCGTGACCCCTATGAAATGCGAAATCTCATCGCTTCACCGGGAGTCGCGGGTGAATTGGCGCGTTTGAAGGAGGAACTCGCCGGCCAGCTCGCCGCCGCCCGGTAGTGGCGAGTAGCGACGAGGGCACGAGCAAGCTCGGCCCTGCCTCCGGCTTACAGCCCGGCGACCTGAAACCCTTTGCGATAGGTGCGGCGGACGTACTGGTTGGCGGCGTTTTCGTTGTCGAAGCGCAGCTTCGCGGAATTCCACTGCAAAGTCGTCTGGGGAAAACGCACCGCCACGCTGCCCAGGAGAATCGTCTCCGTGAGTGGCCCCGAATAATCGAACGGAGCGAGCGGCTTCGCGTTGCCCCCGACGCAGGCTTCGGCCCAGTCGGACCAGTGATGCGAGCCTTGGATTTCGGGAAGTTTGTAATCGGCGAACTTCGCGACCGGAAACAGCTTCGGAGTCGCAATGTGAGGAACATGCAGCACGCCCTCTGTGCCGATGATGATCGAACCTTCGTTGGCGCCGCTGACGCGCTGCTTCTTTCCCGAGCCATCGACGCCAACGGCTGCGGGCGGGGTCGGCGTGGCGATGAGCGCACGGATCTCGGCTGGCGGGCGTTGGTCGCCATCGTACCAAGTGACCGCGACCGTCTTGCCGTCGGTAAATTTCGTGCCCGGGAAAACGTAACGGATGTTCGCGTTGATCGACCAGTTCCACTTGTCCGGCTGTGGGCCTTCGGAGCGGAGTGAAATTGGCGAGGTCAATGCGAGAGCCTCGAACACCGGGTCGAAGATATGGCAGCCCATGTCACCAAACGTTCCGGTGCCGAACTCGAGCCGCTTGCGCCAGTTGCCAGGGTGATAGTAGTCCGCCACAAAGGGACGCTCCGCGCAGCCACCGAGCCAAAGGTCCCAGTTGAAACCGGCCGGAATCGGATCGGCTTTTGAGGATGGCTGGCCGGTGTCGCCCCACTTCTTGCTGCTCCAGGTGTGGACTTCCTTTACCTTGCCGATGATGCCGCTCTGGACGATGGCGACGGCCTGACGATAGACTTTCTGAGAGTGAATCTGAATGCCCATCTGCGTGATGAGCTTCTTTTCCCGGGCGAGTTCAGTGAGAACGCGGGTCTCATGAATGGAGTGCGTGAGGGGTTTTTGGCAGTACACGTGTTTGCCGAGCTGCATCGCGGAGACCGCGATCGGCGCGTGCATGTGATCCGGGGTGGAGACATTGACCGAGTCCAGTTGGCGACCCTCCTTGTCGAGCAGCTCGCGCCAATCCTGGTAAACCTTCACATCAGGATGCGCGTCCTTGACCTGCTTGAGGCGGTTCAAGTCCACCTCGGCCACGGCGACGAGTTTCACGAAAGGGTTGCTGCAGATCGCCTGGATGTCGGCCCAAGCCATGCCGGCGGCACCGAAACTGGCGTGACGGAGCACGCGGCTCGGCTGAGCGGCGTGGAGATTACGCGCAAAGAACGGCGCCGCGAGGCTGGCGGTGCCGAGGGTTTTCAGGAAGGACCGGCGGGTCGACGGGAAATAGAGGCTCATGAAAAAGGAGGAGGGTGAGTGTGGGTAACCTTGTGGTTACTCGGAGGTCGGTTGGCAATGGTGGAGGCGCGGGAATGATCGAATCGGTTCGACGGCAGGATTCGGCCGCGAACAATGGCTGGGATCGAGCGGATCACGAGGGGCAGTTCTAACTGAATTCCTGCGTTTACGCAGGCTTAACAAATCTCCCCGTAACCGAAGCCGTCGGCTTACAATTGCGGCGTCTTCCTCTATGTCCAAAGCAGTTCCTTTGAATTCAAACACCTCCCGGTGGTTGGAGGAACCAAGCCGCGGAACATCCTCATGAATACCCGTCGCATCTCCCTCCTCGCCGCAATTGTTCTCGGCACTTCCACCT
>JBBQEG010000074.1:0-16992 GCA_038320495.1 Opitutales bacterium | reverse complement strand
CGGGCGCGGTTGGGCGAGGTGGCCGCGCATGCCAACTGGTGTCCGCTCGGGGCGGGAGCGATCGCCGGAACAACGTTGCCGATCGACCGCGAGTTCACGGCCAAGGCGCTGGGCTTTGTCGACGCGAAGGGCCGGCCGCAGGTCACGCAAAACTCCATGGATACGGTGGCGGACCGGGATCTGTTCATCGAGTTCGCGAGTGCGTGCGCGCTCTTCGGAGTGCATCTTTCACGCATCGCAGAGGATCTGATTCTGTGGATGAGTTCGGAGTTCAAATTTGTGGAGCTGCCCGACGCGTTTTGCACCGGCTCATCCTTGATGCCACAGAAGAAGAACCCTGATTCATGCGAACTCCTGCGCGGCAAGTCGGCGCGGCTGCAGGGAAATCTGCATACTCTCCTCACGCTCGCGAAGGGACTGCCGCTCACGTACAACCGCGATTTACAGGAGGACAAGCCGCCGGTGTTCGACAGTTTTGATCAGTCGGCGATTTGCGCCGATGTGCTGGCGGGCACGCTCACGGGCATGGTGGTCGACCGCGAACGCTGTGCGGAGGCGGTCGCGGATCCGGCGCTGCTGGCGACTGATCTGGCGGATTATCTCGTGCTGAAAGGGGTGGCGTTTCGCGATGCCCATCACGCCGTCGGTGCGGTGGTGCGGCTCGCAGAAAAGAAGCACGTCGCCCTGAATGCGCTATCAGCGGCCGACGTGAAACAGGTGCACGAGGGGTTCGCCGAGGACTGGGTGGAGATCTTTGATCTCAAGCGAGCCATCGCCAAGCGCGAAGGCACGGGCATGCCGGGTCCGCGGCAGGTGGCAAAACAGTTCGCGCGCTGGAGGAAGCTGCTCGCCTAAGAACGCGGATCGCTGCGGGCGGCGAGCGTCGTTGACCAACGGCGGTTCGCCGCTTCGTCGGATGCTCAATGTGCGGCGGTCGGCAGCGTGGCGGGTTTAAAGCTAAAGCGAGGGCTCATGGCTTCACTTTTTCCCACTGCAAAGTCGGACCCCGAGCTCATGCCGTTTCGGCCGGGGCTGGTGTTCGCGTTTTTCAACGCGCTCGCGTGGCAGATCGGCATCGGCACACCGATGGTGCTCTTTGCCGAGCAGCTTGGCGCGACACCGTTTCAGGTGGGGCTGGCGTACTCGTTCGTTTTCGTTCTCACGCCGCTGCAAATCGTTTCGACGGCATTGCTGCCGAAGTACGGATTCAAGACCCTGATGCTCGCGGGCTGGCGTACGCGCAGTTTTTTCCTCGCGGTGCCGGCGGTACTCGCGGTGGTCGGGATCGTGAGCGGTCGGGAGTATCCATGGATGGTATACGCGCTGGTGGGGAGCGTGTTTTTCTTCTGCGTGTTCCGCTCGATCGGGGCCGCTTCGGGCGTGTCATGGTTTTATGCGATCCTTCCGGAGACCGCGCGGGGGCGGTACTTCGCCAGCGATCAATTTGTCTCGGCGGTGGCCGGGGTCGCGACCCTCTTGGCGAGCGCGGCGCTCTTTGTGCTGCTGCCGATCTATGTCGCGCTCCTGGTGCAGTACGGCATCGCGCTCATGGGATCGTCCATCAGTTATTACTCGCTGAAGAAACTGCCCGACGCTGACCGGCCGACTTCGATCAGCCTGCGTACGGTTTTTCGGGATACGCCGCGGCATCTTTTTCGGCCTTCGGTGTTCCGCTCGTACGTGTGGCTGGCGGTGGCGTGCGGCGTCGTGGCGACCCCAATACCGCCATTTGCAGCCTATTACCTGAAGGTGGGCCCCCAGCTTTCAACCGGCCAGATCATGATGTTCGAGGTGGCGCGTTACTCGGGCGTGATGGTGGCGGCATGGCTGATCCGGAGACGCATCGATGTGAGTGGGGCCAAGCCGTTTTTCCTGGTGGCGCTTCTGCTTTATGCGGCGGTGGGCTCCTATTGGTGGATGTATTTGGAGAACGGATTCGGCGGCACCGGCGGAATCTATGCGGTATATTTTCTCCTCGGGCTGGGCGCCGGAACGTGGGCGATCGCCACGCTGAATTACCTGCCGAAAATCATCGGCGCGGAAGATCGCACGCTAGCGGCTTCCATTCAGGGCGCGGTGGCCGCCTGCCTGGGAGGCCTCTCGCCCATTATCTGGGGACTATTCCTCAAGAGCGGCGAAGGCGGAGTGCGGGCGATCAACACGGATGTGTTTCAGATTTTCTTCCTCACCGTGATTTTCGCGTCACTGGTATTGGCGGGCCTGTTTGCCCGGTTGCCCGAGAATCGAGATCAGAAGGTGGAGCCGATTCTGATCGGTGGAGCGATCCTGCGGCCGCTTCGCGCGGTCACTGCTCTGGTAAATCTCATCGATCAGCGGTCACTCGATCGGAGTAAATCGCCGGCACCACGAAAGAAGTGATCGCCGCTTCGACGCGCCGCCACCCGGGGACCATACCTGCCCCCGGCTTCCCGGCCGTTGAGGTTGGTGAACTCCGGATGGGGTGGAGCCGCCTTCGGTCGTCGGGTCCTGCCACAATACATTGGGAGGAAATTAGAGCTTCTTTCGTTTGGTTGCATTCCCTAGGGAACATTCGGCGGAGAGTTGCAACAATCCGCGTTGGTCCGTCTGTCCGCCCTGTCCACCGCCTGTCCTTTATCCACGAAGCTATGAAGCTGAAGAGCCCTTCCGCACCTGCGACTGAGTCCTCCCCTGCCTCCGGGCGTTCTGAAAGCGCCACGACGTCTTCGACGAAACTGCGAGTTTTGATTGTCGATGATCATCCCATCACCCGTCAGGGGATGAAGGCCTTGGTCAACCAACAGCTCAATCTGGAGGTGTGTGGCGAGGCCGATAATGCGGCCCAAGCCATCGAGCTGGTTAGCCAGCTCAAGCCGGATCTCGCGATCCTCGATATTGCGCTCAAGACCACGAGCGGGATCGAGTTAACCAAGGACCTGAAAATTCAGGCTCCTAATCTTCCCATTCTGATCGTCTCCATGCATGACGAGGCCATGTACGCCGAGCGAGCGTTGCGGGCCGGTGCCATGGGCTACGTGATGAAACAGGACGCGGGCGAGAAGGTGGCCACCGCGATCGAGCAGGTGCTGCGGGGCGACATTTATCTCAGCAATAAAATGAAGGAGAAGATGCTCCATCGTTTCGTGAACAAGAAGAGCGACGGCATGGTGTTTGCGATCGACACACTCAGCGACCGCGAGATGGAAGTGTTTACGCTGATCGGAAATGGCTACAGCACCCGTCAAATTGCGCAGCAGCTGAACTTGAGTTCAAAGACAATCGATTCGTATCGGGAGCACTTGAAACTTAAGCTCGGACTCGAGTCCGGCGCTGAACTGGTTCGCCACGCGATTCAATGGGGCCGCAACGAAGGCCGGGAAGAAGGGCGCGTCAGCACGGATAAGACTGCAGAGTGATACCGCGTTTTAGTCGGGTCTGCCTTTGACCCTCCGAGCGTGCCGATTTGGTTTGGGATCAGCCGAAGACCGAACAGGCAGGAATGCCTATGTCACTTCGGCGCCGCTGACCCTTCCAGCGACACGATCGCCTTGATCACGCCGGTCTCGGGTTTGAGCCAGGTCGGAAATTGCTCAATCATGTCGTCGAACGTGCCGCGGTGCGTGATCCATGGTTTCGTGTCGATCACGCCGTCTTCGATCAACCGAATGATACGCGCGAAGTCGCGGGGCAACGCATTGCGTGAACCGAGAATCGTCAACTCGCGCCGGTGCAGGGCGGGCGCTTGCGGAAACGTGAGATCCTGCTGCGTGATGCCAACGAACACGAGCCGGCCGCCAAACGCGCAGTAGTTCAACGCTCCACTCATCGATGTGTGATTGCCGGTGGCGTCGATCACGACATCGGCCAGCTGCCCTTGAGTGATTTCGAGGAGCGATTTCAACTCGGAGCCGTCGCCGCGCGCGACGATAGTGTGAGGCACTTTTAGACGGTCCCGACAAAACGCCAGGCGACCTTCATGCATGTCGAGGACGATGCACGTCGCACCCGCGACCTTGACGAATTCGATCGCCGAAAGGCCGATGGGGCCGGCGCCGATGACGAGCACATTTTCCCCGGGACGCACGCCGGCGCGATCCACCGCGTGGCAACCAATCGCGAGGGTCTCAACCAACGCCAGCTGGTCATAACTGAGCTGGCGCGAAACATGGAGTTTCCGCGCCGGTAGCAGCATGCGTTCACACAACCCGCCGTCGCACATCACGCCGAGGGTCTGGTTGGTCTCACAGCAATTGGTCAGGCCGCGGCGGCATGAATAGCACCGCTGGCAATTCAAGTAAGGCTCGACGGAGCAGTGATCGCCAGGGCGGACATTTGTCACGCCTTCGCCGACCGCGATGACCTCGACGCCCAGTTCGTGTCCGGGAATGCGCGGATACGAGTAGAACGGCATTTTGCCGAGAAACCCGCCGAAGTCTGTTCCGCAAATGCCGACGCGATGAATCCGCAACAGGACCTCACCGGGCGCGGGCATCGCGGGCTCCGCGATTTCAAGCGGACGGAACGACTGCGGCTTTTCGAGTTGAATGGCTTTCATGGGCAGAGTGGGACGGGAAGGAGAGGGTAGGGCCGCGAAGCCGACCGCGAGCGGGTAAATGGGTGCGGCTGGTCGCTCGCTCGTTCGACGGCAGAGAGCGAACTCAGTTGTTTTCCGGCAGGCCTTCGAGGTGGCCGAGGTTCTTTACGGGAGCGAAAATTGCCTGAACTTCAGCGAGCAGTTCGTGGTCGATTGGCTCAGCCGCCCACTTGGCCCACGCGCGAATGTTGTTGGGATTCGCGCTGCCGGCCACCGTCGTCGCAATGTCGGGATGCGCGAGCGAAAATTGCAGCGCGAGCTTCGCGATGTCCACGCCTTTGCCCGCGCAATGCGCCGCCGCCTGGCGGGCGGCAGCCTTGACGGCTTCGGGCTCTTTCAACCAGGCCGGTAGCGGCGCGTTGGTGAGGAGGCGGGCACTGAACGGACCTGCACTCATGACCCCAGCGCCTTTCGCCTTGAGATACGGGACGGCCTCGTCGGCAAAGCGGGTGTTTTGTAGCGTATATTGATTATAGCTCAATACACAGTCGACGCTGGTCTGATCGAGGATCGTGCGGAAGATCTTCATCGGGTAGCCACTGAAACCAATATAGCGCACTTTCCCCGCTTGCTGGATCTTCCGCATGGCCGGAATCGTCTCATCGACGATCTGTTGCATGGGGACGAACTCGATGTCGTGGCAGAGCACGATGTCGAGGTGATCGGTGCCGAGCCGGTGCAAGGAAACATCGATGCTCTCAGCCACGCGCCTGGCCGAGAAGTCAAAATGGTTCAAATCATAGCGACCCAGCTTGGTGCAGAGCGTGTAACTGTCGCGGGGCACGCCTTTCAGCGCGACACCGAGCAAAACCTCACTCATGCCGCGGCCATAGAATGGGGACGTGTCGATAAAGTTGAGACCAGAGTCGAGCGCGACCCGCACACTCGAGAGCACCTCGTCGAGGGTTACGTTGCGAAACTCCGCGCCCAGTGAGCTGGCGCCGAAACTGAGGATGGGAACGTGGAGGTCGGTTTGTCCGAGGCGACGGGTCTGCATGAAAAGAGAGCTGAAGGTGAGAGAGTGTTAGCGTGTCCGGCAACCCATCGTGAGCAGGACGTTGGCCCAGAGCGACTGGTCGGCCGTCTGGATGGTCAGCACATGGTCGGGGCTTTCGACCTGCGCGTAGAAATCCCATTTGAGAATCGGTGCCAGCGACAGCCCGGAGCCGGCCTCGGCGAGGATCGTGCGAAAGTCGTTCCAAACCGGCGGTTCGCCTTCGCTGGCGTAAGGATCGTCGGGCGGTATCCCCATTGTGGATACGTGATCGATGGGCACGGCGCTGAGCAGGGCGCGGAGAACGTGCGCGACGGTCACGACACCCGGTGAAAGATTGAGCGAGACAAGTTCCGCGTTGGGGCCGCACTTTGTCGAGGCGGGATAGTTGCCATCGGCGATCAGAATTCGGGAGTGGTGACCAGCCCGGGCAAGGATGCGCAGGATCTCGGGGTGCGTCAGGGAAGTTTTGAGCATGGGCGAATCAGGAGCGGCCAGTTGCCTGACGATAGGCGGCGATCGTTTGCGCCGCGGCTGCGTTGGAGTCGGGGAACGGAAGGATTTCCGCCGAGAGATAGCCTTCGTAGTTGAGGGCGCGGAGAGCCGCGACCACTGGAGCAACGGCGGTGTGGCCAAATCCGATCGCGCGGCGGTTGGAATCGGCGAAGTGCACGTGGCCCACGAGCGGTCCCGCCTGTTGGAAAGCCAGGGCAAGGTCGGGCTCTTCGATGTTCATGTGAAACAGGTCCGCGAGAATCCGCACGTTCGTGGTGCGGAGAGACCGCAGCCATGTCGCCGTATCGCCGATCCGGTTGAGCAGGTTGGACTCGTAGCGGTTTAACGGCTCGATCAACAGCGGGACGCCATGACGAAGCGCGTGTTCCCCGAGATCTTCGAGCGCCTCCGCCAGCCAGCCGAGGGCTTGCTCGCGAGTGACGCCGCCCTCCCAGCGGCCTTGCATCGAGCCGATGATCGCAGGTGCCTCGAGCGCCCCAGCACGATCAACCATCGCTCGAACAAAGCCACGCGCTTGCTCGCGCACCAGGGGATCGGCGTGGGTGAGCGTGAGCTTGTGGCGGACCCAGCCGCCGCCGGTTCCGATCGCGGCGACGTTTAGTCCATGGCCGGTCACCAGCGCGCGAACCGCCTCCGGGTCGATGGCGTCCGCCGATGGGGGAAAAATTTCGACGGCATCAAAACCAAGGTCCGCTGTGCGGCGACATGCGTCCTCCAGGCCGTCCCAAAATACAAACGGACCGCCACGTGCTTCAGAGACAAGGGAAACGGTCACGGCAGAACGCATAGAAAAGAAAGAAAGAAAGAGAGAGAAACCGGATGATGAACGCGAATCGGAAACGAAATGAAGAATGGCTGTAAAAAGCGTCTGGATGTCGATTCCGGAGTTTGTCTTCGCGTCCGAATCCTTCCGTCCGCGAATTCCCGAATGCGGGCGAAAGGGTGCACAACGGCGGGACTACCAGATGGCAGTGACGAGCCGGTGCGAGTGGATGTTCCCCATTCAGTATTCGGCGGGACCACCCATGGGGCGGCGCCCGGCAGGCTTCGCGTATTCTCCTTCGCTTCCTTTTTTAACCGCAGATTGCGCGAAGCGTGCGGATGATCGGTAGATTCAGATAGAAATTGGGAAATCGGAAAACGGAGAATCGGGAACATGGAGAGCGGAATTTATGGGGTCATGCAGGGCTGGAGCTTGCTCGCGAATTTCCGCGGTCGGATGCCGGGGTTTTACATCGGGTACTATTTCTGGGTTCTCTGCCATCTTCTGCGGAAAGTCCGAATGTATTCAGTTCTTTTCCAAGGCATTTTCTACAGGAGGAAACAGAGTTAACGGAGAATCAGGCAGGGAGCGATCTAAGGCAGTTATTACAGGAAGAGAATGGCCTAGGATTATTAACCGCAGATTACAGATCAGAGCTGGGACATGAAACTCCGCCTCCCTGATTCTCTGTTATCTCCTGTGAAAAGTGTTTTTTGGGTTCGAGCCCCTATGTGGTTATTGAGCCCGGTGTGGCTATCCAGTCTGCGCGATAACTCGAATTTAACCGCAGATGACGTGAGAGATCGCGGATAAATCGGGGGGGAATCATCGCCTCCGGACGAGCCATCCTCCTTCTGCCGCAGGACGCCCGGGCCTCCTTAACCATCCGCTCCCTCCGCGAACTCTGCGGATGCTTGATCTCATCGTATGCGATTGCTCCTCGGTCGTCGTTCGTGCCCTCAACTGTTGTCCGATTAGCAACGGTCTGCCCCTTGGCCTTGAAGTTGTTCGCAACGAACACCGTTTTACCGTCGATCATTCCCTTCTGCCCGATCGCTTGGATGGAATCTCCGACCTTGAGATTCAGGTCTTCGAGTAGAGAAGTGCGGCCCAGACTCACGATCGATGTCGTCCCAGTTATAGTTCTCCCAGTACTTGGAATCGTAGTAATCCTGACGCCAGTAATCATTGCCCCAGACACTGTAATTGTTCCAGTCGTCACCATAATCGTAGTCATACGAATAGTCGTAGAATCCAAATTGGGAACCGATAGGAGAATTTACGGCCCGTGGCGTGGTGACCGGGATGATTGCGGCGCGGGCGTGTTCGCCGCGCAAGGTATCTGACGTTTGTGACTACCCGCGATCCAACGCTTTGTCTTCCGCCGCGGTCCCGGGCGGGGGAAAACTTAGTTCCCGATTTTTGGGGCCGGGTGTTGCGCAGCCAGGCTATTAATAACCCATTTTTGAATGAGACGGCGCAATTCCGGACGAACCGCGGGAATGCGATGCAAGTCCAAATCTGGTGGCGCGGCGCTCACCGGGGCACGGAGCGAGCGCAGTATTATGGAGTTCCGAGTTTCGACGCGTGAGCGCGTCGCATGATTTTCTCTGCGCTCTCTTGTAATGAACTCCGAGGTTTCAGATCAGAGCTTTTAGTCCGCCGACGCTCGAGCGTTTTCCCTCTGCTCGAACGGTCCGGCGGCGTCGCCTGAACGGTGGATCACACTGAGTGAGACCGGCATTCCTGCCGGATCGGTTGGACAGACAGGACTGTCTGCCTCACTCTATTTATAGTCCGCGCCGGTCAGGCTCTGCAGGACTGACAGCTGCCAGTCGCGCAGCTGCTTTTGCATTTTTGCGGCGACGGCCGGCTGGGATTTGATGATATTGTTTTTCTCGGCAGGATCTTTTCGGATATCGAAGAGCTCCACGGTCGAGCCGCGTTCACCGTCGACCACGAGTTTGTATTGATTGCCGAGCACCGCGCGGGGTCCGCTGTAGTCCTGCTCCTGAATGTCCGGGTGGTGGTAATTCAGAAAATCGCGCGTGGCCTTGTCGCCCGCCAGCTTTACCA
This sequence comes from Opitutales bacterium, assembly GCA_038320495.1. Classification (GTDB taxonomy): domain Bacteria; phylum Verrucomicrobiota; class Verrucomicrobiia; order Opitutales; family Opitutaceae; genus ER46. The sequence goes on along the minus strand of JBBQEG010000074.1, from coordinate 8,070 downwards.
GCGGGGTTGTGCCCTTCTGCAGCTCGGGATCGATATAGGGTTTGCGCGTGCCTTCGCCTTCCGGGCGGGGGTGACCATTCCAAAAGTATATTGGTGTCGGGCGTTCGGTCATCTTGCCATCGAGCAGCGCGACCAGACTGATCCCATCGAGCGGCCGTTTGGGCAACGGTTGGCCTGCAAGTTCAATCAGAGAGGGGAAAAGGTCGCTCGTAACGGTATTCACTTCGCTGACACGCGGGCGGGAAACGCGAGCCGGCCATTCGAGCACAGCGGGTACACGGATGCCGCCTTCGTAGATTGATCCTTTCTGCGCGCGGAACGGCATGGTCGCCACGCCTTCCTGCGGCGTGCCGTTGTCGCCACAATATGTAACCAGCGTGTTCTGGCGCAGCCCGGTGCTTCGGAGGTGGTCCCGGAGTTGTCCAATCGCACGATCCATTGCGGTGATTTCAGCGAAGCGTTCGCGCAGGACGTCCCGTTGCAGGCGCATGACACTGCGGCCGGTTTCGTTGGAGGTCAGACGTACCTGGCGGTTTCCAAAATCCGCCGGCAGGTTATCGTAGAGCGCGAGATCCTGCGGAAGCGCTTGATAGGGTTCGTGCGGGGAACCGAACCAGACCACGACGAAGAATTGTTTCCCCTGTTGTTTCGCGCGATCGATGAAGCGGACGGCCTCCACGATCACGATTTCCGAACTTTCGCCCTTGATCTGCACCGGCGGTCCTCCGTTGCGCGAAAAATAGGGATCGAGTTCGAAAAAGTTGTCGTGTGAAACCCATTGATCGAAACCCATCGCGCCCGGGTTGGTGGGGGATTCTGCCTTCACGGGTCCGAGATGCCATTTCCCGAAATGTCCCGTGGCGTACCCACTTTGGCGAAGAATCTGGGCAACACTGATCTCTTCCGGGCGGAGCGACCAACCCGGCGTGAATGTTCCGGAGCGATTCGGATGACGACCGGTGATCACGCTCGCGCGCGTCGGTGAACAAATCGGCGATGCCGAATAGAAGCGGTCCAAACGAAGTCCCGTGCGCGCCATCTCGTCAAGCACGGGTGTTTTTATATAGGGATGTCCATTATAGCCGGTTTCGTCCCAGCCGTGATCGTCGCCCATCAGGAGCACGACATTGGGCCGATCGGCCGCTTGCATTAGGGCGCTTTGCAGGAACACGGCGCATGCCAAGGTGGTCAAGCGGAGGATTGTGGGAAAGATACGGATGCTCATTGGAATCGGCGGGGTAGGAATTCTGGAGCCGAGAACGCCTTCGAGTTGCGGCCCCGGTGAGTGGAACGTGCGAATCCCGGGCGCCGAGACAAGGGGCGAATTTTATCGGGTGATTCACCGATGGTGTTTCCGCCTTTTTCCCATACAATTCTAGGAGACCGCACAGGTTGAGACGGCCCATAACCCAAGTAACATGGTCTTGCTTGAAACCGCACCTTTGCCACGACCCCGCTGCTCTACCCCCGGACGTCTACTCATTACCGACGAGAGGCTCACGTCTCAACAACCTCGCTCTGATCATGAAGAATTTTTATGCTCAACATCGTTCGCCTTCCGCGAGTAGGTGCTGTGGGCGGTTGTCCTTTAACTTTCACGCGCTGACGCTGGCGTTGAGCTGCGGGTTTTTCGCCTTCGGATGCGGTCGCCAACCCACCGCGAAGGATCCCGGAGACCACCCCCCACCCATTACCACGGCTCCCGTCCTCACTCCCCCCTCCACCGTGAGTAGCTCCTCGACGGCGCCGCAAGCTGCGAAAGACGGCGAGCAAACAGCGCCAACGAGCCGGCTCGCCGACGACGTGTCACGAGTCCGCGAGCGGAGTGACGCACCAGGCGATCGCGTCGACCCCGAGATCGTTTCTGCTTCGTCGGCCGGCGCGGATACCGGAATAAGGTCGGACCTCACGGCGAGCGATGCCGCGCGCACGCAGCCGCCCTCAAACGCCAATGAAGACGGCGAAGAAGACGTGAGTGCGGCGCTCCGCCGCGAAGTCGCAGAAATGGAGCGTCAGCGAGCCCGGCAGCAGCCATGAAATGGTATAGGTGAATGCGGGCTGCATCCGCCCAGTGATGGCGCTGCCGACTGGCGTGCGACTTACGTGACGATCTTGCAAGGACAGCGCTGGCGGCAGTGCGGCATGAGCAGGCACCGCCTATCAATCGGGAGCCCGGTGCGCCGAGCGCGTTAAGGTTCCGTGAGCCGAGCCGGCTGGTGGGCGTGCTGATTGGCTCGTTGCGATCAGCCTCAACTTAAGCGTCGCTTTTCCAATCGCGGTGGGTGTGCTCTGCATTCCGTGTCCCTTATACTTAACGCGCTCCGTGATTGAATCAGCCGGAAATACCGCTCCACAATTGCGATCTGTACATCGGCTTCGAGGGCGGAGCTGAGGTCCAATAAATCGCCCCCGATTATCATCGCCTCGTAGTCCCCGGCGTGCGCCAGCAGCCAGTCGAACTGCTTCAACGAATAGTGCAGATCAGCAACAAATAGCAAACGCATGGGGTAACGCCAGCCTCGCCTAACGTGCTGTATATCGCGAGCGAAAATCACCGGAAAATGATTCCGGAACGCTCCAATCGTGCTATGTTTATAAACCGGCCCGTCGCGTTGGAATGAGTCTTATTCATGGATCCGCTATACTCGATGCGGATATTTTTGTTTATACCTGAATGGATGCGGCAGTGGGTAAGATTGATGAGGTGCCGGCGCTCGAATCTGTACAGCGTGCCTCAGTCAGCGTGGTTCAGGTGCGGGGCCGAACGCGCAATTCCGCCCGCGGCCGCGGCGCCCCGTCGGCCACGGAGATGTCGGCGGCGGCGCCTAACTGGGCGAGTGCTCGCACCTGCGCGAGCAGCTGCGCGGCCGCGGTCCGTTGCGCGGCGCGCCAGGGGTAGGGGCGATCGAGCTCCAGGATAGCTTCGTACGAGGCATCACCCGCGCTGGGCGATGCACAGGACTCATTCAGTTTGGCCATGAGTTCTTCGAGGCCCGCCAAGGTCGCACGCAGGCGAATACGGCGGTGGTTTTCCCACGTGAGGTCAACATCAGCCGGGCGCGGACCGGGCCCGAAGCGGCGGACAAACTCGCCTCCAGCCATGGCTCCGTAGCCGGCGAGGCGCTCAATTCGTTCCGCCGGCATGTCGAGATTGAGCCCACCGTCTGCCGCTTCGAGACTGATGGTCGCGATGCGATCCCGATAGCCAGGGAGCCGTGATTGCAAGATGTCAGGCCAGTCCTTGGCCGTATTCAGGATTGCCGATACAAAGCCGAACACCGCGCCCATCCCGCCAGGGGCCGCGAAGTGATTCCAGCGTTCGGCGAGACCGCTGTTGTTCTTTTTCGGCAGATACACCCCCGCCGGGTAATCCGGATGTTTGTCCGCCAGATTGATGGCGAAGGTCGGCCAGCGCGGCAGAGCCGAGTCGAAGAAATGCAGTGGAAAATTGCTGCAAATCCCGCCGTCCGAGAACCAGCAGCGCGTGGGTTGCTGGCGATCCCGCTCGCGCCGCGAGAAATCGATCGCATGCAAAGGAACAGCGCTGAGCAGAAATGGGAAACTCAGGCTCATGCGCGTAGCGACGATCACCGGCCAGTCGGCCGGGGAGGGCATCGGATGGAAATTTTTCTCCGCCAGGGCTTGGCGCTCCCGGTTTGTTTCACGGGAATCCGACTCGTCGAGGCCAGGAGGATGGTCGAGCATCCATTGCACGACGCGGGCAGGAAAGAGCGCGCGGAACTCGGCTTCGTGGAAGAAAAACGGGTTGTTTTCGCGGACCTCGGAGTCATCCCGCAACGGCAGTCTATAGGGGCGACCGTGCGTGAGGCAGGTCGTCATCATTTCGAGATTGATCAGCCGCTCGGCTTCCGGATCACGCGTCTGCCAGAGGTCGCCGAAAGTGAGCGGAGGGCCGTCCACGGCCCGTCCAGCGGTGCGGTCCAGATAGTCGGCCAGCCAAACCGTGAGGGGAGGAAAGGTCGCAGGGGTTGCTCCCGGCATTCCGGTACAAAGACCAAATTGATTTTCCGGGAGTCTGCGGCTGATTAGCCGTATATAGTACCCGACTGTCGTCAGCGCGGTTCCCGCCAGCAGTACGCTCGCACCAATGGCGAAGCCGATCGTCTGCATGGCGAGGGGTTTGTCGGACCAGAATGCCCAGAGCAGCCACGCTCCGGGAAGTCCGCCGATGAGAGCCGCGAGCCAGGCGTGTCGTAACGCGGCGAGGATCACGCGGGGCACCCTCTTCCCTTTACCTTCAAGGGCCGCGGTGGCCACGGCAAACAGGGCCGTGGTGCAGGGCTGCGGTTGAAATAAACTAAACAGCCGGCTGCGGCCGGTGCCTGGGTCCGGCGAGCCCAATTCTGTGGCGAGCCGATCCAACGACTCGAATGATGTTCCCCGGGTTTGCCTCCCCAATTCGGCGGCCGCCGCCACCGCTGCCGCAATGGCTCCGGCGCTGGTGCCGCCTATGTTCTTGAATTGAAACGATCGCGAGAGCTCGACTAGGGCACGCGGAAAGACAATCCCGCTGGTGATGCCGCCTTTCATGACGACATCGCATAACAAGGGTGCTGGGCGCAAATCGGATCCGGGCGTCGACATGGAAAATTGTGCTACCAACCGGCTCCGAAGCGCCCTTGGCGGGACGCGTCGAGACTATCTTTAGCCGACGTGAAGCGCGTCAGCTATAATAACCATTCGAGAGGGAACGCACCGGGGAGGCCCGGCGGCTGGGTGACCCGAGCAAAGAGCCCGCGACTCGAATGACAATCCCGGAATCTGCGGGTGTCCGTCCCTCGGGAAAGCGGGAAAGCGGAAAAGCGGAAAATTGGGAAAGCGGGGAAGCGGAAACCGGAACTATGGAAAACCGGAACTTCGGAAAGTAGGTCCGGGTGCCGTAGAGCCCAGCTCGCGCACGGCTCCGAGATCGATCCGTTCGCCAGAAATAGGTATCAATAGAGCGGCGTTTGGAATTTGATACTTTCCGGTCGGCGTGACCGCTGGGCAGACCCAGCCGTCACGCGGCCCTGGCAAACTTAGAACCGCAGGCCGACGGTGGCGATCACGGTCCGCGGTTCGCCGTATTGGAAGGTGCCGTTAAGATAGCGTGTGTCTGCCAGATTCCGGACGTTTACCCGGGCATCGATTCGGATGTCGCGGACGGTCGTGGTATATCCGACGAGGGCGTCGAAGAGGACCACGGGGTCGCTTTCGATCGGAACCGACCAGCTGGGATGCAGGCCGATTTTACCCAACGCATTACCGCCGCCGCCAATATACAGGCCGCGGAGCCGCCCTTTGGTGAAGGTGTATTTATTCCAAAGATTGATCGAGTAGCGCGGAACGGACTCGAGTCGGCTGCCGATCTCGCGCGGCTCGGACGGATTCGAAACTTCGTGATAGGTGAAGAACGTGCTGGCACTCAGGAGCGCCTGATAGTTCGGCCGGGGTGTCCATACCCATTCCGTTTCCAGTCCTTCCGTCTCCGTCTGTCCGGCCGCGACCCGTACCGTGGCACCGGGCAGTTGATACAGCACCTGGTTCGGCGTATCGACATCGAGGCGCGAAGACTCTTCATTGGAGAAGTAGGTCAACGTCCCGAGCAAAAGTCCTTCGCCGAGGTCAAGCTTGGTGCCGACTTCCCAGCCGCGACCCAGCAGATCGGCGGTGAGAAACTGAAACGGAATCACGGCCGGCGGGCGATACGTGGGCGACGTCGGATCCCCCTGCGTGGCGCGAATCGCCGAGAGGTCGGCGGTCTGCTGGCGTTGCGGAACAAAGGTCCGGCTGAAGCTGCCGTAGACGCTGAGCTGGGGCGTCAGGCGGACAAGTGCGCTATAATGAGGCAGAAGTTTGCGCGTCGTGAACTCCTCGTCGATCCCATCCTGGTTGTCGTCGGTCGGGCGGTTATTGGTGATTTGTCGGCCACCGATCAAGGTCCGCAGGCGATCCTGGAAAAACGATGACTGCAGCACGCCGTAGAATGAATTCGAATGAGCGCCGCCTTTGCGCAAGACGCCCGGCTCCTGGTAGTCGGGGCCGTAGCGGTTTTGCAGCAGCTGTAATAAACGCAGCTCCGGTTGCGTCCGCGGATCGAACATGACCACTTGGGACGTGGCGACCGTCACGGGACTGATCACGTCTTTGCCGCCATCATGTTGAAAGCCCGCGAGGAGGTCGTGTTTCCCGGCGCGCTTAAGATTGAGTTTATAGGCGGCCTCGAGTCGTGAGGAGAAGGTGACGCCGCCCGGCTTGAAGTCCGAGATCGAGCTGCGCAAGCGCTGACCGGCAACGGGGCGCAGCCCGTTGAATTCACGCCGGAGTCGGTGACTATTGACTTGCTGGAAGATGCCGCGAAACGCGAGGGTGGGTGAGGCGACCCATTCCCCTTCGAGGGTGGTGGTCTTGTTCTCGTAGCTGTCGCGGCCGTCCGGGCCGTTGTTATTATAGGAATCGGCGAAGAAATCCCGCGAATACACGCCGGGATACGGAGGGACATTGGGGCCCAAGGTGCGGGAGATGAAGGCGTCGACGCCTTCCGGCGTGAGGCGGCCGGTCCTGATGGGCACGCCGGCCGCATCGCGGATGGCGCCGTTCTCGAGTTGGGGATAGTTGGCGGGACGCGGGAGGCCGAGCTGGTCGAAGCGGGCGATCGCCTCGCGGTCGAGCTGTTGATATAAAGGATGACTGATTACCGTGTGCGGACGGCGTCCGGCCTCGCGATCAAGTTCGCTATAACGGGCGGTGAAGGTCAATTGTCGCTTCGGTTTCCACGTGAGGCCTCCGCTATAGAAATCCTCCTTCGTGAAGACGTAGTCGATGTAACTCTCTTCATCGGTGCGACCGTAGATGAAGCTGTAGGCCAGCTTGTCTTTGATCAGGGGCGCCGACGTGCGGACAACAATGCGGCGATGATCGAACGAGCCGAAGCTCGCGTCGACGGAATGCTTGGGCGTGAAACTCGGCTTTATTTTGATGAGGTTGACTGTTCCGCCCGGGTTCGAGATGCCGGCGAAGACGGCGTTGGGACCCTTCACGACTTCGATCCGGTCCACGTCATAAAGCGCCAGACCCTGGCCAGCGGGAAGGCCGTTAACGAATTGCGGCCCGGTATAGCCCCGCACCAGAATCATCCATTCGTCCTTCACTTGGAGGGCGACGGAGCTCGCGCCCCGTAAGACGTCGATGAGCTGGTTGCCGGCTTGGTCCTGAATGAGTTCCTGCGAGACAATACTGATGTTCAGCGGCGTGTCTTTGATCAATCCGGCGGTGCCGGTTCCCGTGACCGCCGCGCCCACTCGATAGCCGAAGTCCTGAGCGCTTTGGACTTCGAAAGGGCTGAGGACGATCGGTGCGGCTGGCGTAGACGCAGCGGGAGCGGTCTGGCCGGACAGATCAACGGTAGACGTCGCGATCAGCAATAACGTGCAGGACGGGAAGAAGCGGAAAAAATTCAGGGCAGTCATTTCTATAGGGCTGGAGATGCATCCCATGCAGACAGTGCGCACGGAGAGAAAGATCTGACACAGTTCTTCCCGAGCGTAAAGTCACTGCCGAACATTTGCCTTCCACCGGGTTGACGAACCGAGCGGAGAAAGGTCGCGGAAAGCAGGTGATGAACCGTGTCGGTCAGCAGGCACCGCGCCGAAGCGCGATGGTATTACTGAGGGCAGACGCTTACTTTTTGGCTTTTTCTGCCTTCTCGATCTTCGCGGCTTCTTCTTCCGACACCTGCAGATAGATATGCGACTTCTCGATTTCCACGACGTAATTCCGGGAGAGAGAGAATCCGTACGCCTTCTGCATCTTCGCGTTGTTTTCGTTCAGCTTGGCCACGATCTGATCGAGCTGGGTTTTGATCTCCTTCTTCTTCTTGGCGTCCTTCTCCTTTTCCATCGCCGCGCTCAGTTCGACCGCCGCTTGCCTCTGGTTTTGAAGCAATTGCACATTGGCTTGGAATTCCCGGTTGGCCTCGGTGCCGTTGAGGGTCGCGATGCGCACCAGCTTCTGCTGGGTTGGCGCGGGAGCGGAGGCGGCCCCTTTGGGGTTTTGGCCGAGCAGATAACC
>JBBQEG010000073.1:0-17032 GCA_038320495.1 Opitutales bacterium | reverse complement strand
GAGGTCTTCAACGGGTGGAATCCCCGGCAGGAATGGCGGTGGCATCGCGCTCCCCGTCGTAACCACAAACCCAATACGACGCGACCCGGCGTGGAGGGCGAGTGCCGCCCCGCCTCCACCTATCCGGGACCGTGCTTTATTGTTCGACCCGAGTCTTGATCAGCCGATCAGGGCAGCTCGTACACTTCAATCAACACCATGCCGGCACTTCCATTTACCCCAGACACCACAGCACTGTAAGTACCCGGTGGCAGCGTCGCGATGAGCGCCGCATCTCTGCTCGCGCCATTTATCCAGGGGAACGTCCCCACCTGCAGCGTCACGTAAGCAACGTTCCGCGTTCCGCCCCAGTTATCATTCCGGGCCAGGAGCGTAGTGCCCTTAAGCAGATCGAGGATCGGATCCGGCATTCCGCTCACTCCGAATGCCTCCAGCGCCGGCCCGCTAACGCGGATCAGCACCGATTTATTCGTCGTGCCGGAAATTGAAAACGGCACCGTGACTTCGCTCGTCGCGCCAATATAAATCGCGGTCGTGGCCAGCGGGCTGCCGACATCGCCCGTCGCTGGCGACACCGTGAGCTGGGCCGCATGACTGATCACTGTCCCGAGCCCATTCCTAGCCACAACCGAATATGCGGCGATATCGCTCAGGGTGACATTCGACAGCGTGAACGAAGCTGCGCTTGCTTCCGGAATGACCACACCGTTTTTCCGCCATTCATAGGTCGGAGCGGGCACACCCACCGCGGCCGCGGAGAACGTCACGCTCCCACCCACGGTGACGGAATTATCCGCGGGATGAAGCGTGAAGACCGGCGGGGCTTGGACGACCAAGGTCGCCGCCGCACTTGTGACGGTGCCCCCGGTATTGTTCGCCAGCACGGTATACGTTCCAGCTGTCGTCGTTGTGACACTACTCAATGTGAGCGTCGCGGCGGTCGCGCCCGGAATGGCCACGCCGTTTTTCCGCCATTGGTAGGTTGGGGTCGGGTTACCCGTCGCAGCCGCGGTGAACGTCACCGCACTCGACGCGTTGACCGCCTGACTCTCGGGTTGCTCCGTAAAGGTTGGCGGCTGCCGCACGATCAGCGTCGCGCCATTACTGGTCACTGAGCTCACGGTATTCGATGCAGTAACCGTGTAGGTGCCGGCCGTCGCCGCGGTGACACTACTCAATGTGAGCGTTGCGGCGGTCGCGCCCGAGATGTCCGTGCCGTCCTTCCGCCACTGATACGTTGGCGCAGGGCTCCCGGAAGCGAGAGCGGAAAAGGTAACAGAAGCCGCGGCGTTAACCGCCTGGCTTGTCGGATGAACCGAAAACGCGGGAGCGGCCGCGGCGCTACCAATCACCGGCACCGTCAAGATCGCACCGCTGCTGGTCACCGACCCGGCGCTATTGCTCACGACCACGGAATACGTGCCGTTGGCACTATCGGTCACATTGTATACATCCAGCGTCGCGGCGACGGCCCCGCGGATGGTAGCGCCGTTCTTTCGCCACAGATAAGACGGAGCCGGCGTTCCACTGGCGACCACCGTCAATCTCACCGTACTTCCCGCCGAAGCCGTTTGCGAGATGGGCTGGGTCAGGATCACGGGGGCCGCCTCAAGGGACACCGTTGTACTCACAACCAACACGGCGGCATTACTCTGAGCCGATCCCGCAGCATTAAGCGCCGTCGCGATATAAACTCCCGCATCTTTGGAGCTGATTTTATCAAGCCGCAAACTGGAACCCGACTCCCCCTTCAGAACAATCCCGTTCCTCCGCCATTGATAGCTGGGCTGCGGCGAAGCCACCGCTGAAGCGAATATTGTCGCCGAAGCCCCCGCGTTTACGGTGGCAACGTCCGTGCTCGGCACCTGCCCATACCCCTGCCAAAAACCTTCCGCAAACGTGGTATCGGGAAGCGTCGTACACTTCGCAAACACGACCCCGGACGTGGCAACACCGGCCGCACTCACTGGCAGACGAAGCGGCCAAACCACGGATTCATTGAATGAAGACTCGGAGATCTCCACAGAACTCAGATTCGTGGCCGGCTCAAAGTCGATTGCCACCGCGACTCGCGAAAACTGGCACTTAGACACTGTAAGACCGCTGGCCGTCGTGGCTGAGATGCCGACGCCGCTGAGCGATTGAGCACCCATGGGCTTCTGATTGAACCAGTATCCCAGCTCGCGAAAAACACAGTCGACGATTGTGATCTCCCCTGCTCCTCCTCGAAACGCGAGGCCTCCGCCGAAGCGTGGCGCAAGGGGAGCACCGGAATCGGCCGGCAGGGTCGCAGCACCTCCGATCTGCGTAAACTCCAAAGCGCGAAATACTAAATGCTCCATGAAGGATGAGGCCGCAAACGCCGTTATGCCGTGCGCCCCATTATCATCGCTAAACCGAGCCCGCCCCGTCCCCCAACCGCCATTGCTGTTGCCATCATACGTGATCGGCTTGCCGGAAGCGCCTTTCCATTTGAGCGCTATGCCGCTGGTGCTGGTAAATACATAAGTGACTCCGCCACGGAAATAAACCGTATCACCCGCCCCTAGCGCCGCGGCCGCCGGCAAACCCGTCGCGGAGGAGTCACCCGGCGAATGCTTCCAGGGAGAGCGGGGGCTGGTGCCATTGTTGGCATCGGACCCGGCGGAGTAATCCACGAAATATTTCTCAGCAAAGAGATGGGCTGCTCCGCCAAGGAACAGCATGAGACCAAAAAGAAAAGGGCGCATAATTGAAGTCAGAAACTTATCCTGCCGGGATCGGCGGACACCTGGAAGAATCCCGAGATGCCTGATGGAACTCGATGTTCCTTTTACTTCGGAAAATTTCTCAGAAAAGTTCCGGAGTAATTCCGCGCCCGATGCAAGGGTTTTAAAAGTATTCTCCAAATCCACCGATGAAGCAGTCTGAATAGAGAAAGACCGCACAGTGGTTGGCGCCCGGCACGTTTCCATGAATATTTCCGCATGCCGAAACATCGCTTAGTTCACGCCTGTGTTCTCATCGGGCCCATGGCGGCACTGTTTGGCCTCTCCGCCTGGGGCGCTGCCTCCTCTCCGGAAAACAGCCCACCCGCGATCGCCGGCAGCACCACCGCTCCAACGCAAAACTTGAGCGCCGATGACAAACTGAAACGGGCGCGTTTCAGTCTCGATAAAATGGACCGCACCGTCGATCCCCGTAAAGACTTTGTGAAGTTTGCGGCAGGGACATGGTATGGCACTACACAGATACCGTCCGACAAATCGCGCTGGGGTGGCTTTGATGAACTCGCCGAGGCAAACTGGGCCCGCATCCGCGAGGTGATCGACGACACCACGCGCAACTCCAGTGAGAGCGGCTCGGTGCGACAGAAGGTGGCCGATTTCTTCCACTCGGCGATGGATACAAACCGCATCGACGCGCTTGGCGTCACGCCCATTACCGCAGAGTTGCATGCCATCGGTGCCGTGCAGAATCGGGACGAACTCATGCGCCTGGCCGCGGGACTCCACCTGCGGCTCGGCAACCCTTTCTTCAATCTCGCCTTCTTCGCCGATCAGAAGAAGAGCGATATATACGGATTCTATCTCAGCCAAGGCGGGATGAGTCTGCCTTCGAAGGAATACTATTTCTCCGAAAACTTTTCCGCCCAACGCTGGGAATTCGTCGGCCATGTCGCGAAGATGTTCGAGCTCGCGGGCGACACGCGCGCCGTTGCGTTCGCGCGAGCGGAGACGGTTTTTGCACTCGAACGCGCCCTCGCGGAGAATGCCAAACTCCCGGTTGATCTGCGCGACCGGCTCGCCAACTACAACAAGAGCACCCTCACGGAAGCGATCACCTCCTATCCAGAGATTCCGCTCCAAGCCCTGGTCCGTGAACTCGGCATCCCGCCCGGCGTGAGCGAGGTAATCATTGGTCAACCCAAGTTCCTCGCCGGCTTGGCGAAATTGCTCGAAGAAAGGTCCCTCGAGGAGTGGAAAATTTATGTACGTTGGCATCTGCTCCGTGCCGCCGCCCCATATTTGTCGGAACCCTTCGAGCAGGAAAGCTTCCGCTTCAACGCCACCGTGATGCTAGGAACGCCCGCACAGGAGCCGCGCTGGCAGCGGGCTGCTCGGGCCATCGATCAATCGATTGGTGAGGCGCTCGGACAGCTCTATGTGGAAAAATATCTTCCTCCCGCGGCCAAGGCGCGCGTGATGGAGATGATCGGAAACATCACCGCGGTCATGACGGACCGGCTGCGCACGATCGAATGGATGTCGGAAGAAACCCGGGAGAAGGCACTCGCCAAGTTTGCTCGATTCACTCCGATGATTGGGTATCCCGACAAGTGGCGGAACTATTCCTCGGTCGAGATCAAGCCGGACGATTACTACGGGAATGTTGCCCGCGCCCAGGAAGTCGAGTCACGCCGCGTGATCGTGCGCACCGGCGAACCGGTGGACCGCGGCGAGTGGGGCATGACGCCGCCGACGGTTAATGCTTATTTCTCGGGCACGACCAATCAGATTGTTTTCCCTGCCGGAATCCTCCAGCCGCCGTTCTTCCACATGGATCTCGATGATGCGGTCAATTATGGCGCCATTGGCGCGGTGATTGGACACGAGATCACGCATGGGTTTGACGATCAAGGTCGCCGTTATGATGCGGAGGGCAATCTCAAGGACTGGTGGACACCGGCCGATGCCGCCAATTTCCAACAACGAGCCCAGACGCTGGTCGAACAATATAACGGATACATGGCCCTCCCGCGGGTGGCGGTAAACGGACAGCTTTCGCTGGGGGAGAATATTGCTGACCTGGGCGGCACATCGATCGCATTCGAAGCCCTGCAACGGTCATTCCAAGGACGACCAAAGCCGCCCAAGATCGACGGATTCACTCCGGAACAACGATTTTATATATCGTGGGCCCAGCAATGGAGGACACAATATCGGGAAGACGCCATGCGCCTGCAGGTCGCACGCGGGCCGCATGCCCCGGGTAATTTCCGGGCCATCGGCCCATTGGTGAACCAGCAGACCTTCTTCGATGCCTTTGACATCAAACCCGGAGATCCCATGTGGAAGTCGCCGGAAGAGCGGGCGGAGATTTGGTGAGGGCGGCAGTGAACCCGGCGTCGCCGCACTGAAGGCTCAGCAAACAGGCGATCCGCCGGCTCCGCTTCGCGGCATCTTCTCGCTCCCGCTAAGCCGCGACGGTGGGTTTAACGACTGCGAAGCGAACCGCTGCCGTCGAAAGCTGGAAGCGGTAGGAGAAAACAATCCCTTATTCCTTCTTCTTGCCCCGGACTTTTTGTTCAGAGCCATCGCTTCCCTTTCCGTCTGACCCGCGGCCGCGTTGAGCACCTGCTTGGGGCATCGCATCGAACTTGATTTTCTGCTCGTCCGTCAGCAAGGCGCGGACTTGATCGCGCGTGGACTGCATGGTCTCACGCAGCTTGGCTCGGTTCGCCTGCTGGTCTCCGCCACCGTCCCGCGTTTTCGCACGCATGCCTTCCTCCACTTTCGAGTAAATGGCTTTAACCTGCGTTTTCTGATCAGCTGTAAGCGTCAACGCCCGGTCGAGCTGTTGCACCCGCGCATCGGCATTCATCATCTGTCCACGGCCTTGCGTGCCGTCTGTCTTGCCTTCGCGTTGACCACGACGGCCGTCCCCGCTTGGGGTCGATTGATCCTGGGCCTGCACCAGCGGCGAAACCAACAAAGCCAGCGCAACCGTAACGACTGAATATTTGAGAGAACTCATAAGGAAATAAGACTAACAGGAGAGGTTGAGAGTATCCGTCGAAAACCAGAGACGGTTTGATTTCCGTTGAGACGACGGAGCGCGTGGAAAGTTGCACCGGATCCGCAGGTCCGGTTCTTCGGATCCGCCGCAGTGGGGTAAGGGCCATTGAGCAAGAAAAGGCAGGCCATCGAGATAGGATGCTCGCTCCCCTGCAGCAATCCTCGCTCTACGTCGTCCGCGGCTTGAGCATCTCTGCCGCGGGTTCCGGCTGACGTGCCCGTAATCGTTGCTTCAACCGGTCGAAGTAAAGATAGACCACCGGGGTCGTGAAAAGCGTCAGCGCCTGACTCAGGATCAATCCGCCGACGATCGCATAGGCGAGCGGCTGCCGCAGTTCGGAGCCATCGCCGTGCCCCAGCGCCAGCGGGATACCGCCCAGCATCGCCGCGATCGTCGTCATCGAAATCGGCCGGAAGCGCTTCAAACAGGCTTCGAAGATCGCATCGGCCGGACGCATCTGTCGCGTTCGCTCCGCCTCAATCGCAAAGTCGATCATCATAAACGCGTTCTTCTTCACGATTCCAATCAGCAGCAGGATGCCAATGATCGCGATTACTCCCACATCCTGCCCGAACATCCAAAGGGTCAATAGCGCACCCAGGCCCGCCGAGGGCAACGTCGAGAGAATCGTGAGCGGGTGAATGAAGCTCTCGTAGAGCATTCCCAGAATGATATAGATCGCGATAATCGCCGCCGCGATCAGGTAGGGCTGGGATTTCAGCGACGTCTGAAACGCCTGCGCCGTTCCTTGGAACGTCCCACTCAGCGTCGCCGGCGCCCTCATCTCCGCCTGCGCCCGTTCGATCACCGCGACCGCATCACCCAGCGCGACATCGGGCGCCAGATTAAAGGATAGCGTGACCGCAGGAAACTGGCCCAGATGATTGATATTGATCGGCTTCGTCGTCGAGGTGTTAAACGTCACCAGCGACGAAAGCGGCACCTGCCCGCCCGTCAGCGGCGAACGAATAAAGAGCTGGTCGAGCGTGGACGGATCCGTTTGCAACTCCGGCGGGACTTCAATGATAATTTTATACTGGCTGACTTGCGTATAGAACTGGGCGATCTGGCGCTGGCCAAAGGCATTATACAGCACGTTGTTAATCGCCTGCGTCTGGATCCCGAAGCGCGACGCCGCCTGACGATCAATCTCAATGCTCAACGCCGGAGCATTGGCCTGCTGGTCCGATGTAACATCGCGCAACTGCGGCAGCTGTTTCATGCGCTCCAATATCCGCGGAGCCCAGAGATCGAGCTCCTGCACGTCCGCCGTCCGCAGCGTATATTGAAACTGCGTTTTCGAGGTGAGACCTCCCACATTCAGATCCTGCTGGGCCTGGAAAAACATGGTGACGCCCGGAATCCCCGCCGTCCTCTGCCGCAGCCGATTCATGATGACCCACGCCGAATCGCGCTGGTCACGATCTTTAAGAGTGATCCAATAGCGGCCATTGTTGAGCGTAGACGACGTTCGTCCCGACCCGAGCATATACTGCAACGCGAGCACGTCCGGATCCTCTTTGATGATCGTTCCCACCTTCACCACGTGTTCCGACATCGCGGAGAAGGAAATGTCCGGCGCCGCTTCGGCGGTGGCGGTCAGGAAGCCGGTGTCCTGTTGCGGAAAGAAGCCTTTCGGCATTTTCAGAAACACCAACACCGTGATACCCAGGGTGACGAAGAGGGAAAACAAGGTGAGGCCCTGATGCCGGAGCACGACCCGCAACATGCGCTCATAAATCCGTTCGACACCCCGGAAGAATCCTTCCAGCCCGCGGTCGAGCCGCGCCCCAATTCCCACCGACGGAGCCTGGCGGTGCCGGAGATACCGGGCACACATCATGGGCACAAACGTCAGTGACACAAAACCGGATACGAGCACCGCTGCCGTCACGGTGACCGCGAATTCCCGAAAGAGCCGGCCGACGATGCCCCCCATCAACAACACCGGAATGAACGCCGCCACGAGCGACAAACTAATGGAGAGAATCGTGAAGCCGATTTCACGGGCGCCTTGCAGCGCCGCCTCCATCGGTTTCATCCCATCCTCGATATGCCGATAGATGTTTTCCAGCATCACGATCGCATCGTCGATCACGAACCCCACCGAGATCGTGAGCGCCATCAACGAGAGATTGTTGAGGCTGAAGCCGAGCAGGTACATCACCGCAAACGTCGCCACGATCGAGATCGGCACGACCACGCTGGCAATCAGCGTCGCCCGGATGTTCCGGAGAAAGAGGAACACGACCCCCGTGACCAGCGTCATGGTGAGCACAAGATGAAACTGCACCTCGGAGACCGAGGCGCGGATGGTGCGCATCCGATCACTCAATACATCAAGCGTGATCGCCGGAGGCATTGCCGCCTGCAACTGCGGTATCAAATCCCGCACGGCCTGCACCGTCTCGATGACGTTCGCGTCGGACTGCTTCCGAATAATCACCCCGACGCCGCGCTCGTTATTCACCCACGCCGCGGAATGAACGTTCTCCGGACCCCGCACCGCGCGACCCACATCGCGGACGCGAATGGGCGCTCCATTACGAAACGCGAGGACGATGTCATTATAGGGTTCCGCCTCGAGCAGTTGGTCGTTCGCATAAATCGCCAGACTCTGCCGGGCGCCACTAAGACTGCCTTTGGGCGAGTTGAGCGTCGTGGAGGCAATAACGCCACGAACGTCGTCGAGGCTGAGTCCGACCGAGGCAAGTTTACTCGGATGAATCTGCACCCGTATCGCCGGCTTCTGTTCGCCCATGATACTGACTTGGGCGACTCCGCGAAGCTGCGAGATCTGTTGGGCCACAATATTCGCGGCATAGTCGCTTACTTCCGTCAGCGGCAGCACATCCGATTGCATGCTGAGAATCATAATCGGCGAATCGGCCGGATTAACCTTTCGGTAAGTCGGCGGCGCCGGCATGTCCGCCGGCAAACGCCCCGCCGCGGAGCTGATCGCCGACTGGATCTTCTGAGCCGCCGCATCGATGCTGACATCGAGATCAAACTGCAGGGTGATCGAGACCGTGCCCAGGCCGCTGGTCGACGTCATCTGCGTTACCCCGGGAATCAGCGCGAGCTGGTTCTCCAATGGCGTGGCGACGGCCGACGCCATGGTCTCGGGACTCGCGCCAGGCAAACTCGCCGACACCTGGACTGTGGGAAATTCGATCTGCGGCAGCGGTGCCACCGGGAGAAACGGAAACGATACTAGCCCGACCAGAAAGATCGCGATCGTCAGCAGCGCCGTGGCAATCGGCCGGCGAATAAAAGGAGTGGATAGACTCATTGGCTGGAGATCAAGGGTTTGACGCCACTCGCCAGGACCTTGGGCGTATCCTCAAAGGAAACACGGGCACCCGGCTAAAGCTTACTCTGGCCATCGCTCACCACGCGCTCGCCCGGAGTAAGTCCGGTTTCAATAATCGTAAAGCCCGCCACCGTGGGACCCGGTTTGATCGCACGCGCTTCCACCGTCTGGTCTGCTTTCACGACGTACGCGAACGGGCTGTCGAGCCCGGCTTGCACCACTTCCGACGGCACGACCACCGCCTGCACGCGCGTATCCACCAAGACCGGCGCCGTAATAAACTGGCCCGGCCACAACGCGAAGTCCGCATTGGGAAACGATGCTTTCAGTCGGACCGTTCCGGTGGACGTGTCGATCTGGTTGTCGATCAGATCGAGCTTACCCTCCGCGAGGACCACACCCTGATCACCGACGGCGTGAACAATCGGTGGCGAGCTGACGGCCTGCAAGCGACGACGCAGCGCCGGGAAATGCTGCTGCGGCAACGTGAAGATCGCCGAGATGGGTTGTAGTTGCGTGATCACTACAAGGCCCTTGGCCTGATTCGCCGTCACCAGATTACCCGCGTCAACAAACCGCACCCCGGTGCGTCCGGCGATCGGAGCGCGGACCGTGGTGAAGTCCAAATCGAGTTGGGCGTCCGCCACCGAAGCCTCCGCCGCCTGCGCAACCGCCGCCAGTTGCGCAACGGTCGCCTGCTGCTGTTCGAGAATGCGGCGGCTTTCCGCGTCACTTTCCACCAAGGCGCGAATGCGTTCCAAATCCCGCCGGGCATTCGCCAGCTGCGCTTCGTTCTGCGCCTTGCGGGCCTTCGCCTGTTCCAGCGCGGAACGATAGGGCCGTGGATCAATTTGCGCGAGCACGTCGCCGACCTTCACACTCTGCCCTTCGGTAAAGTTAATGGTATCAAGCGTACCGCCGACCCGCGGACGCACCGTCACGGTGTTAAAGGCATGCACCGTTCCAAGGCCCGTCAGCCAGATCGGCATGTCGCGCACCGTCGCGGTCGCCGTCAAGACGGGCACCCCACGGGAACCGCCCTTGGCGGCCGACGCTCCCGCCGGAGCTTTGCTGGCAGGCAGATTTCGCCAGGCGACCGCCGCACCGACACCGAGGACAAAGATAGCAAAGAGGACCCAACGTGGTTTCATAGAAAAGGAAGGATGCCATAAAAAAGAAAAAATGGTCCAACGGATCACCCACCTCCGCCGAGTGCCTTTACTAGAAGCACGCTGGAGATCAAATGCTGGCCACGAACTTGCACCGCAAGGCGTTCGTTGGCAATGGCCGTGCGCTCCGCCGCCGTAACATCGAGATAATTGATGTCACCCCGCGATAACGCACCATCACCAGATCCGCGGCGCGACGCGACGACGTCACCGCCCGATCAAGGACCGCGCTACGCTCCGCGAGGAGGCGCAGATCCGACCCCGACCGCGCCGTTTCGACTTCACTAAACGCGATCAGGAGCCGCTGCCGATACGCCGCCAGCAGGCATGGATTGCCACGCCCTCGTTTCTCGGACTCGCAATGACAAACAAGTGTGTGTTCATTAGGAGCCTTGGCGACTGTGGCGATCCAGCAGGAGCGCCTCGCCCTCCGTTGGCCCGCCCCACAATCGTCAGATGTGCTCCTCGTACGTGATGTCGATCATGGCAAGGAAGGCTTTCTTCTTGGCCTCGCCTTGGAAGCGGATGCTGTGCGTGAGCTCGTCGTAGACGTAGCCGTTTTGCGGGTCGGGACGAACCTCCTGGCCATCGACCAGCACGCGTAGACTCTTCTTGTAGAATGTCGCGGTGCCCCCGACTGGCTCCAGCGCGACGGCGACGGTATTAGCGATGCGGTCGCCGAGCGCGGCGAGCGGTTCCGAAAAATCACTCTCGATGTTCAGCACCGTGCCGCCGGTGAGCTCGGCCGCGCGCCGGTGCGAGATGTTGTTCGGCGAAACCACCGCGTGCATCTCGAGCTTTCCGCGCTTGTTGCCCTTAACAATGATGAAGGGGCGCAGCACCCAGTAATTGATATAACCATCGAGCGTCTGACGCGCGCTCGGATTGCGTGCATTGTATTGATTGAGCAGGTCGGGGAGCTTGCCGTTTTGGATCCAATCGGCCTGAGGGGGACCGCCTCTTTGTTCCTTCCACATGGCCATGCGCGTCTCCTCCTCGTCCATGAAGAAGACCACGATCGTGGTGGCATCGGGGCGGAGGAACGCGTGCTGCTTGTTATAATACCCCGCGACAAAATTATATACGGACGTAAACGCCGTCCGATTGCTGTCGCCATTGGTACCGACCTTCACGAGCTCCTCAAAGATGCTGTCAGGTGTCCGGGGTGTGACCCACGGCTGATCCATCACGGGGAGCGTCACGAGCGTGCCGTTGCTGCCGACGCGCTTGGTGATCTGTTTCGGCCGGCCCCGGCCGTCGAGCACCGGGTTCCCCGCGGGGTCGAGCTGAACAGAGCGAACCTCTTTAAAGAAACGCTGCTCATCGGGCCGGCGGCTCGAATCCGCGTCGACGAAATCGGTCGTGAGCACCGCGATCCGGTAATCAAGATCGCGCGCGTGGAAGAGCTGCCGAAAACGACTCAGGTTCGTCGCGATGCGGTTCTGGTGCGCGGCCATCGAACGGGAATTATTGATGACGAACACGAGATCGACCTCGCGGCTGTGCGAGCGGTCGACCACCACACGCTTAACGGTGCGGATCGGCTCGACATTGATCACGATGGAATTTTCGACGCCGAGATGCGGGTTGTTTTCGTCGATCGTGTAGTACTTGAAGCGTTCCTCGCCGATGAAGCCCGGATTGGGCGCATAGGTGAGCTGGCCAGTGGCGCGATCGAGTTTGGCCGTACCGTTTTGCGGTTTTGCCTTGTCGTCCAGCAAGTACGAGATTTTCGGCTCGGCGATACCGACACGGTCGGCAGGCGAAAGAAAATCATCGTGGCTTGGGACCTTGTGCGCGATCGGCGCATTCGGACGCGTCGTGACCACGACACCACGGACATTCATCGAGCGTAAGCGGCTGGCCCCGACCTCGAACGACTCCAGCATAACCGCCGGCGACGGCTTCACCGTGATCACCACCGTGTTCTTGAAAACCAGGCCGGACGTCTCATTTCGCACCGTATAGGCGAATGAGTCCTCACCCGCATAACCGTCCTCCGGTCGATAAGCAAAATAACCGAGGCGCGATGTCTTGTTCCTGAAGAAATCCAACTCTTCGCCCGTCCCGGCCAAGCCAACCCGGCCATGCAACGGCTCAGCCGAGATGGTGTAGACCAGATCGGTGCGTGTATCGGGACTGAGAATCTCGGGAAGGACGACGAGTTGCCCATGCGCGCCGCTGCCTTCGGCCTCGATTTCCATGGGGATCGTCGAGACGATCGTGTCCTTTTCGCTGGCCGTCACGCGGTTGGCGGCCGCAGACGCACGTGTTGGCGCGGGGGTATCGGCGGCAAAAGCCGGCATCATCGCCAAAATCCACACGAAGCACAGGACGCGCTGCCATTTCCGGGCGGTGGGTTCGAGATTCATACGGGTGAAAACTATGCGGCGCATACGCCTGTTGCGTCAAGCCAGCCACGGGTAGGTTCCGCCCATGCCCGAAAAAGACAAGTCCCGCACGAGGGAAGCGTTCCCGGCGAATCCGGGGCGCGGTCCGCTGCAGGTTTTCTATGCGCGGCGGCAAGAATTGCGCAAGACGACGTTCGCGAAGCCCGCGCCAGCTTTCGTCCGCAGACTTCGTACAAAGTCACGTAATACGTGACACTGTAGCCCCGGCCGGCCTCTTTCGCGCCATGTCGTATCGTGCGATCGCTGATCACGACCGCCGCCAAACGAAATGACCGCCGCCTCAAAGCTCCGCCAGTTTCACATTCCGATACTCGGCCTTCATCGCCACCTTCGAGTGGATTTGCAGTCCGATCGGCGCCGCACCCGAAAATTTTGGATCGGTGTACTCCGATGCTTTCACTCCGTTAATCCAGCAGGTGAAAGTATTGCCCTTCGCCTGGACGCGAAACGTGTTCCACTCGCCCTCGGGCTTCATGAGCTTGGCCGCCATTTTCGCCTGACCCGCCTCGGGATAGGCCGGTTTGCCGCCGGTGTAAAACGACCCCGACATGTCGACTTTCAAGCTGCCGGAGATGCCCAGCTGCAACTGGATTTTCGGTTTCCGCATTTCGATCCCCGTGTCCGTGTAGCCCTTCCAGCGCACATCGAACTCGAGCACAAAGTCGGTGTACTCCTTCTGGGTCCAGAGATAGTGGCCCGTCTTGGCTGCGTTGTTCTCGCCCACGAGCACGCCGCTCTCGATGCGCCAGAACTCGCTGGCGCCTTCGGTCTTAAATCCGGAGAAGTCCTTGCCATTGAAAAGCGGCTTGAGCTTCGGCTCGGCCGCGGAGCAGCCAACGACGGCCGCGAGAAAAAGCACCAGGCTATAAACAGAGGAACGGGGTTTCATCGCCATCACCGTGGAGGTTTCTGCCGAGGACGGGAAGCGCGATTATTGCAGTCAGGCAGGTATTGGAAGGAGCGAAGCGCGCTACGGGTGACCTCATTCGCACCGCGCCGGCGCCAACCGGCCACGCTTCGATGCCTGGCCATTTGCGTCCGTCATGCCCCGCGATCGTTTGTGAATGCACCGCGCACACTCTGGCACAACGCACGGGATCAGCTGAAGTAGTTCAAATCACCCGCTCGCGGTCCGCTGCCTCGGGAAGGCGGCAGCGGCCCGGCCCGGATCCCACCCCTGAAGCTGGAATTGCGGGTCTAGATTCCGCTCGGGATCGTGGATGCGATCGGGTAGCCGAATCGGTTAAAGCCGCACCGCACGGCTCAGGCCACGTCCTTGCCCTCCACGACGTCCGTAATTTTCGGATACGAGCGGCCCTTGAACTCGCCTCGCCGCAAACGCCGCATATAATCATGATAGGCACGCATCGCCATCGGACCAAAGATCAGCATGATCGGAATGTTCGCCCACAACATGAAACCGGTTCCGAGCGTCGTGATCACGTCCAACTCGTTTTCAGTCCGCACCAGGGGCGTGGCGGAAACCAGAATCAACAGGCAATAGATGATCCGATACAGCATCACGGCGCGCACCCCCAACAGATAAACCACCCCCTGCTCTCCGTAGTAGGACCACGAGATAATGGTGGAAAAAGCGAACATCCAGGCCGCCGCCGGCACGATCCACCGGCCGAATCCGGGGATGACTTGATCAAACGCCTTGGCCGTCAACGTGGCTCCTTTGAAATCAAAGTAGACGCCGTGCTCATCCGGATTGGTGACGAGAGACGGTGGAGTTCCATCCTTTCCGAGATAATCAGCAAACGTCGCAATCCAGCCATTAGCCCCGTCGCGCCGGAGAACGCCTGGAACGCGATGGTGCGTGCCCTTGGTGCTCGGATTAGTCCCCGCCTGAATCACTAAAAAGATCCCTCTCCCCTCGCGCATTTGCCCGCTGGCCTCAGCCTCGCCGCGCACGATAACCATCGCGGGCGAGATCGACCAACGCTGCCCCGATGAATCGTCAGCAGCCTGCGTAAACGCAGGGCGCTCGTCCGCGAAGACCAAGGCAGGCGGTCGATTCCACGCGCCGCTCAACAAAATCACCAGGGCCGTCACCGTGCAGACAACCAAGGTGTCGATAAACGGCTCGAGCCCCGCCACGACGCCTTCGCGCACCGGCTCGTCCGTCTTCGCGGCGGAATGCGCAATCGGAGCGGAGCCTTGCCCTGCTTCGTTGGAAAACAGGGCGCGTTGCATGCCCTTGAGAAACGCGAAGCCTACACTTCCCCCCACAAAGGCGCCGGCCGCTTCACTCGGGTTGAAGGCCTCGCTGAAAATAAGTGCGAACATGGCGGGCACCCGGTCGTAGTTCATCAGAATCACGACGAGCCCACCCAGCAGATACAGGCCGCACATGAAGGGCACGACCCGTCCCGCGACATCGCCAATGCGTTTGATCCCACCCAGAATCACCAACCCCACCCCCAGCATCAGCACAATGCCCGCAACCAACCGCGGCATCCCAAAATATTCGTGCGAAATATCGGCCACATTCCACGATTGGAACATGTTGCCGCCCGTGACCGCGGAAATGATCAGCGTCACACAAAACACCCCACCCGCGATCGTACCCAAGGGAGCCAGCGCCGGACTGATTTTCGCAAAGCCCTTTTTGCAGACCCACATGGGTCCGCCATGAGGGTTGTCTGGATCGGAGGTGTCACGGAATAGCATCGACTGCGTGACCTCCGTCATCTTCAGCGCCATGCCGACGATACCAATGAGCCACATCCAAAAAATTGCGCCCGGGCCTCCCAATGAGATCGCGACCGCGACACCCGCGATGTTGCCCAACCCGACCGTCGCGGACAGGGCCGTGGACAGCGCCTGAAAATGGTTGATCGCCCCGGGGTCGGTCTTGCGATCAAATTTGCCGCGCACGACTTGTACGCCATGGGTCAACGCCCGATATTGGCCGAAGCGACTCCAGAGGGTAAAGAGAACGCCCGTCCCAAGTACCGTATAGAGCGCATAATCATGCCAGAGATAGGCACTGATGCGTTCGGCCAATGTGATCAACCAGGGGAGCATGGGGACGGCGGATTGCTTGGGAGGGACTGAACCGGAAGACCGCCAACCGGATTGATGCCTATGTATATAGTGTCCGTCAACGACGCGCTGACATTCGACATCGGGTTGCCTCATGTTTGGCAAACCTCCGGAGCCTCGACGAGGCGCCACCGACGGAATTGTCCGGTCGGGTTCGATGCGCACCAGCGTGGAACAGAGCGCCAGCAGGATCGAGCCGACAACGCCGCCGACCCACACGACGCCTGCGCGCCAACTTCGCGAACGGCAGCGAGGTTCTGATCGACGATACGGGTTTCCAAACCTCCCTGGATCGGCCTGCTTGCGTTTCCATTTTGCGCTTCCAGCATCGCCACCAACTTGACTCTCGTGATCAGTGCTCGGCCCAGCCACGAGGATCGGGTGATGTCCATGGCGTTCCGATGAGTCCAGTCACCGGTCACGCTCGGCTGGTTTCCTTCCCTGCTCGACGACCGTTTCCGCATCTCTCATCCCCTTCCCTTCAACTTCTTCGGGCGAACTGTCTTTCCGTTAGCGCCTAGCCTCATGGCCATCAAAAAATCCGACCTCTATTCCTCCCTCTGGGCCTCCTGCGACGAACTGCGCGGCATGGATGCCAGCCAGTACAAGGACTACGTCCTGTTCATGCTGTTCATCAAGTATGTCTCCGACAAATACGGCGACTTCGATGGGATGGAGCCGCCGGTCACGATCCCGACGGGCGCCAGTTTTCAGGACATGATCGCCCTCAAGGGCAAGAGCGACATCGGCGACCGTATCAACAAGGAGGTCATCGCGCCCCTCGTTTCCGCCAACGCCCGCCTCGCCCGCACCGACTTCCCCGATTTCAACGACCCAAATAAACTCGGCGAAGGCGACGCCATGGTGCGGCGCCTGGAAAACCTTATCGGCATCTTCCAAAAGCCCGAGCTGGATTTCTCGAAAAACCGCGCCGACAACGACGATATCCTCGGTGACGCCTATGAGTATCTCATGCGGCACTTCGCCACCGAGAGCGGCAAAAGCAAGGGCCAGTTCTACACCCCGTCGGAGGTCAGCCGCATTATCGCGAAGGTGATCGGCATCTCCGCGCTGAACGCCAAAGGCTCCACCACCGCCTACGATCCCACCTGCGGCTCCGGCTCGCTGCTGCTGAAGGTCGCCGCCGAGGCCGGCAAACACATCACTCTCGAAGGGCAGGAAAAGGACGTGACCACCGCCGGTCTCGCCCGCATGAACATGATCCTGCACGACTTCCCCACCGCGAACATCCTCTCGGGCAACACGCTTTCCGACCCGAAGTTCAAGGACGGCGAAAAGCTCCGCACCTA
>JBBQEG010000072.1:0-17416 GCA_038320495.1 Opitutales bacterium | reverse complement strand
GCCAAAAAGAAACGCGCTCTTGCGCGCATCCCGCGGCGTCGGAACGCATAGATAGCGCTGCACAAACGCCCACTCGGCTCCGACCATGAAGAAGTGGATCGCAGTCCAGCCCAGCAGGAAAATACCGGTGAACTCATTATTTACCAGGTTGAGAAACCCGTCGGGCACGCGCTCCAGGAATCCACTCATTCCGCCGGCATCCTGCAGCACCAGCGGCACGACGAACGCCACCGCCAAATAGAGCACAATGAATTGCACCACATCCGTCATGAGCACGGCCCACAAGCCGCCGGTCACTGTATAGGCAACGACGATTGCGCCAAAGAATATCACCGCCCACTTTAACGAAAGATTCCCCGTGATCGCGTCACGCAGGAACCAGCCTTCCGGAATCGGAATCAGCGCGCACAGCAGGACGGCCAGAGCGTAGAGCGACACGCCGGTTCCCACCAGGCGGTACACCATCATCGTCCACGTGTACCCGTGCACCGCCCCCGGCCCAAAACGGATCCGCACGAACTCCGCGGGCGTCGTAATGCCACTTTGTTTCCAGCGCCCCGCGACGGTCCAACCCACCAATAACGCCGCGACGCCGTAACACATGTTAATGCTCACCGCGACGAGCCCGTGCTTGAACGCGATTCCACCCCACACGACAAAGGTGCCGGCGGAAAACATCGTCATGAATCCGCTGAGTCCCGATACCCACCACGGCGAACGTCCGCCCGCGGCAAAGAGATCACTCGAGGTTCGAACCTTGCCGCCGTAGACCGCACCGATCGCGAACAGGCCAATCACGTACGCGATGATGACGAGGAGGTCGGGGAGTTGCATGCGTGAAAAGCAGTCCGGACGTTACGCCGTGCTTAAGGCGTGGATACAAGTTCGTTCGAGCGGGCGGACTTCCCGAACTCACCCAGAGCCGTGACGGAGAACCGGTGCGTCTTCGTCAGGTCGATATCTTTGAGAACCACGATCATCGCGTCCGAGGTGTTGACCAATCGCGTTTCTTCCGGAGAGGGACCCCAACGCAGTCGATAGCCCGTCGCTTTCGCCACCGGCGCGAATCTCACTGCGATCCGTCCGGGTCCGCGCACGACTCCCAGCACGGTGGGACTCGCTGGCGGCAAACCGCCGTCGGGCGTGACGGTGAAGTCCGCCGACCACGCACTCGCGCCGTGTCCGGCCACTTCCCGCCGAAGCCGCCCGTGATAAGTTCGGCCATTTTCCAGGCCGTGAATCGCCAGTGCCCCTTTTTGTGCAATCGTCAGCCGGCGTCCGTACTTTCCCTTTTCGAGATCGTACTCGACCGTGAACGCGGTGTCGTCGGGATGGGTGGAGTAACCGATCATGAAGCCACCATCAAGCGGATGAACGTGATTAGCCGTGGGAGCCGAAGATGACGTTACAATCGGCAGCGCGGCGGGTTCCGGGGTCGACGCCGTCGATGTTTCATGCGCGACATAACCGAGCGGTGTGAGCAGCGTGACAACCAGATTTCCGGCGGTGGCGCTGCCCGCGGCGGGTCGCCCCGGGAGTGGAACAAAGAACGGTGCGGCGCCCGGAGCGATCTCGGGGAGCGCCGTGATTCCGCCGCCGCGCGTTACGCCATCCGGCGTGCGCCATTCCCAAAGCAACTGGTAACCGCGCAACGTATAGCTCGGAAACTCATCCGCGGAACGCGGGTGGATCCAGGCTTGGCCACTACGGATCTGCAGGGTGCGCACGGGACTGTGCAGCCGCGCGATGTCGCGGGCCGCCGCCTTTTCGCGACGCCAGAGATCGACGATTCCCCACGAGCGCAATTCGCCCGGAGCCGAGCCACGGTAGTTGCTGCGGTAATCGTTGAAGGTCCAAAGCGCCACGCCAATCACGTGCGGTTGGTGGGCGAGCGTATCCCAGCGTTCGTCAAGTCCCGGAATCCGCGAGTCGAGCGTCTCGCCAATCTGCCGTCCACCGAGCTCGGCAAGGAACACGGGCCGGTTGGGCCACTTCTCAGCCAGCGTTTCGATCAAGCGTCCGGGGTCCGGACCATAGGTGTTATGCATGATCAGGTCGGAGACACTGATCGGATCGTTCGCTGGCGTATAATTCGCGCGATTGCCGCTGTAGCTGATGTAAGTGATCAGTCGATACGGGTCCAACTCGCGACGGGTGAAATCGATCATCGATTTCACGTAGTTATAATGGTTGAGCATCTCGTTGCCGACGCTCCAGCCGATGATCGACGGATGATTATAGTCGCGGTCGATCATCTCGCGCAGCCATTGCTGCGTGCGGGGATTGTCGGGGATGACATTCGGATCCCCTTCGCCCCAGACCGGAATTTCGGTAAACACCATCACGCCGCGCTCATCGAGATAATCGAGCAGGTTGGGCGAGGCCGGCGCATGCATGATGCGCATGAAGTTTCCGCCGTATCGTTTCATGCGATCGACATCGAGCTTCACCAGATGATCGGGCTCCGTGTTGCCATAGGCGCGGTGGTCGTGCACCCGGTTGAAGCCCATGAGACGCACGCGTTCGCCATTAAGATAGAGGCCGTCCGGTTTCACCTCGACCTGGCGAACGCCAAAACGATGTCGCAATTCATGCTGAACCGCTCCGCTGACTCGCAGCGTTGAGGTCAGATGATAAAGGTGCGGCTGGTCAAAGTGCCACAGGTGCACGCGCTCGGCGGGAAGAACAAACGAAGCGGTCGCCCGCGTGGTGCCGCGGGCGGGCACCACGGCGCGGGTGCTCACCCGGCCGGCGTCGATCTGTTCAAATTGGGCCGTGGCCGCGATTTCCACTTCGGTCGCCGCGGCTCCGTCATTCGCAATCAGGTACTCGATCGTGACCGCCGCGGTCCCGTTTGCTAAATTAGGCTGGGCGCGAATATGTTGCCAGACGAGGCGGGTGTTCGAGTTGGCGACGAGCGTCACCGAACGGCTGATACCGCCCCACGCCCACCAGGCGCCGCGCCGGAATGTGTTGTCCGCGCAGACGGTGAGCGTGTTCGGACCGTCACGCTTCACGTGAGCGGTCACGTCGAATTCAAACGGCGTGTAGCCGCCTTCGTGGCGACCCAGGGAATGCCCGTTCAGCCAGACTTCGGCCGTCTCGTACACCGCGCCGAAATGGATTCGGATCCGCGGGCCGTCCCAGCCGGCGGGAACGGTGAATTCACGCCGATACCAGCCTTTGCCGACGTGTTGGGAATAGGCGTTCACGGTGTCCCAATTACCGGGCACCGGCAGCGTATCCCATGTGTCCGTACTTTGTTCCAGCCGGGTCGGATCAATCGTGAAGTGCCAGCGACCGTCGAGTGAAAGG
This sequence comes from Opitutales bacterium, assembly GCA_038320495.1. Classification (GTDB taxonomy): domain Bacteria; phylum Verrucomicrobiota; class Verrucomicrobiia; order Opitutales; family Opitutaceae; genus ER46. Next base: position 14,101 of record JBBQEG010000072.1, on the reverse strand, counting down.
CGTTGCTCGGCGCCAAATCCGGCGGCGGTCAGGAACAGGAGGAGCGTCAGGGCGAAAAGGGGTTTCATGGGGTTGGGATCTGGAATTTGAACCTTAAGCTTTGAAATCTGAGACTTCAGATTTCCCCGGTCGCGTAGCAGCGGATTTCGAACACAGCCGCAGGTATGCGAGGAGATGGATGCTCAAACTCAAAGCGCAACCGGCTCGTTACCGTCGGAGTCGCGAGGACGATGACATTGCGCGTCTGGTGATTGTCGCTGCAGACGGCCAGTTGTCGGTCCGCGTAATCGAAAACTCGATACGCCCGGACACAGAAGGGCATTTCGCGTTCGGGGTGTCCCCACAGCACGGACTCCATCGGATGATCGAAGTCGGTGTCGAAGGTGAGTTCGATGCGCCCGATCGTCTGTGGTTCCGGCCAGCTCAACGTGAGCGTCGGCGTGGCATCCGCGAAATCGGCGACCCACGCGTTCGGCTGCGCGCGGGGGCGAGCAGTGCCATTTGTGACATTTCTGGCGCGAAAAACATCGAGCGGTGCCGCCAACCTCAGCGCGAGATTGTGCCCGCCGGGGCGGCGATGCGGCTCCCAGAATTCGAACTGGTCGACGCCAATATCGCTCGGCGGCGTCTGCACCGCGGACTCGGCGACAGCGAGGTTCGCTTCATGGCAAAGGGAGAGTACGCCGGTGATGCGCTGCTCACTGCAGCGCAGGCTGATTTGCTCGTCCGCAAAGAAGCAAATGAAGGCGTAACGCTCGTCGGTGAACGCGTGGGCGAAGGCTAACTCCAGCGGATGGTCGGCACCGACTGCCACCGGTCGCGTCAGCTCTTCGAGCGTGACATCCGGTGTATGATTATCGGCCTTGCTGCTGATGCGGAGTTCGGCGCGCAAGCTGGCCGGGACCGCCGCGCTCGTAAACACCGTCAGCTGCAATTTTGTGGCCGCGGTTACCGGCAGCATCATCGCCCAACGTTCGTTGAGCGTGAGCAGCGGACCATCCGGCGCAAGTTGAGCGAGCCGCAGTTCGCTCGAGGCCGAGATGTCGGCGTGCAGAGCGAGGTCGGACGGGTCCTGCAAGGTGCAGCCGGGAATGTAGTGACCAATCCGCAGCAGCGCGCGCTGTAACGCTACCATGCGTTCCGGCGCACCGAGGGCACGCGGCAGGACGCCGTGCTGCCGGCAAAGCGCGGCGGCCAGGCCGACCGCCTCGCCGACGTAGGCGCACGTGCCCATGACGCGGCTGGAACCGAACGCGATGTGGGACGCGCTGATGATGCGGCCGGCAAGGAAAAGGTTCGGAATATTCCGGCTATATACACTCCGATAAGGAATCGGATAAATGCCTTTGGCGTGCCATTGATTACAGCCTGGTTTTTCGGAGAAGACGCCATCGGCCGGATGGAGGTCGATGGACCAGCCGCCGAAGGCGATGCCGTCGGGCTGCGCGCGCTGTTCGACGATGTCCTGCTGGATCAGCCAGGTGTCGCCTTCGAAGCGACGGCTTTCGCGTTTGCCGGGAATGGTGCCGACCCACTCCAAGGTGAGGTTGGCCGCTTCGGGAAACGTGCCAGAGTTTTTGATATAGTCCCAGACACCATACACCACGCGCCAGAGTTCCCATTTGATCGTCTCGGTCTGGTGCACCGTGTCGAGGCGGCCGCCGTATTCGATCCACCAGAGGCGGCAACCGAAGTCGCGCGTGCTGAAGCTGCGATAACGGGGAATCTTCGTGATATCGCGCAGCGCGAAGGCGGGCGGTGTGAACGTGATCGGGCGCCCAGCGTCCTTGGAATAGAAATACAACGAGTGTCCGAGCAACTCGCCGTAATCTTTGCTCGGAGCGAACTTCTCGCCAAACTCATCGCGCGATTCCGCGCCCATGCGGAAGGCGGCGCCGGCGAGAAAACCCACGACGCCATCGCCCGACGCGTCACAGAACAGCGGTGCGCTCAACTCGTACCGGGTCGAATTCTGGGAGCAGAACGCATGCACCGCCGTGATCGCTTCCTTGCCGCCTTGGCCCTCGTTGGCTGAGGCTGCGTCCGTCTTGATGACTTCGTAAACCGCGGTGTTGAGCAGCAGCGTGATATTCGGCTCGGACGTGACTTTCTCAAGGAGGATGAGATCAACGATCAGGGCGTTGCCCTCGGGATTGCGGAACGTGTTTTCAACGAGGATTTCGTCGACGATGCCACCCTCGCGCGCCCACCGGTTGTTGTTCCCCATATGCGACGTCGCGCCGAGAATCCAGAGGCGAACTTCGCTCGAGGCGTTGCCTCCGAGGACAGGGCGATCTTGGACGAGGATGACCTTGCTCCCTGCGCGGGCGGCGGCAATGGCGGCACAGGTGCCGGCCAGGCCGCCCCCGACGATCACGAGATCGGCCGCGAGACGCTGGAGGTTGAGTTCGCGGCGCGCTGTGGCGGCGGCAATGATCATCGGGGAGGAAGGCGGTCGTTCATGATCGGACGGATTCGGGCGGGCAGTCGTCGTTCGAATCGGGTTCGTCGTGGTGCCGACTTAAAATTGCAGCCGCGTGGTGAAGGTGAACTCACGCGGCGGACCCCAGACGCGGTTGCCGGTGAAGTAATTTTCCTCGAGCAGATTGGTGACACCGAGTTGGAATGTAACCGGGTGTTCGCGGACCTTGCGGGCGTAGCCGAGTTGGAGATCGACCACCGTGTAACCAGGGAACTGCAGGCCCCAGTTGGCATCACTGTTGGTTGGGGACTGCGCGGATTGATAGCGCACGCCGAGACCGACACTTGCACCCTGGAGGGATCCGCGGATAAAGCGATAGTGTTGGAAGACGCGGACCATGTCATCGGGGCTGTTATCGAGTTTGCGTCCGTTTAAGATTAAATAAATACGCTGGGTGGCGGGATCGGCGGTGGCGGGGCGGGACACCGTGAGTTTGTTGACGAACAAGTGGCTCGCGGCGAACACGACCGAATAATTGGAAATGGGAGTCCACACCAAATCGGTTTCGATTCCTTCCGTAGTATTGCCCTCGATGGGGCGGCTCCAGTTGACCTGTAAGCGGCGGCCGGCGTCGGTGGTGGCGGGATTGGGATCGACCTCGGTGCCGATGTTGCGCGGATCGGCGGCGTTGCGGTCGTTGTCGGTGACGATGATGTTGCCGTTGTTAAGTTCGAACCAGCCGATGCTGCCGGTGAGTTTGCGATTAAAAAGGTCGAATTTAAGGCCGGCTTCCTTGCCCTTGCCGATGGCGTTGGGCACGGGATTGGAGGCTTGTTCCGCCGGAGTGACGATATTGAGCGGAGGGAGCGGAACGCCGAACGTGACGCGACCGATGAGCGAGCCCGTGCGGATCGTCTCACCTTCGTTGATACTCGCGTAGGCGTTGAGTCCGGGAATGATCCGGACCACGGCGCCTATAGTATGGTTGTCGGTGCTGGGATTGCCGTTTGAGGTGCCGCTGAGTGGAGTGAAATTGCGATCCATGGTGGAGTTGATCGCGTGCAGCCAGGAGCGGCGGAACCCTCCCGTGAGAATTACGCGCCGATCGAAGAACCCAAGACTGAGCGCAGCGTATCCGGCGCGGGCATTGGTCTTGGTCTGCGTATAGGTTTGGATTCCATTGGCGTTTACGTCGCTCGGCCAGCGCGTGATGAGGCGATTATCGGGAAACGCGTGGACCCGCGGATCGAAGAAATTGTAGATGTTGGCGCCGCTGAGGATGGCGGGAGAGCCAAAGACATTGGGCGATCCGGCCACGGATGGCAGCGCGCTATAGTCAAAAACAGCGCTCTCGTTGTAGTTGGTATTGTCGCCGTATTGTCCGCCGGCGAGCAGGGTGACATCCGCGATCCAGACTGCGTGTTTTAATACGGCTTCCAGTTTGGCATCGCGGGTCTCCTCGTGGAAGCGGCGGCCTTGATATCCGGACGTGAGATTATAGCTGCCAGCGGGCATCAAACGCTGGCTGAACGAAAAGTAATTGTGGGCGACGTACGATTTGACGGCGCGGCCGATGAAGCGGGCCTGCAGCCATTCGGTGGCGGCAAAGGTGGTCTCGTTTTCGAGCAGGTCGCTGCGTTCCGTGAAGCGGGCGTGAGGACCGTAGGAATTGGCGCTGCGGCCGCCGGGAAAGTTGCCTTCGCTGAGTCCGAGGCCCTCGCCGAGCGTGGCCCAGTGTCCGGTGGCATCGAACACATCCTGGCGCCAGTTGCCGAAGGCCTGGCCCACGCGCGCCCGGTATTCATTGACTGTATACGGACGGGCGAGAGCCGTGGCACGGCCGAGATTCAGCAGCACCGGGCGGGGATTATCGAAATCGGCCTGATAGTTGCCGGTATCGCTGACATTTTGGGAGACGAGATTTCCCTCGGAGAGACGGTGGGCGTAATCGAGCCGGAGGTTGAACTTCGCGTTCGGGCGCCAGAGGAGTTGCGGACTGAGATAACGGGTTTGGCTGTCGGAGAAATCGCGCCACGTGTTACCGTCGCGGTAGGATGCGAGCAGGCGATAGGCGAGCGTCTTGCGGGCATCGATCGGACCCGTGAGATCGAACGCGGCACTGTAGGTATCGTGCGAACCAACCGAAAACGTCGCCTCGCGACGTGGGGTGAATTGAGGCTGCTTGGTGACGACGTTCACTTCGCCGCCGAGGGTGGCGCCGCCGACAAAGACAGCGAGGGGACCCTTGGCGACCTCGATGCGATCGACGTTGTCCGTGTCAAACCCATGGCTGAGCCGCAGCCCATTGCGGAACGTGCCATTGACGGCCTGGCCGCGAAACCGGTTCAGGTTGCCTTGGGAAGCGCCGGCGCCGGGCGCGTAGTTGCCATTGCCGGCATGAGGATCGGTCGAGATCGAGCTGACATAGGATACCGCGCCGGTGAAGCCGCGCAGGCCGGCGTCGCGCATGAATTCTTCGGTGACGACTGTGATGGGCAGCGGAGTGTCGATCAGCGCCTGGGCGATGCCGGTGGTGGCGACGGCGTTTTGCACGCGGTAACCCGAGTCGCGGGCGCTGCTGACCTCGAAGGCCGACAGGGTAACGGGAACATCCGGGGTGGCCGCCGGCGGAGGTGTCGGCGTGGTCTGGGCGGGACTGAGGAGCGGAGTAAGCAAGGCCAGGAGGCCGAGTCGATGCGACGATGCGATCGGTTTCATACGAGCGGAGGGTTTGGGGTGGGCCATTCCGGCGGGGAGCGCGAAGTGGCGTCAGAGGTGGATTCGCGATTGAGGTTGCTGCCAAGAAGGCAATCGGTGAACACGTTCACCGAGCCCAGCTCCTGCCCCATGACGTTTAAACAAATTGCTCTGCGCGCGGGCGTTTCGCGCGCCACGGTTTCGTATGCGTTGCGCAATCACCCAAAGATCCCCGTGGTGACGCGCGATCATGTGCATGCAGTCGCCACGCGTTTGGGATATCGGCCCAACCCGCGCATCGCGGGCCTGATGGCGCACATCCGGCGTGGGCGCACGCGTCCATTCGGAGAGCGAATCGCGTTTGTCTGGGTGCATACGACGCGCGAAGAGGCGCAGCGCAGTTTGTTTCTTCAAGCGGTGCTGGCGGGAGCCCGCGCGCGAGCCGGACAAAGTGGCTATGCCTTGGAAGAGTTCTGGACGGCTGACCCAGGCATGAATGATGTGCGCCTGCAGCGGATCATTCAGGCGCGAGGAATTGTGGGGGTTGTAGTGTCGCCTGTAACAACGGCGGAAACATCGGTTACCCTCAGTTGGGATTGGTCGTGTTTCGCCGCGGCCGTCATTGGGAATGTCACATGGACGCCAGAGCTGCACCACGCGGGGCATCATCACTATCTCGGCATGAGGATGGGAGTGCTCGAACTGGCCAAGCTCGGTTATACGCGGTTGGCGGCGTTGGCCGATGTGGAAACGCACGAGCGGGCGAAGCGGGCCTGGGAAGGTGCGTTTCTCGCTCATCATCCGAGTTCCGCGAGGGCGCACGGTTTGTGGCGGTTGCATCGGCAGGGGGAGAAGAACGACCTGGCCGGGTGGCTGCGGAAAACCGGAGCGGATGCGTTGATTGTGAGCACGACGGCGTTACTCGCGTTGCCGGGCTTGCGACGCGCTATTCGGGAGCGGGCGTTGCCGGTCGTGACCCTGAGTTGGCAGAACGAGGCGCCGGGAATCGGCGGCGTGGATCAGTGCCACGAACGCGTGGCTGCGCATGCGATTGACCTCGTCATCGCGCAGTTGAACCTCAACGAGCTCGGGCCACCCGATTTGCCGCGGATGATGTTATTCGCCGGCTCGTGGGTGCCCCCCATCGTGACCAAACTGCCCAGCGCGGCGGAGCCGCTCGCAGCCGACGTCTAACGAAAGCAGACCCGCCCTCGACGCCGTTTCCGTCCGGGAAAATGTCACGTAATACGTGACATTGTCGCGGGGCGCGGCGAACGGTAGGTCACGTGATACGTGACGTTATGGCAGGTCGGCGCGGAGCAGGGCGGCGAACTCCGGGGTCATGCGCTGGGTCAAATTCGAGCCTTCGCGAATTTGGAGGAAACAGGGAAGGCGGTGCTCGGTTGCGAAACGGAACGCCTCCTCGGTGCCCATGACAAAGAGCGCGGTCGCGAGTGCACTCGAGGTCGCGCACGAGGCATGCACGACACTCACGGCGGCGAGTGAGCTGCTCGCGGGTCGTCCCGTGCGCGGATCGATAATGTGGCCATATCGCTCGCCGTTAAGGGTGAAGAAATTTCGGTAATCACCCGACGTCGAAAGGGCCTGTCCCTTCACGTCGATGACGGCCGCCGGCGAGTGGTGGGTGAGGTCAGCGGACTCGATTGCCATCCGCCATCCAGGGGTGGTTCTCACGAGGCTTGGTGACGATGCGCGGCCTCCTAGACTCGCGCGCGTGTCGCCGCCGATCTGAACGAGATGCGTGGCCGCGCCGTTGATGGTGGTGGTGAGCAGGCGACTAACCTCATCTGCGGCGAAGCCCTTGGCCAGTGAGGAAAAATCGGCTTCGAGGTTCACGGACAATTTGCGCAACGCCGGCGGATTCAGTCGAACTTCGAGACTTCGCCAGCCGACGGATAAACGGGTGGAACGAATCTCGTTTTCGTTCGGCAGAGAGGCGCCCGAGCGTCGTTGGGGTCCGAAACCCCAGAGCCTGACCAAGGGCGCGACGGTCGCGTCGAAGGCGCCCAGGGTGAGTTCGCTGATTCGTCGCGATTCGGCGGCCACCGTCGCCATTTCCGGCGAGACGTAAATCCAGTCCGGGTGGGTGCGAGCGCTCGCGTTGAACTGCGACAATTCCGAGCGCGTGCGGTAGGTCGAGAATTGTTGTTCGAGTTGCTCGAGCCGTTCGCTGATCGCCCGCTCCAGTGACGCGGCGTCGATGGGCTGATCAGGGCGGATGGTCACCGACCAGGCGGTGCCCATGGCGCGGCCACGGAGGGTAATGCTTTCCGACGCGGCTTGGGATAACGCGGGAACTGGGAGGAGCGCCGCGAGGAGGGCGCAAATCCAGGGGGCGAAGCGTACCCGGTTCATGACGCGGGTACACCCTTCAGCCACGTGATGATGGGTAGGTAGTGCCAGTTGATTGCGACGGCCACGCCGACAAACGCGAGGGACATCAGGTCGCGGCGCGAGAAGTGGTCAGTCTTGCCGCGGGCACGGACAAAGGTGAGCAGCGCGCCGGTGGGGCATCCAAAACGGCAATACGCCTGCGGCACGAAGAACGAGGCGACGAGGCCGATGCCCGCGACCGCGAGCGTGGCCCAACCCGCCGACTTGATCAGGTAGGCGTGAAAGGGCTCGATGCCGGCGAGGTCAAAAGGGGTCGCGAGCAGCGCGATCACGAGCGTGAAGAGCAACAGGGCAAACGGCAAATACTCGAGTCCGCGAACGGCCCCGGCCGAAAGCGTGACATTAAACCGCGTGGGTCGAAAGCGTCCGATTAATTCCTGGGCGGCGCCATGCGGGCAGATGTGGTGACAATAAAGAGGCTTCCGGGAAATCCAAGGCACCACCAAGGCCGCGGCGGCGAGCAGGACGAGACCGGGCGCGGTGCTCCACGGTACTCCGGTGCGCGCCCACCCGGCGAAGAGGGTTTGCGCGAGCAGGTCGCCACTGATGAAGCCGACGTAGACAATGAGCGCGATTTGATACGGCCGTTTCCAGCGGTGCCGCCACGCCGGTTGGCCGAAAGCCATGACGCTTGCCACGCCGATGACCGCGAGCATGCCCCAGTCGCGCCAGCCGAGGCGAAGGGCGGGTCGCTCCGCAATCTCGCCGCGACTCAGTTGCAGGCGGGCTTTGACGCTCTGCGCGATGGCCATACTCGTCATCGTGGCGCCGGAGACGCCTTCGATGCCGGCCTGCTTCAAGTTGAGATCGGCCGCGGTGTCCCAGGACATGCCGTTCCATTTCTTTAGGAATCTTCGATCCGTCACGACGTCGCCGACATGTTCCTTGGTGTCGTCCGAGGCGTGGACTTTGATTCCGAGAATCTTCCATTTCGGATCGAGCACGACCAAGGCGTCGGTGATGCCGCAGTAACCAATGATATCGCGGCAATGGGGTTGGGTGCGCACGACATAGCCGATCTCACGTTCGTCACGATCGAGGACAAAGAGCCCGTCGCGTTCGGAGCTATCGGGCCGCAGCGTCACGGCCGCGGGCAGCAAAGAGACAATTTCGCTGACCAGGATGGGCGAGTCGCCGTGGGTTTTTTGACGCAGCGCCAAATCGCGTATCAGCCAAACGACTACGGCGACGATGAAGAACCGATAGAGCTGGAGGGTCACCTGTCCAACCAGCGAGCGTCCGGGAGCAGGCTTCAGTGTGGAGCGGTGGTGCGGTCCGGAGTTAAGCACGGAGGACACGGGGCGATGCAATCAGAACCGAAAACGTGAGTTTCGAGAACCGACAAACGCGTAACCTTGGAACAGAAGGTAACGGAGAGAACGAAGCGGAACACGTCTTCGGACCTGATCCTGGTTTCACGTCAGAATCTCTTTGACCACGCGGGCTGGCTCCACGCCGGTGAGGCGCTGGTCAAGGCCCTGGGACTTGAACGAGAACTTCTGGTGATCGATGCCCAGGCAGTGCAGCAGCGTGGCGTTCAAGTCGTGAAGACTGACGGGGTCGCGGATGATATTATAGGAGAAGTCATCCGTCTCGCCATAGACCAAGCCGCCCTTTACTCCGCCACCGGCCATCCAGACACTAAAGCAGCGTGGGTGGTGATCGCGGCCGTAATTGGTTTTGGTCAACGCGCCCTGACTATAGACAGTGCGGCCAAATTCACCGGCCCAGACCACGAGCGTGTCATCGAGCAGTCCGCGTTGTTTCAAATCGGCAATCAGCGCGTAACAGCCGCGATCGGTGTCCAGGCATTGGATACGGTGATCGTTGGGCAGGTTGCCGTGCTGGTCCCACCCGCGGTGCAGAATCTGGACGACGCGCACATTCCGCTCGACCAGCCGCCGGGCGAGCAGGCAGCTGGCGGTGAAGGAACCCGACTCTTTTACCTCCGGGCCATAGAGATCAAGCGTCGCCTCGGATTCCCCGCTGAAGTCAGTCAATTCCGGCACGCTGGTTTGCATGCGGAAGGCCATTTCGTATTGCGCGATGCGCGTCAGCGTCTCCGGATCGTTGTGACGCGCATGCGTCAGGTGATTGAACTTCGAGAGCGAATCGAGCATGGCCCGACGCGTGGTGGGATCGACGCCGTTCGGGTTCTCGAGGAAGAGAACGGGATCGGTCTGCGCGCGGAGCGCGACGCCGGAGTGCGAGGTGGGCAGGAAGCCGCTGCTCCACATCCGGGTAAACAGGGCCTGGGCGGCAACCTTCGGAGAGAACTTCGGTGTGAGCACGACGAACGCGGGCAGGTCATTGTTTTCACTGCCGAGCCCGTAGGAGAGCCAGGAGCCGAGACTCGCTTTGCCGGGGATCTCGCTGCCGGTCATGAGGAACGTACAGGCGGGATCGTGGTTGATCGCGTTGGTGTGGACGCTGCGGACGACGGCGATGTCATCGACGATTTTGGAAGTCCACGGCAGGAGATCGCTGACCCAGGTGCCGCTCTGCCCGTGTTGCGCAAAGTTGAAGAGCGACGGCGCTACGGGAAAGCGCGCTTGCCCGCTCGTCATGGTGGTGATGCGCTGGCCCTGGCGAATGGAGTCGGGCAAGTCCTGATCGAATCGCTCCTGCAGTTGCGGCTTATAATCAAACGTATCAAGCTGCGAAGGCCCGCCGTTCATGTGCAGATAAATGATGCGTTTGGCCGTGGGCGCGAAGTGCGGGAAGCCGGCGAGCGGCGGATGAATCCGCGCATTGAGCGCATCGGCGCCGACGCCGGTTCCGCCGGCGGCCTGCAACCGCGGAGCGAGCCAGTTCAGCGCCACGCCGCCCATCGCGAGGCCGGCGCCGGCGAAAAATTGGCGGCGCGTCAGGTTGTTGATATAATCGTGCGCTGGGTTCATGCGGAGGAAGGTGGGATGGGCGTAGGGCGGGTCTGTGACCCGCTTTGGAGATCGAAGAGGCGGGTCACAGACCCGCCCCACTTGGGATCAGTTGCGGTTCAGTGTTTCGTCGAGGTTCAGCAACAGGTTGGTGACCATGGTCCAGGCTGCGAATTCGGGCACGGGCAAGGTGGAGTTCGCTTTGGATTCGCCGTTGGCGAGAACCTGTTGGGCCGCCTCGGTGTTTTTTAAATAATGGCTGCGGTGGGTGGCCAGCGTGTCGTGGAGCAGGACCTGTTCGGCTTTCGTGGGCACGCGGGCGGTCACGCTGCGGAACGCGTAGGCGAGCCGGTCGGAATCGCTGCTGGTGCGCAGGAGCAGGCGCTCGGCGAAGGCGCGGGCGGCTTCGAACTGCTGGACGTCGTTCATCAAGGCGAGCGCCTGGAGCGGTGTGTTCGAGCGACCGCGGCCCACGCAGAAATTTTCGCGTGACGGCGCGTCAAAGGTGACCATGGCCGGGGCGGGGGCGGTGCGTTTCCAGAACGTGTACAAGCTGCGGCGATACAACGCGTCGCCCTGGTCCTGCACGTACGTTTTGGTATTGCTGCCGCCGAAGGCAACGGGTTCCCAGATGCCGGCCGGCTGGTACGGTCGGACGGGCGGTCCGCCGATTTCCGGCTGGAGCAATCCGCCCAGAGCCAACGCTTGGTCGCGCAGCACCTCGGCATCGAGCCGGAAGCGCGGGCCGCGGGCCAGGAGCTGGTTGGACGGATCAAGCTCGAGCAGCTCCGGAGACGCGTATGCATCCTGGCGATACGCCCGGGATGTCACGAGCAGACGGACGAATTGTTTCACGTCCCAGCCGGTGCGGACGAATTCGGCGGCGAGCCAGTCGAGTAACGCGGGGTGGGTGGGTGGATCACCTTGCGAGCCGAAATCGGAAGGCGTGCGGACGAGTCCGGCGCCGAAGAGTTGCTGCCAGAAACGGTTCACGGTGACGCGGGCCGTGAGTGGATTTTCAGGCGCTACGATCCAGCGGGCGAGGTCGAGGCGCGTGGCCTTCGCGCCTGCTGAACGCAGCGGCGGAAGGAACGCCGGTGTCCCGGGACCCACGCGTTCGCCGGGCTCATCGTATTGACCGCGAACCATGATGTGGGCGGGCAGTGGTTCGGCGAGTTCGCGGGAGATGAGCGTGGTCGGGAGCGTGAGTTCGTAGTGGATTTGTTCGGAGAGCAGCGGGCGCACCGCGTGCAGTTCCTTTTCGAGCTCGGCTCGGAAGGGCGCGTAGATGTGATCGCGGTGATAGTTGGCGAGGCGCTTCTTTTCCTTATCGTTCTGCTGCGTTCCGGACAGGCCGAGCACGTAACGCAAATCATGGCGGACGGGCAGCTCGGAATCATCGCGGGCGGTGGTGCGGTAGGTGCGGGCCCAAGCATCTTTTGAAAGGATCGGATCATCGCTGGCACTCGGACTCGTGATGACGGCGCCGGCGCGATCCCACCACGCGGCGCCGTTGCTCTGGGCAATACGAAGGCCGGTGTAGTTCTTGCCCTCGTCCACGCCGGCATCGCAGGCGATCAATTCGAGTCGCGTATAACCGCCGGGGGCGGGCAACGGTCCAGCATGGATCGCGGCGGCGGCAATATCCGGACCGAAGGCGGCGAGATCGCCCCAGACAAAACGGCGGGTTTTCTGGTCGCTGATAAATTCCAGACTGACGGCGCGCGGTGGATCGACGGGATCGGAATACAGATGGACGAACGAGCGAACCTCGGTGCGGGCGGTAAGAACGACATCACCCGCGGTGAAGAAAAACGGCCGCGCCTGCGAACCTTCCAAGCGCAAGGCAGCCTCGCCGCCTGCGACCGGGACCGTTGGGCCTCGGTGCCATTTGCCCGCGGGGCGGGCATTGAACGTCTCGGGCGTGATCAAATCGGAGTCCTCGGCCCACACGACTTCGTACGTGATGGGTTTCTTGGTCAGCTTCATCAGGCCCTTGCCGCCGGCGATGAGGCTGTCGGCTTTGGTCGTGAGCGTGTGTTCCAAGGGCGCGATCATCGCCGAGAGTTCGTCGATGCGTTGCTGTTTTTCGGGATCGCCGGCGACGATGGCGATGGGCGCGGGATTGCGGATGTTTCCGTCCCAGACGCGATCCTCGAGGCCCTTGAAGATAGCGCCGAGTTCGTAGTATTCGCGCTGAGTAATCGGGTCGAATTTGTGATCATGACACGCGGCGCAATTGGCAGTGAGACCGAGCCAGACCGCGGCGGTGGTGTCGACGCGATCGGCGGTGTTGCGCATCTCGGCCTCGGCTTCGATCGCGCCGCCCTCGGAGGTCGAGAGGATGTTGCGGTTGTAGCCGGTCGCGACGAGCTGATCGATGCGCGGATTGGGCAGCAGATCGCCCGCGAGTTGTTCAATGGTGAACTGGTCGAAGGGCAGGTTGCGATTGAACGCCTGCACGACCCAATCGCGGTAGGGCCAGATCGTGCGGATGTTATCGAGATGGAGGCCGTGAGTGTCCGCATAACGGACCGCATCAAGCCAGCCGCGGGCGAAGTGCTCGCCGTAGCGCGGCGAGGCGAGCAGGCGCTCGACCACGCGTTCATAGGCGCCGGATTTCTTGTCGGCGAGAAACGCATCGATCTCGTCCGGCGTCGGAGGCAGGCCGGTGAGATCAAGCGTGAGACGACGCAGCAAGACCTCGCGCGGCGCTTCGGCCGCGAGTTGAAGTTTGCGGGTGGCGAGCGTGTCCGAAACGAAACGATCGACCGGGTGGGTGCCAGAGCGGGATTTGGCCTTGGGCGGGGCGGGTTGGGCGATGGGCTCGAACGCCCAGTGCCTTTGGTAGACGGCGCCCTGTTCGATCCAACGTTTGATGACGTCGATTTCCCCGGGTTTGAGGCGCGGTTTGTGCGACTCGGCCGGCGGCATCATCTCATCGTCGTGCGGGCTGATGATGCGCTGCCAAAGCTCGGATTTTTCGAGATCACGCGGGACGATCGCCCGTACGCCGTCGCGGGAAGCGTAGGCTCCCTCGGGTGTATCCGCGATGTCGAGACGGAGCTTGCCCTCGCGGTGTCCGGCATCGGTGCCGTGACACGCGAAGCAGTTATCGGACAGGATGGGCCGCACGTGGGTGTTGAACGAGATCGATTCTTGCGCCGCGACAGGCGCGGCGATGATGACAGCAAGAACGAGCAGGCGGTGGAGGAGCATCACGGAAAAGGCGGCGCGCACAGGGAGAGTGAAACGCGCGTCGGAGGGTCGCGTCAACCCGCGGTTGAGGCAAACGGGCAAAGACGAGTTTGCCTGAGGGAAGCTGGGAGTGGGCCCGGAGGATCGGCGATCCTCCGGGGAATCTACGGGCCGGGTCCAACGTCGGGCCCGGCGTCTTGCGATTACGGCACCGGGATCACTTGGACGGCGTCGATGTGCACGTTGCCATTGGCTTTGTCGGCGCTGACTTCCACGGCGCCTGGCTTGCTCGCCTGGAAGCGGTGCCGGCCAAGGGAAACCCAGCGGCCGTCAATCGTGGCTGGCTGTTGTTGATTCACGGTGACCGGCCGGTCGCCTTCGCTGGTACGCACGGTGATGGCGGTGTTGCTGGCCCGGTTTTCGTGCGGGGCGGTGGCGAAACGCACCTCGTAGAGACCGTCGCTGGGCACGGTGAAGGCGAAGACGGCCC
>JBBQEG010000071.1:0-17451 GCA_038320495.1 Opitutales bacterium | reverse complement strand
TGAATATGTCTATAGCGGTCTCGTAAAAATGAGTATGGAGCACCCGCAGATCATCGGTTTCGGCTGGTGCGGATATTACGAATCGCCCCATCCGGGCGGGAGGAGTGGACTGATGGAGGTCAAGGACGAATCGCCTGTCCCTAATCTGGCGCCCATTGTAAAAAAATGGAATGGTAAGATGGCCGACTTTGTGGAAAAACAAAACGGTATTCGATAAAAATTCAAGAAATTAAATTCATATTTCGAATTAATCGAAATTCAAATACGATCGAATAAAATATTTATTCGACAGGTCCCACCTTTCATACAAGGAAAAAATAATAAAGTGAAAAGATTATTTAAAATAGCCTATATAATCGAGGTTCTGGTTTGCAAACAATTGATTTGTGCGCAAGGTACTGGCTACTTCCATGTCGAACAGACAGACGGAAAATGGGAGGTCATCGACCCGGAGGGCGATATTTTCCATATGCGAGGGATTAACCACTATGGCGACGGAACCCATATGCCTTGGAACCTGAAGGGAAAGTACGGCTCCTTGGAGAATTGGCGCAGGTCCGTCAAGCAGGCGCACATAGATATGGGGTTTACCTACCTGCCCCCCAGCGTGGGACCCAGTGCGATCGACCCCTCTACGATCGGCGACAAACCGAGAAACCGGGCGAACCTTATAACACGCACCCCCGAATGGCAGGCATCACAATTCGCGGACTTAGACTATCCGTTCGCGGCATTCCTTGAGGTACCGCTACAGTACATTGCCGGGGAGGGTCTCCCGGATGTCTTTGGCGAAGGGTTCGCCGCCGCAGTCGACCAACGGTGCCGGGATTTCGTCGAACCGCTAAGGGACAATAGGCAGTTGATAGGATACCATTTTGCCCATAACCCCCCTTGGAACATCGACGCCAAGAGTGCACAGCTTTGGATCGAAGCCTGTACAAGGCCGAACAGTGCCGGGCTGAAGGAATGGGTGAAGCTAATGAAAGAGGTATACGGTACGATCGATAGGTGGCGGCAGACCTATGGCATCCCGATAAAGGAGTGGTCGGACATCGAAAAGGTGGAAACACCCTTACGTGGCTACATCTCCGGCGACAGGCTGCGCGAGGACAAGGAGACCTTCCTGAAGCGGATCTGCGAGCAGTGGTACAAGGTCTATCACGATACCATCCGAAAATATGACCAGAACCATATGATACTGGGGGACCGGAACACATTGCACCTACAGGACGCGCCCTCAGCCTGGTCGTTCTTCATCATGGAAAAGTATATCGACGTGCTGTCAGTTAATATTATGGGTCCTCCCTCTACTGCCTACGGGGTGCTGGAGGTGGCCACTCGAAACTGGAACGGCCCTATTCTATTGGCCGATACCGGTGCAGGTATCTATTACGGCGACCCTCCAAAGTCGACCTATCAGGCGCGTGATCTTTCCGAATATGAAGAGGTCTATAGCGGCCTCGTAAAAATGAGCATGGAGCACCCGCAGATCATCGGTTTCGGCTGGTGCGGATATTACGAATCGCCCCATCCGGGTGCGCGGAGTGGGCTGATGGAGGTCAAGGACGAATCGCCCGTCCCTAATCTGGTGCCCATCGTAAAAAAATGGAATGGTAAAATGGCCGATTTTGTGGAAAAGCAAAATCATAGCCAATCTAAAAAAAAATAGCCCTCAGCTATATAACTCGAAGGCGGCGCCTGGCGGATCATACTGGCGCCAAGGCGGGGGGGAGGGGTCAAGGGGAACCAAAGGGGTCAAAAATTAATGGTTGATAACATGACGTAATCGGGTCTGGCGGAATTGGCCTGACGGCGTCTTCTGCTTGGGTGACCCGACGACTCCGGCTCCAGTTCCCTAGTGCGATCGGCCACATTGTTTAATCGCGGCAATTGAGTGCCCCGACGCGGAGTCCACGCCGCGTCCGCCGCAACGCCGCAACGCCGGATTCTCACAACCCTGGCGGCGTGAGCGTCACCTCGCGCAGATGTAATTCGCGCGACGGATCGGCGAACAAGCGCCGAAGCGCTTCGGCTCGCGGTTGAGGAAACATCACTTCCAAGGGGGCGCGCGAGGGTGCGGAAGTCTATCCGGCGGAAGCCGCGATGCGATCAGAACGACAGCGTGCTGGTAAAGATGATCTGGCGCGGATCGTTGTAGCGCGTGAAGCGGTAGTTTGCGGAAACGTTCTCCACGGTATCGAACACGTTGTTCACATTTACCTGGCCGGTCCATGTGAACTTGCCGAAACGGCGCCGATACGTGACGAATGGGTTGACCACGTAGAGCTCGGCATCCTCGACCCGCGGGATCACTTCCTGCCCGCCAATACTGATGGCAATACGGTTGGGCAGCTGCTGGTAGCGGGCCGCAACGCCGAGCGACAGTCCGCTGAGCCCGCCTTCCGTGAACGAATAGCGGACCGTCGCGTTGGCCGTGCGGCGATCGGTGGCCTGCGCATTCTCCTCCTGCGTGCGGAGGTAGTCACCGGTCTCGAAAGTCGCGACATCGGGATCGAGACCTTGGGCGGCGGCCGAGGCGCGCGCCTCACCCAGCCGCTCGCGGAGCAGAGGATAGAAACGGCTGAAGATAACAGAGTTCTCTGAGTAGACGAGGCGCGCGGTCCATTGCCGACCAAGGTTGAAAAACAACTCGGCCTCGGTGCCGGTGGACTTGCGGTCGCGTGTGTCGGTGAGGTTGACGAACGGCTCCGCGAGAAGGGGCGCGAGTTCGTCCCGCGCGAGCGCGCTCACGCCACTGGAGACATTTTCGCCGACGGTTTCAAAGCGCGTGAGCGCGAGGGTGATCCGGTCCCGCCAGAGCTTGAAGCGCAGGCTGTAGTCGTAGCCTTCGCCGCTCTGCGGGGGAACAGGCCGTCCGTTGAGCAGGATGCCGGTGTTGTCCGCGAACTGCGCGGACTCGAAGTATCCGCCGCTCAAGGACACCCAGGGAGTCAAGTGCCAGACGAGCCCGTAGGTCTGGTTGGTGACCCACTGGTTGCTGAAGTTGAACACCGGAATCGCGCCTCCTTCCGGAATGCTGTTGCCGGCCGCGTCGAGGAAGACGCGTTCGCCGGTCACCGGCTCGTCTCCGGTGTTCGCTGTCCGCTGGTGCCAGCGGTCGCGGCTGACGCCCACGCTGCTGCGGAGCCGGCCGCGGAAGTAGGAGCCGACGGCGTTCAGCGACCCGGAAGTGAGGCTCTGCTTGAAGCGGGCATTGGTGCCGAGCTGGTTGTGCCGGGTGAAGGTGGTGACACCCGGGATGACGCGGTTCTGAAGCGCGGCGTCGCTGTTCCCGTCGGAGAGATAGTGGTAGCGATAGAAGAAGTTGTTTGAATAACGGGCGGCGACGCCGGTCAGGCCTCGTCGCGCGATCTCCTCGGTCGTGAGGGACTCGGCGAAGACATCGCGATAATAGTCCTCGGAACGATACCCGGCGCTGCCCACGACTCGCTGCGTGATCCCTTTCGGCAGATCGAAATCGTAGACGGCGACGCCGCGGAAGTTGAGGACGTCGTGACCATCGTTATTGAGCAGTTGGTGATGGTGGACGAAGTATTGCTCGTAGCGCGGATTGGGAATCAGCGCACCGTTGGGACCGGGGAGATTCGGAGAGACGTCGATGTGCAGCGAGCGTGCGCCGAAACCGGAGGCGCCCTGAAGCAGGTCGTTCATCGATTTCTCGCGTTTGATCCCGTCGCGCTGGCCGTTGTGGGCGATGAGGAGCCGGAGGCGATCGTTCACCTCGTGCTTGAACTCGAGGGTGTAGGCGATCCAGTCCTGTTCGACGAAGTTGGCCGGTCCGCCCCAGTCCTCGCCGCGCGGGACGATCGATTCGGGCGCGGGGCCGTAAGGCACGCGGTTGGAATTGCGCGGATCGTTGCCGCTGACGACGGCAGCGCCATTGCCCTGATCGATGAAATCGTTGCGGAAAACCACAGCGGCGGTCGACTCCAGGTTGTAGATCTGCCCGTCGATGAAGCTCCACACCTGGGTGTTGCCCGGCGCAGCCGTGCGCGTCATGCCGGTGCCATTGGTTTGGATGCCCGCGCGCAGCGGATCGGCATCGAGCGCGTTCGTACCGGAGCCGCGGATGTAGGCGGCCGTCGTGTTGGTAAGCGCGGCGTGCGTGAGACCGTCGGACTGGCGCGCCTTTTCGATCGTGAAATCGATCGTGGTCTTGCGCGTCGGCGTGAAGCGCAGGGCGGCGGCGTAGCCATTGAGCACCGAACTGCCGCGCTGACGCCAGCTCTCGCGCTCACTCGAGACCGCGTTGAGGCGCAGCGCGAGGCGGTCGTTAACGAGCGGCTGGTTCAGATCGATGGAGCCGCGCTGCGTTCCCCAGTCGTCAAAACGGATCTGCGCTGAATAGGTCCGGCGGAAATCGGGGCGCTTGGTGCCGACATTCACGATTCCGCCCGCATCGACGTCGCCGTAGGACAGACCGCCGGGGCCGCGGTTGAACTCGATTCGCTCGGTGTTGAAGACGTCGATCGGCACATACCACGGGAAGCCGTCGCGAAGCTGGCGGACGGCGGGCAGGCCGCGGAAACTGAGTTGATTGCCGCTGCGGCTGCCGACCGGGGCGCCGCGAGTGCCGTTGTCGTTGCCCACGTTCTCAGTGCTGACGCCAAATTCGGCGGCATCGAAAAAGTCGAAGGCGGCGATATCACTGAGGAAATCGGCTGTGAGCACTGAGATCGAGTTGGGCAGATTCTCGAGTTTCTCGTTTGTGCGTGTGCCGGTGAGCGCCGTCGAGGCAGCGTAGCCGGTGTCCTTGTCCGTGCGGACTTCGAAGACCGAGAGCTGCACGGCGGCATTGGTTTCTGTTGCAGCGGTGGGGGTCGGGGCGGTTTGCGCGATCGCGGTGCCGGAAGCAGCCAGGGCGACCGCCAGGAAGCGGTGGTTCATACTAGGGTTTGGGGGGAGTTGAGGACGTCACGTGCCCGAGTAGGACGGCCGAGTGGCCGCCGGCAGCGCAGCGTGGGACGTTAGAGATGGCGGCAACGAAAAAAAGGTTACCTTGGAACGGGCAGCCGGGTTGCGCAGCTGGGCACGCAGCAGCGCGAGGCGACTCGGTGGGCTCAAATCATCTCCAGCCCGCGTAGAGTCTTCGTGCCGCTGGCGAAGCGGTCTTCCTCGAGGCCGAGGCGTTGCAGGAGGCTGACGAAAAGGTTTGCGAGGGGCTCATTGCGCTTCTGGTCAAAGGCAAGGTGCTGCCCGTGTTTGAAGCCGCCGCCCGCGAGGAGCACGGGCAGGTTGTCGTTCGCGTGGGCGTTGGCGTTGCCCATGTTCGTGCCGTAGAGGACGGCGGTCTGGTCGAGCAAAGACGCGCCGCCTTCCTTGAAGTCGCGCAGGCTGACGAGGAGGTCGCGCAACGTGCCAAATTGCGCCTCTTCGACCCGGCGCAGTTCGCCGAGCGTCTCGGGTTTGTTCCCGTGATGCGTGAGCGAGTGATGGCCCTGCGTGACGCCGGGCACCTTCACGGTGGGATTGAAATCCTCCTCGATGAAGACGGTGACGATGCGCGTGGAATCGGTCTGGAGCGCGAGCTTTGCCATATCGTAAATGAGCCGGCTCTTGCCCACGAGATCGGCGGGATCGGCGATGTCGACCGGCGGCTGCGCGTCAATCTTCGGTTTGGGATGCTGCTCCCATTCCTCGGCCTTGTGCAGGCGCTGCTCGGCCTCGCGCACGGAGGTGAAATACTGGTCGAGCTTGGTGCGGTCGGTCGCGCCGAGCGTTCGCTCCAGGCTCTTGGCGCGTCCGGCCACGGTGTCGAGGATGCTTTGGCCTTCTCGCAAACGTGTAACCTGCGCCTCGACCTCGCGCGGCGAGCCCTGAACGAACAGCCGCTTGAAGACTTCGCTCGGGCGTTTTTCCGAGGGGATCATCACCCCGTCGCTCGTCCAAGAAAGGCTGCGTTTTCCCTCAACGCCGACGAGCATCGAGAGCGACGGAAACCGCGTGTGATGCCCGATGCGCTGGGCGGCAAATTGATCGAGCGAGATCGAGTTGCGAAAACCGCCCCGGCCCGGATGCGGCGCGGCGGTGAGAAACGCGATGTCGGCGTGGTGCCCGCCGTCCACGCCGGGATGCGACACGCCGCTGAGGACGGTCATGTCCCGCCGGAAATCCTTCAACACGTCAAGATACGGCGTGCCTTCCCAGTCCGCGCCCGCGGTCGTCGGGAAATAATACTGTGGCAGAATGCCCATGTTCGTCATCACCGCGAGCAGGCGGCGCGGCAGGACGGGATCGGTGACGCCCCGCGCCGAGGCAAAGGTCGGCCGCATCGCATCGAGAAACGGCAGGGCGAGGGAAATGCCGATGCCTTTGAGGAAGGTGCGGCGGTCGAGTTCGGGACGGTGGATGTGGGGAGATTTCATGGTAAGGGGCTTGGATAATCAGACAATGGGATGAGGGATGAGAGGATGAGGCTGCTGACGCGGACGGCGTTCTTCTGTCTCCCCCTCCCGTTGTCCGTTTGTCTCATCGCCTTCATTTGAATTGGAACGTGGGTGATTGAATGACGGCATGCACCAGTGAGCGCGCTCCGTGGTTCTTCGCGGCGGTGCTGAAAAGGATGCTCTCCACCTCGGCGCGGTCGGCGAAACTGATGCCGGCGCCGGTGGCATACACGAGCAGGCGCTCGGTGAGGTTGCGGGCGAGTTGTTCGCGGTCTGAAAGCAGAATGCGGCGGAACTCGTGAATGTCGCGGAACGGCCGGCCATCGACGCTTTCGCCGCTGGCATCCACGGACAGGCCGAGCGTATAGCGCACGGGGAGGTCGCCCTGGGGCTTGGCGGCGTCGCCTTTTCCGAGTGAGCGAAAGCGCTCCCGCCAGCCGCCCATCACGTCAAAACTCTCCAGTGCGAAACCCGGCGGATCGATCTTCCGATGGCAGCCCGCGCAGGACTCCTCCGTGCTGTGCTTGGCGAGCTGCTCACGGATGGTGGTCGTCCCGCGAACGTCGGGATCGATGCTTCCCACGCCGGGCGGCGGCGGCGGCACGGGCCGGCCGAGCAGGCGATCCATGATCCAGACGCCGCGCGTTACGGGCGAGGTCGTCGTGCCATTCGCCGTGATTTTCAGCACGCTGCCCTGCGTCAGGAATCCGCCGCGCGGGCTTTCCGCGGGCAGCTTCACCCGGCGCAGCGCCACGCCTTTTATATTGGGAATATCGTAGAGCGCGGCGAGGGGCGCATTCACAAAGGCGAAGTCGCTGCGCACGAGATGATCCGAGCCGAGATCCTCGCGCAGCATCGCGGCGAAGAACGCATGGGTTTCCGCGATCATCGAAGTTTGCAGGACTGGCGTGAACTCGGGGTAAAGCTGCTTGTCCGGCTCGGTAAATCCGATACGCCGCAACTCCAGCCATTGACCGAGAAAGTCTTCCACGAAACGCTCCGAGCGCCGGTCATCCAGCAGGCGCTCGGTCTGCGCGCGCAGCACTTCGGGCTTCGACAGGTCGCCCTTCCCGGCGAGCGCGAGTAGCATTTCGTCTGGCATGGATTTCCACAGGAAATACGAGAGCCGCGAGGCCAGCGCAAAGTCACCAAGCCGGCCCGGCGTTTCCTCGAAAAAGAGGAAGTCCGGCGAGCATAGCACCGCCTTGAAGCCGGTCCGCATCGCTTCTTGAAACGTGTGTTTTTGCGCGAGCTTCCGCTGGATCAGCGGCAGATAGGTCTTCACCTCCGCATTCGCCACGGGCCGGCGAAAGGCGCGCGTCATGAACTGCCGCAGCAGCCGCTCGGCATCGCGCTCGGGATTCTCGGATACGACGATGAGCGGCCGGGCTCGATACTTCTCCTTTGTCCCGCTCTCGTTGGGCGCGGGCGGTTCCTGAAAGCCGGAATCCTCGGTCCATCTCTTCACCGGCAGCCCGGCAAAGAGCGGCTGATTATCGCGAGGCGGCCACGGCTGAGGGATCGGCCCCTCGATCTCAAACCACTCTATCGCCAAGCCCGGACCGGCGTAGGGGAGGCCGCGCTTTTTATTTCGGATCGGATCGTTGCGGTCATCGAGCGAAGCGATGTGAGCGACGAACGAGTCGCCTCCCGACAGCCATGCCGTCGTTTCCAGCACGGCGGCCTGATCCGGAGGTGCATCGAAGGTGCGCAGCAAGCGCGTGATGTTGTCGGATTTCGCGTAGATCGAGATCATATGCGGCCGGTCGGCCGGCTTGATTTCCCCCTCGTCCCAGACCACGCCGTAGCAGCTCACGCGGATGCGATACTCGCCGTCGCGCGGGGCGATGAGCGGATTGAGGAACCACCCCGTCTGCGCGGAATTTGGCTGGCGCAGAAGAATGCGGGCATCGCCGAGATGCTGAACCTCGCCGTTCTTATTTTGAAAGCGCCCAATTTGTGAGCCGGTCTTGCGGATCGTCTCAGCCTTCTGCGTTGCGTCCTCCTGCGCTGTGAGTTCCCGCGTGATGGCCCGGTCGAGCGCGATCTCAGCCGTCTCGAGGTATTTCGTGATCTGAACGTAGGAGAGATTCAGCGCCTCGCCCACCGTGTCGAAGCCATGCGCCTCGTCATCCGCGGGCAGCATCTCCCGCACAGAGAGATTCGGCAGCGCGAACAGGTCGCGCAGCGTGTTCTCGTATTCGGTTCGATTCAGCCGGCGAAACACCACGCGCCCCTCGCGCTTGTGCCGCGTCTGTTCCGCCGCAGTGAGCGCCTTGGCTACGTCGCTGAGGAACGCCGCCTTCTCGGTCTCCGGCGGACGCGCCTTTTTCTTCGGCGGCATCTCACCTTCCCTCACGCGGTCGAATACTGACACCCAGCGTGCGAATGTCGCCTTGTTCGCCGGATCGAACTTCAGTGACGTGAGATCGAGCTCGCCCTTCTGCGTCGTGTCGTCGTGGCAGTTGTAGCAATGCGCCTCGAAAAAACTCTCCGCCGTCCCAAGCGGATTCGCCGCCAGGACTGAGGAAACCGTCATGGATACGAGGCTGATGAGAACGCGGTACGTCATGAGGCTTTCAGGTAAATGGCAGCTCAGGTTCATTCGTTACCTGGATTTTGAAATCCATCGCCGCGCACGCTCATCTCCACGGCGTAGAGTCCGGTGCGGGCGGTGACGAAAAGAGTGTGTCCGTCCTTGCCGCCGAACGTCATGTTCGCCGGTTCTTCGGGCACGGGGATCAATCCAATCTGCCTGCCCTCCGGCGACCACACGATAACGCCCTCTTTCGCGGTGGTGTAGAGATTGCCGTGTTCATCGAGCGCGAGTCCGTCGCTGCCTTTTTCAGCCGCGATGCGCTTGCCCGCCAGCGAGCCGTTGGGCTGGATCGCCGCCGACCAGCAGGCGCCGCCGTCCCTGATCCAAAGGCGCTTTCCGTCCGCGCTACCGACGATTCCATTCGGCGCTTTGATGCCGATGGCCGTCCCGACATCGGTGACGTTTTTCCCATCTGGATCGATTCGGCAAACCGTGCCGTTCAAAGCATCCGCGGGCACGGCGCTGCCTTTCGCCTTGGTCTTCGGGATCGTGAAATAAACCGCGCCATCCGGGGCGAGCCAGAGATCGTTTGGCACGGCGAGGGGCCTCCCCGCGCAGGAATCGGCCAGCGTCTCCTCCTTCCCATCCGCATCCCTTCGCACGATGCGGCGGCTCCCGGTCTCGCAGAAAATCAATCGCCCTTCGCGATCCACCACGATGCCGTTCGACGCCTGCTCGCCGGTGCGGATGAGCGTCGCTCCCGCCGCCTCGGACCAGCGATGCAGCGCCTTGTTGGGGATGTCGGAAAAATACAGCGCGCCTTCCTTCGCGCTCCACGCCGGACCTTCGGTGAACCTGAAATCGCCCGCCAGCTTGCGCACATCGCCTGTAGATTTCGGAACTTCAGCGGCGCGCAGGCTGATAGTAAGAGCGAGCAAAAGGAGGAGTGCTTTCATGTTTGAAAAAACGAAGCGGTTCATTGCGCCGTCCAGCCGCCATCCACGGCGAGTATCGCGCCTGTCACATAGCTCGCCGCGTCGCTGGCCAGGTAAATGGCGGCTCCCTGGATCTCGTCCGGCCGCGCCCAGCGTTTCAGCGCCGTGGCGCCGACGACAAACTTTCTGCCGTCCTCGGTGTCGGCGATGGGCAGATTCATTTCGGTGAGAAACGGACCGGGACAGATCGCGTTGGCGGTGATGCCATCGTCGGCTGTCTCAAGCGCGAGCGTGCGTGTCATCTGCACCACTGCGCCCTTGCTGGCAGTGTAGGGCGTCCGGCCCGCCAGTCCAACCAGGCCGAGCGCGCTGGCGAGATTGATAATGCGACCCCACTTGCGCTCGCGCATGGCCGGCAGCACCGCGCGGCAGCAGAGCCACGCGCCTTTCACGTTGACGTCCATGACCTGCGTGAATTGCTCCGGCGTGAGTTCGCAGATCGGGCCGCGGATATTGATGCCGGCGCTATTGATGAGGATGTCCACCTTGCCGAGCGCCGATTCCGCGGCGGCAAACATTGCATCCACGGCGGCGGGGTCCGTCACGTCCGCGGCGTAGCCGATGGCCTTGCGGCCAAAGTCACGGGCGATGCCGGCAGCGGAGGCCTCCGCTTCCTCGCGATGGCGGCTGACCAGCAGCACGTCCGCGCCGGCGGAAGCGAGCCCGCTCGCCATGGCTAGGCCGAGGCCCTTGGAGCCGCCGGTGATGACGGCCACGCGGCCGGTGAGGTCGAAAAGTTTGATGCCGGGAAGTGGATTCATGGGGCGTGGAAGAGGTGCGGCTCACGCGAAACCGAGCGTGCTGCGGGCGTGCGCGAAGGACTTGCGGACGTTCTCCTCCTCGAAAGCGAGCCGTTCGTCCGTGCTCAGGCCGGCGGTGCGCGGCAGCGGTCTTTTTGGCGGATTGGCTTTCACGGTGCGCAAGGTGCGGGCGAGTTCGGGAGCGGGCACGTCGGGCATCGTGGTCCAGTATTTTTGCTCGAAGACCGGCACCTGAAGCGGATCGCGCGTCATCATCTCGAGGTTGAATTGCACCGCGGGATTTGCCTGCTCGCAGATGGCGATGAGCCGCGGCAGGTCGAGCAGTCCTTCGCCCATCGGCACTTCGCTGAGGAGAAACCCGCCCGGATATTCCTGCACGCCCATGTCCTTGATGTGGGTTGTCATGATGAAGCGCGCGACCCCCTCGCAGACGGCGCGCGGGTCTTCGAGCAGCGCGAGATTGTTTCCAAAATCGAAGTTGACGCCAACCGCTTCGCTATCGAGACGGCGCAGCAAATCGAGCTGCTCGTCCGTGCGCCAGTCCTTGTGGTTCTCGATCGCCAGCTTCATCCCAAGGGCCTTCACCACGGGCTCGGCGAGCGTGAGCGATTTCCACGACTGCTCGCGGAAGCGGTGCCAGGCGTCCATCGAATCGAACGCCTCGTAGCGCCGGCCACCGAGGCAGACCGTGCGCAGGATCGTCGCTCCGGCTTCCTTGGCCGCGCGCGCGCTGGCCTCGAATTTCGCCACGTCGCCCTCCGCTTTCGGCAAACCGATTTGTCCCTCCAGCGCGAGCGCAAGCTTCTCTCTACGCGTGCGCACCTGGCCGGCGAAGTCCGCCGTCCAGCCGTTCACGCCGATCTGGAGGCAGCCCGCGCCGAGCTCCGCGCAATGGTCGAGCACCTCGAGCGCCGTCTTCCATCCCGGGAAGCGCTCGCTGGAAAACTTACCGTTCCAGCGGGTGTAGGAAGCGATGGAGAGGCCGAGCTTTTTGCCGCGGGCCGGAGCGGCTGCGCGCAGGGTGGTAGCGGCCAGTGCGGCGGTGCTCGCAAGGAGGAATTGGCGTCGATTCATGGGAGGGTTTGCGGTTGTGAGCTTTTGTTTGCGTCGGTCGCGCTGACTTCCTGCCGCTGCCTTCTTCCGCAACACGCAGGGCAGGGCGCGTCAATCGCCTCATGGCGAAAGCGGGAGGATTAGCGCCGCGACGACGGTGGTAATGATGCCGGTGATGCCGAGGGCGGCGGTGAGGATGCTCCAGGTTTTGAGCGTCTGGATCGTGGTGAGGCCGGTCATTTTCGAGAAGACCCAAAAGCCGCTGTTGTTCATCCAGTCGCCTACCAGTGAGCCGCTGCCGATGGCGCAGGCGAGGTAGACGACGTGGAAGCCAAGCGTCGCGGAGGTGAAGCCGAGCGCGGCAAACATCGACGATGCCGTGATCATCGCGACGGTGCCGGAGCCTTGCGCAAACTTGATGAGCGCCGCGACGCCAAACGCCGCGAGGAGCACAGTCACGCCAGCGGTGCTGCCGGCGTCGCCCACGAGCACCTGCATGGAACGTTGGATGCCGGCTTCGCGCAGCATTGCGCCGAATGCGCCACCCGCTGCGGTGATGAGGATGACGATGCCGCCGCTCATCAGCGCCAGCTCCACGTCCTCGGAGAGTCGTTTCAGCGAACGGCCGCGCCACCGCGCGACGAGGAAAAGCGCGATCGCGCCGGAGAGGAGCAGGGCGAGATTCGGATTGCCGAGCACGGCGGTGATGCCAACGGCGGATTTCCAAAACTCCGTTGCTGCGGCGGGCGGACCCGCGAGCGCGACGGCAAAGGTATTCGCCGAAATGAGCAGCACCGGGAGGAGCACCGGCGCGAGCGAAATCCAGAGCGGCGGGAGCTGGTCCGCGGCCGGCGTCTCCGGCTCGGGGACGCCGTCGTCGTGCGGCATCGGGAGTGGCTGCCAGCGGTTGAGCAGGTTACACACGGCGAGACCGGCGAGGGACATCGGAATGCCAATGATGCCGCCGACGAGCATCATCATGCCGAGGTCGATCTTCAGCTCATTGGCCATGAAAAGCGGCCCCGGCGTGGGCGGCACCATCGAGTGCGTGACCGCGCCGCCGGCCACGATCGCGGTGGTGTAGAGCACGTAATTCTTGCGCGTCTTCAGCCAGAGCGAACGGGCGAGTGGCACGAGCAGGTAGAAAACCGTGTCGAAAAACACCGGAACGCTGAGCAGATAGCCGCTGCTCATCAGCGCCACCGGCGTCCGCTTTTCGCCGAGCACGCCGGTGAAGGCGCGCACGATGCGCTCGGCGGCGCCGCTATCCATGAGGCATTTTCCGATCACCGCCGCCATGGCGATCGTGATGCCGATCGCACCGGCCACTTTCCCGAATGCCTCGGCGACGCGCGTGATTTTCACCACCAGCTCGCCTGGCCCGAGGAGGCTCACCACGATGGCCGCGGTGAGCAGCGCAATGAAGGCATTGATTCGCAGCACGAGGATCATCGCGATGACCACGACGATCCCGACGGCGAGGATGAGCAGCGGATTCATGAACGGCGGCGCTACGCGAGCGGCATGTGCTC
Organism: Opitutales bacterium; assembly: GCA_038320495.1. Lineage (GTDB taxonomy): Bacteria > Verrucomicrobiota > Verrucomicrobiia > Opitutales > Opitutaceae > ER46. The sequence continues at coordinate 4,164 of JBBQEG010000071.1, read as the reverse complement.
GGGGGTGATCACGATCTCCGGCACACATGCGCGCGGCGGGAGCTTGGCGACGGCGACGGCCATTGCGGCAATGTCCTCGGGCTGGAGCATGCGGGCGCGCTGCTCGGCGGACGGCGGCGTCGGGCGCTTGTCGAGGATCGGCGTTTCGGTTTCGCCGGGGAAGATGTTCGTCACGCGGACGCCATCCGGCAGCGCTTCGAGATTCGCGTAGGTGCCGATGGAGGCTTGCGCGAACTTCGACGCGCAATACGGCAGGCCCGCGAGCGTGAGATTCCGCAGGCCGGCGAGCGAGACGACGTTGAAGATGCGGCCGCGCTTGCGCTCGCGCATGCCGGGCAGCACCGCCTGCATGCAGTGGAAGGCGCCGGTGGCGTTCGTCCGCAGCACGCGCTCGAAGTCCTCCGCGCTCACGTCTGAAAACGTGCGCTTCGGCACGTTCGTCCCTGCGCTGTAAACGAGGATGTCCACCGGGCCGGCCTCACGCTCGGTCCAGGCAAGGAGTTCATCTACTTGGGCGCGGTCGGTGACGTCGCAGGTTTTCGTGAGCAGCGAGCCGCCGATTTCGGGGTCGCTTTTCGCGGCCTGCAGCGAGACTTCCGTGCGTGCAGCGAGCACCACGCGGCAGCCTTCGGCGGCGAAGGCTTTTCCGATTCCGAGGCCGATGCCGGTGCCTCCACCGACGACGAGGACAACTTTGTTTTTCAGGTTTTGCACAAAAAAGATCAGGGTTTCTCCGGGACGGTATTGTCGTCTGCGAACGGAGCGAGTTCTTGTTCCGTCCACGGCTCGGTGCGGCCCTGCGACACGATCCGCAGGTTGGTGATGTGCGGAGGAAGGACGGGGTCTCCGGTGTTTCCCCAGTCTCGCCGGATGTAGGTCAGAACGGCGGCAATCTCGGGATTGCCGAGGGCGGCGAGCGGCGGCATGACGGCCTGGATTTCCGGCGGCGCATAGCGCTTTCCGCTGACGGTGATCGGTCCGGTGAGGCCGTGGAGAAGCACGCGCGCCAGGCGTTGCGAACTGCCGTTAACCCAATCCGACCCGGCGAGCGGGGGAGCGAGGAATTTCACGCCCTTCCCATCCGCACCGTGGCACGCGACGCAGGTGCTGAGAAAAATCTGCCGGCCACGCGCGAAGAGCGCTTGCTCGCTTTTCGTCAGCGGCTTGACCTGCGCTCCGACGGTCGGTTGCGGGACATGTCCGGGCCAAGCGAAAAACTGCGCGAGTTCGGGAAAATCGTCGGCGGCGGAAGGTCGGCTCGCTAATGGGATCGGGTCACGAAGGAGCGCGCTCCGGTGGACGGTGATCCCTGCAAACACGGTCGCTTTCATTCGGTCGGAATTTGCGGCATCGAGGTCGGCCAAGAGCTGCGCGACGGCTTTTGGGTCGCGGGAATGAGTGATGCCTTGGCTCAGGGATTCGACCAGGAACGCGAAGCCCGGTGGGTGAGTTTTATCGGTCGCGTGGGCGGTGAGGAGGGACTGCAAAAAGCTGGGCTCGCGTCTGGCGAGGCTGCTCATCGCCGCGTCGCGCACGAGCGGATCGGCGACCCACGGAAGGAGGAGTTTTTGCATCGCGGCAAAACGTCCGACGGCGGGAACCTCGAGATTGCCGAGGGTTAGGATCATTTGCAGAGCGACTTCCTGCGGTGGGGTCGCATCCACGCGTTGTGAGATTTGCCGGAGCAATTCGTCATCCGGCAATCCGAGGGAATTCAGCACGCGTAACGCGGCTGTCCGGATGTGGGGCAGAGAATCGTCGAGCGCGGCGGTCAGCCGGTACGGCTCGGGATCGCGCAAACCTTCCAGCGTCCACAGCGCGTGCAGCCGGGCATTGGGATCGGCGTGCGTCAGCGCCATCTCGCGCAGCTCAGGCAGCGTGGAAATCAGCCGGCGTTCGACCAAATGCAGCTGCGCCTGATCCCGCCACCAGCCGTTCTTGTTGGCGAGCTGGCCGACGAGTTCCTCCGCGGACATGCCGGCGAAACTGGGACGCTGCGGCTGGGTAAATTCATTTGGCACCACACGCCAGATCCGCCCAAGATGGATCGGCTTGTCCATCTTCCGCGCGATGCTGTGTTCGCGGAGATACGGCGACATGTGCGGGCCGTCCTGCACGATTCCGCGATATAGGTCCGCAACGTAGAGCGCGCCGTCCGGACCGGTCGTGATCCAGCACGGGCGAAAGCGCTCGTCTTTCGACGCGATGAATTCGCGGTCCGGGTAGGCGTGCGTGCCGGCGACGTGAAGCCCGCTGTTCGAGAGCCGAATCCGCTTCACCAGATTCCCCGCCGTCTCGCAGACGAACGCATCGCCCGCGAATCCAGGGAACAGCGTCTCCCGATAGACAAAGGGCGCGCCGGCGCTCGTGACTTCCTTGATGCTCCCGTTTTCGTCCAGCGCACCGGGAATGTAGCCGCGGTTCGTCGCGCGATTGGGGCGGATTGGGAAGACGGCATTGCTTGAGGTGACGCCGACACTGAGCCCGGTCGAAGGTTTGTGATTCGGGTTGCGGGTGAGGGTGTTCGGAGGGACGAGGTCCGTGTGGAGCAGCGAATGGTTGTAGTTGTAGAAGAGCCTCCCGCGATCGTCCTGGCTGATGCCCCACTGCCCGCGCTCCTCGGTGGCTTCGCGCAACCAATTTTCGCCGGCGTGCCGATAGCGATGGCCTTCCTTCGCGCTGTAAATCCAGTTGTCCATCGCGCGGAGCAGGCCGTTCGCCGAGTGCTCGATGTTGTCTTTGGCGTAGTCCGGATCGATGAGCGTCTTTCGGTCGGCGATCAAATCCCCGTCCGTGTCCTGTGCAAACCACAGCGCCTTCGACTCCGCGACGAGCACGCCATCCGGGTGAATGCCGATGGCCCGCGGCAGCACGAGCTTGTCCAGAAAGACCGTGCTTCGATCCATGACGCCGTCGCCATCGTTATCTTCGAGCACCGAGATGCGGCCAATGGGATCGTTCACGCCGGAGCGGTCGATGTCCTGCATGTAACCCCGCATCTCGACGACCCACAGCCGGCCCTCGCCATCGAAGCTGATGGCGACCGGATCTTGGACCATCGGCTCGCTGGCGATGAGTTCGATCCGGTAGCCCGGTTCGGCGAGTGCGAAGGCCCGCAGCGTTTCCGGAGGCGACAAGACCGGCGGAGGCGGCTCGACTGGCGCCCAAGCGGCAGCGAGAGAGATGGTTAGCGCGCGGATCGTCAGTCCGATAAGCCACTTTTTCACGCGGGCATCTCCTTCAGGTGGCCTGAACCCGGTTCAAAACAGGTCGCATGACGTCATGCGAGAATGTCCTTTACGACTTGGCCGGCGAGGTCTGTCAGACGAAAGTCGCATCCTTGATGACGGTAGGTAAGGCTTTCGTGCTTCACTCCCAGCAGGTGCATGATGGTCGCGTAGAGATTATGGACAGTGACGGGATTCAGGCCATCTCGAGCCCACGCATCGTGCCGGTGGCACTGGCGAATTTGTCGGTCTCGACGCCGAGACGCTGCAGCATACTGACGTAGAGGTTCGGCAGCGGGTAGTTGTCTGTCGCGTCGAACGCGAGGTGCTGGCCGTGCTTGAAGCCGCCGCCAGCGAGAATGACCGGCATGTTGCGGTTGTCGTGGTTGCTCGCATTGCCGAGATTGCTGCCGTAGAATACCATCGTGCGGTTGAGCAACGTGTCGCCGTCCTCGCGCGTGCCCTGCAGACGCCCGAGCAGGCGGTGAAGCGCTTTCATCTGCTCGATTTCGATCCGGGCGAGCTTCTCGATTTTCTCCGGATTCTGGCTGTGATGCGACACCGTGTGATAGCCTTCGTCGACCCCTTCGATAGGCGGCACCGCGAAGAATCCCTCCATCATGATAGTGACGAGCCGCGTCGAATCGGTCTGGAGCGCGAGATGCGTGAGGTCGAACATCAGTCGGGCTCGGCCGATCACGTCTGCCGTATCATCGATGTCCTGTGGCGGGTTCGCATCGACTGCGGGCTTCGGCTTCCGCTCCCACGCCTGCTGCCGCAGCATCTGGCGTTCGACTTCGCGGACCGACGTTAGGTATTCGTCGAACTTGCTCTGGTCGGACGGATTGAGCCGGCGCTGCAGGTCCTTCGCCTGGCCAGAGACGAGATCCATGATGCTTTCGCCCTGGCGGAGTTTCAGCACCTGCGACTCCACCTC
>JBBQEG010000070.1:0-17465 GCA_038320495.1 Opitutales bacterium | reverse complement strand
GGCGCATTGGTGAGCAACGTGGTATCGAGCAGTGGAATCAGCGGGGCTTCAATGGCCGCGGGGCGCCCATCGGGAAGGCGGGCACGAATCGCGCGCAGCATTTGTGGAGGCTCAATTGGCGACTCAATTGCGAGCTCATTTGAACTGGCATCTCGCACGATCTCATCGATGAGACGTCGCGCCAGACGCACGCCTATAACGGCACGTTCGTTTTCCGGGAATGCATCGATCGCCCGCTGTATGACCGATGCAAGGTGAAGGGAAATCCGGTCGGCGGCCTCTGCATTCCGCAAATCAGAACACTCTGGTTCGGCAGCGCCCCCCTGGCCCGCGAGTCGCTCAGCGAGCAATTCGGTCAGGAGCATCTCGTACAAACCACGGGGCAAGGGCAACACGGCGCCAGGCAATGCAATCGCAGCCTGAATGCAAGGCTCCCGGGCGTCTGAACTCCGGTTCGCCAGCTCCTGGCGCGAGGCAACCAGTGAGAAAGACGAAACGCCCCCTCTCTCGTTAAAACCGTCCCCTGACCCTCAAAGCCTCGGAAACTCCGCGATCGGGAATGCCGTGACTTCAATGTCCTCTTTGTTCGTGGCGTAGATTACCCACAATTTCCCGTCGTGTTCGATCGCGTGCGAATATTGGAAACTGTGATCACCCTTTGCTTTGCCCTTGTGACGCAACGGCGGTCCGTTCTTCCGCAGGGCCATCGGCGCCGAGAAGGTCCATCCATCCCGACTGAACGAGATCGCCAGCGGATCGCGCAGGTTCATCCCGGCGTCCTTCGGATTATTAATCAAATAATATAGGCCGTTCGAAAGCCGGCCCGGCATGTTCTTGCTCGCAGCATCGGGATAGTTGGTTTTCACCGGCACCGTCCACGTCCCTCCCGCATCAAACCCACCCGTCCGCGGCCTCAACGACCGTAGGACTCGCCGACCCGATCGGGCGATCACAATTCCAAACAAATAACAATCCAGCCGACGTATTTCAAAACAGCGGACCCGCAGGGCCCGCCCTAACTTGAGCCGCCCGTGCGAGTACACGTCGTTTTTGACCTAAAGCGTCGCGAGCAATGTCAGCTCCGGCGACTTAAGCCACTCGGCGAAGCGCTCCCGGGTGGCGTGCTCCCGCAAGGTAGCCTCACTCAGGCCGATGCCCCGTAACACAAACTGTGTGAGCTCCGTGACCAAAGCGTCGGCCCGCGCGCTGTAGGTAACAGCCGGCCGTTCCGCCAATCGCACGAGACAAACCAGCGACGCGGTGTGATGACAGAACCAGAAGAGATCCTTATCCACCGACTCCACTTCCACCGCGTCGCCAGTCGCCCGGGCACCCGCCAGTAAGGCGCAAAACTGGCGGCGCATTTGTCCAAGCTGCCGGCCCCCGAAAACCCGGCCGGCGTAGAGCCCATCCTCAATTAGACTGCGATACAGCAAACGCATTGAAGCATCCGCGTGATCCGGGCGCTTCACCACAATTCCTCGAATGAGGAAGTATGTCAGTTTAACCAAGGACTCGGTCGTCGGCGGCAACTGCGCGATGCGCCCGTAATCCAGTTCAAAGCTGTGTGAACAGTAATCGTAGATTTCGGCACACAAATGCTCCTTGGTGGGATAATGACGAAAGATCAAGGCCTCGGAAACCCCGCTCACCGCCGCGAGCTCCCGCGTGGTGACGCCGTCAAACCCTTTTCGGGCCACCACGGGAAGAACGGCGCGGGCGATAGCTTCCTTGCGTTGCGAAGCGGAAAGACGGCGGGACGGTTTCGGGGTTGGCATGGGGTAAGTCGCTAAAAGGCTGGGAGGCCGCACTTCGGTGGCAAACGTTTTCAAGGAGCGGGCTTTAGTGAGTGAATACTTACCAATCGATGCCCGTGGCATATGAAATGCTGACAGGGGTGATCCGTACCACACCATGAAATCGACATCCACACCGCGCCGTTACTTGCCGTGGGGCCTGCTCACCTCGCTCCTGTCTGGCGTTTCTCTTCCTGCCCAGACCCAACCTGCCGTTCCTTCGGAGGCAGTTACCACGATGGAGAAATTCGTCCTGGCTGAAAAAGTCGACGATCCGACCGGCATTCTGCCCAACGCACCCGCCGATTCCGTCTTCGGCATTGGGCTCAAGTCCATCGACACGCCGCGGTCGATCAGTGTCGTCACCGCGGAAATGATCGAGCTCTTCAACATCGACGACATCAACAAACTTGTCGCGCTGACCGCCGGTACGTACACGAGTTCGTTCTTCGGTGTTCCGGGTGCACTCGATATCCGCGGTGCACCTGGCGAGACGTTTTTCCGCGGCATGAAGCGGATCAAGAATCCGGGAAATTTTCCCACGCCGATCGGCGCTTCTGATCGCATCGATGTGGTGAAAGGTCCGCCGTCCCCGATCTACGGCCCGGGCCCCATTGGCGGCTACCTGAATTTTATTCCCAAATCCGCGCGCGCCTCCACCGGCCGTTATCTGGGCAAGCCCACGGGCAAAATCGCCACCACGTTCGGCTCCTTCGACAAACGCGTGTCCACTGCCGAGGTGGGCGGACCAGCCCCGATTTTCGGCAAAAACGGCGGCTATTATGCGTACGTCCTCACTGAGAACTCCGGCAGCTTCTACGAAAACAGTTACCAGAACCAACTCATCATCCAGTCGTCTTTCGACTACGATCTCACTGACACGGTGCGGATTCAGTTTGGTGAGCAATATCATTACTACGGCGGGACTGAGAACGCCGGCTGGAATCGCATCAGCCAGGATCTGATTACCAATCAAAACTATATCACCGGCAGCCCGCCGAGCATTGATACCAATGGGGACGGCCAGAACAGCCGCGCCGAATACCTCGCTGCTGGCGTCAACGTCCTGAATTTCGCGCTCGCCAACCGTCCCTTCGGAAATACCAACCCGGCCGCGCCGAATCCGAACTACCAACTGATCAACCCCGGTATCGCGAAGCTTGAGCGCCATCAGGTTCTCATCGCCGCCGGAGACGAGGTGGACTCGAAGAGTTTCGGAGCGTTCTTCGACATTGAGAAAACCTTCAGCCCAACGTCCACGCTCACGAACAAGATCTTCGTCGACTACCTGGATCGCTATAAATTCGCCGCCTACGGTTACTCTCAAAAACAGGAAGCGTTCACCTTCGAAAACAAATTGGTCGCCGACACGGTGCATTCGCTCTCCGATTCCCTCAAGGTGACCAGCTCGACCGCTGGCTCGTTTTACTATAACAAAGCGAATGGCCGCAGCGACGTTTCATCCGAAACGTTCGAACGCCGTGACATCACCAAGCCGTCGTCGCCGATTGATCGCGCCGCTCACGCCTACGACCGGCCTGACCTGAAGCCATGGGATAACGACATCACGTCTGAATACACCAACCTGTCTCTCGGCGTGGTGTCCGCCATCGCTTTCAGAGAACGCACCAACGTGCTTCTCGGCGGCCGTATCGATTATATTCCAAAGATCACCTCGCGGACCAACGGCATCAATGCCCCGCTCGTTCGTCCGGCTCCCCTGCCCGGTCGCCCGCAGTTTGCCCGCGGTGAAGATGTGGAAAATGATGACTCCGGCGCTTCCTGGAACATCAGTGTTTCGCACAATCTCCTCGTCAAGATGGGCAAGCTCGATGTCCTCACGCTCTACGGCACCCGCGCTCACCAATCCTTGATCAGTTCCGGCCAGGATGGTGAAGTCGCTCCGGGAGTCGTGCTCTCGGGTCCGATCAACGGCACCGAACTCAAAGAGATCGGCCTCAAGGCCTCGATGCTCGACGGCAAACTCTTCGCTTCCGTCGCCGCGTACTCGCAAACCCGGTCCGGCGTCTCCGACGGCTCCGTGGATCTCACCGTCACGGCCACCAAGGGCGAGGGGCTTGAAACCGAAATCCGTTTCGTACCATTCAAACAATTGAGCTTCACCGTCGCCGCCAACTGGCAAAAGACGGTTTACGATCCGCCGCTGGTGCTACAACCCAGTGGTCTCTATAGCGTGAATGCCGGACTCCAATGGGGCAATCCCACCACGACCGGAGTCCCCGGCGCCAACGCTTACGGTGGAACCGTCTTCACGTCCGTTCCACTCGCGCTCGCCGCCACCGATTTCATCGAGCGCGCCGGTTCGCCCGACAAGGTCATCAGCGGCTCCGTGTCCTACACGATGCTGAACCGGCTTACCGCCACCTTCAGCGGCACCTACCAATCGAGCGTTTCCGCGGATCGTTTGAAATCTGTCATCCTGCCCTCCGCGATGGTGTTCAACGGCTCGCTGGGCTACGGGATCGGCAACTGGCATCTTAAGGCCAGCGTCAGCAATATCACCGACGAATGGTATTATCGGTCGAACTTCCCTGACATATTCGGCGGAGCGGTGGTACTCCCGATGCCCGCACGCGGCTACGAGTTCAGCGCCTCCTTTAAATTCTGATCGCTGTGCCCTCTATTCCCGGGAAACGCGCGCATTGATGGCACGCTACGCGCTATCCCGGGAGACTCGGCCCAGGTGATTACCGTCTCCCAAGTTTCCAAACACTTCTCCGGTGGTACCGTTGCTCTGGATACGGTCGATCTAACGGTCGCCCAAGGAGAGTTTGTCAGTCTCCTTGGTCCATCGGGTTGCGGGAAAAGCACCTTGCTCCGTCTGCTGGCCGGCCTCGATACCGCCAGCAGCGGGATCGTAACGGTCGGAGGCCTTGCCCCCATCGAGGCCTGCCGCCGGGGTGCCATTGGAGTCGCATTTCAGCGCCCCGCCCTGGTTCCCTCTCGCACCGCGTTGGAGAACATCCAGCTGACGCTGGAAATTGTCCACCGCCCCGGATCCTTCGCTCCCGAGGAATTGCTCCGGCAATTCGGTCTCGCTGCTTTCCGAAATCATTATCCCCACCAGCTCTCCGGCGGCATGCAGCTGCGCGTCAACATCGCCTGCGCCTTCGTCCATCGCCCGGAAATCCTGCTCCTGGACGAACCTTTTGGCGCGCTCGATGAGATGACACGAGAAAGCCTCACCGGGTGGCTGCGCAGCGTCCTCGCCGAGACCGGACAGACTGTCGTGCTGGTGACGCATAGCGTTGAAGAGGCGGTGACGCTCTCCCACCGAATCGTGCTCATGCGTCCGCATCCGGGCCGGGTGCAATCAATCGTGACCGTGCCGGCCGCGGCGCGCACCGGCGATTGGACGAACCCGGCCGTCGTCAGCGAAGTCACGAGCCTGCGACGCCAACTCCACGCCGCCCTCCCGGCTGAAACCGTCGCATGAAGGCGGGATTCTCATTTCTTCTGGTCCTGCTGGCCGTGCCGGCACTGTGGCAGATTATTGTGTGGGTGTTCGAACCCAAGCCCGCCTTCCTGCCTCCGCCCGCGATGGTCGCCGGGGTTCTCTGGAGCGAACGAACCTCCCTCCTCGGGCATACCTTCACGACCCTCAGCGAAGCCGTCATCGGCTATGCGATTGCCAACGCGATCGCGTTCGGCCTCGCGGTCTTCTTTTTCCATGTGCGCGGCGCCGAGCGCGTGGCGACCCCGTGGCTCGTCGTCCTGAAGAATGTCCCGTTTCCCACGGTCGCGAGCATCCTCGTCGTTGTCATGGGCGACTCGCTTGGCCCCAAGCTCATCATCGTCGTGCTGGTCACGTTCTTCCCGATCCTCGCCAACTTGAACAAGGGCCTGAAGTCCGTGGACCCCGGCCTCGTCGACCGGATGCGCACACTCCACGCCACGCGTTGGCAAATCTTTTCCAAGGCCGCATGGCCGGCCTCGTTGCCTTACTATATTGCCGCCCACGAAATCGCCTTCACCGGCAGTATCATCGCGGCGATCGTGGCGGAATGGCTCTTCGCCCAGCGTGGGCTCGGTTTCCTCATCGTCCAGGCTTCAACCCAGTTTCGCACTGACCGGTTGTTCGCCGTCACCATCGTCGCCAGCGGATTGGCCATGCTTGCCTATGCCTTGGTCGGCTTGGCCGAACGCCACGTTCTACGGTGGCAGCGCGCCTGATCCAGTCTCAAACCCCACCACCTCCGTTTCCGTGAAATCTCCCGCCCGTTCGCTCTTATCTCTCTGTATCCTCGCTTTGGTGACAGGGTGCGCGCCCGAGTCGGCGTCGTCCGATTCCCGCAATTCACCCTCGGGCAAGACAGTCGGATCCCTGAATGGCCCGGTTGCATCCGGCGAAACCTACGAGCAGACGCTCGCGCAAGTAAAAACGCGGATGCCCGCGGCCCGCTACACGACGAATGAATTTATTCCTGCCGCCGACACGCCTCCTCCCGAATACACTCAGCGGATCAAGCTAAAGATTGGCATGCCATGGCTCCTCAATGACGAGGAGGCGCCGTGGTATATTGCCGTCGAGCGGAAATTTTTCGACCTCGTCGGACTCGATGTCGAACTGCTGTCTGGTGGTCCGGCTCATAACTATCTCGCCGTGCTCGCCGGAGACGGCGTCGATCTTGGCGTTATCAATATGACCACTCAGGTCACAAAGTTCATCGCGAGCCCGACCGGCGCCGACGTCGTGATCGTTGGGGTTACCCTCCGGGAAACTCCCGAAGCAATTCTCGCCATTGATCATGAGACGCCCCGCGACCAGCGCTCCACCCGGGTGTTGCGAGCCACCGACTTTGCAGGAAAAACCATCGCCGTTGAAACCACGTCGCAATACGTGATGGAGAGCGTGCTCGCCCTCAACGGCCAGTCGCCGGCCCAGGTGAAGTTTCTCCGCGTCTCGACCCTCGACACGCTGGTCATGGGCCGCGTCGACGCCATGGCCTCATGGATTGTGAATCAACCGCGCTTGTTGGAAGACGCCGGCTATAAAAACTGGATGGCTTACCCGTTGGCCGAACACGGTTGGGAAGGTGCGGCCGACGTCACGGTCGTTCGGCGGGATTTCCTGGAAAAGAATCCGGCAGTCGTGCGCCGCTACCTTTGGGCACTGCGCCAGGCGGTCGAGTTCATGCTCGACGAGCCCGTTGCAGCTGCGGCCATCACCAGCCGTTACGCCACCGGCCAACCCCTCACGCCCACGCAAGTCATGCGCCGTTTCGAACTTCAGCGCCATCTCGTAATCGGCGATGACCGCTCCGGGTTGCTCCACGTCGATCCCGATGCCATCGATCGCACCGCGGCCCATATGGTAAGAGCCGGGGTCATTTCGCTCCCTCAGACTCCGCGTTAAAAGCATCGGGGCAGCTTCAAGCCAACACCCTGCGCGCGGTTCTTCGGATTCTCCCGAGGCACGAATTCCGATCAAGCGACTGCCCGAAGTGGCACGCCGCCTCTTCGTAGTGCAGATTCCCCTACACCCGCACACCGCGGCCCAGCCCACCCCGCGGTCGTCTCGGCCGGCACTCGCAGCCGACCATCAACTCCGCTGAATCTAGCCCACGGTCGCCCCTACCATCCGCCGCGCCGCATCACGCGCTTCCATTTCCACCACCCCAGGATCGGGATCTGTTAATCCAAACGCCGTAAGCCCGAGATAGTCGAGAGTTTGATCAGTATCCAACGGGTGAAACAAACCCGCCTTCACATCACGAAACATCCGCTCGAGGGGAAATTTACGGGAAAACGAAGCGCCACCTGCCACGCGCATGCCCAGGTCGAGGACCCGGGAGCTGTTCTCGATCGCGATCATTTTCGCGGCCGCCGCCTTGCGGGTCCAATCATCCGGCGGATCGAGATCGAACTCCGCCGCCGCTTTCCATAACACCGCGCGCGACGCCTCGATCAATGCGTCCATCTCGCCGATCTTGACTCGCACGTTTGGCAAATATCCCAAGGGACGATTGAGCGGCGGCTTCTTCCGCGCCGACATCATCGCCACCAGAAAATTCCGGGCAGCCAGGGCGATTCCAATATAGATTGAGGCATTCGCCAGCGGGTTCGTGTTAAATAAATGCATCACTCCCCCCCGGGTGAAGGTCGGGCGCTGCAACACCACGTTCTCGTCCGCCAAAAACGCGTCCGTAATCGTCGTGGTATTGGAAGCCGTCGCACGCATCCCCATCGCGTTCCAATCCTCTTTGAACGAAAGCGCCGGCGTCTGCACCGGAATCAAAAACGTCACTACCACGGGGCCACCGGGCGCTTCATCCCACGTAGCCTCGGAGAAGAAGCGGTCGAGTGCGATGCTCTGGCTGCTAAAAATCTTCACGCCATTCAACCGCCAGCCACCGTCGACGCGCGTCGCCCGGGTCTCCGGACGCAATAGTCCGATCGCATTCCCCGGCTCCGTAAACGAGCCGCCGATCACGAGGCGCTGCGCCGCAACTTCGCTCAGCTGGCGGGCCACGTGCGGGGAGCCCTGTGTCTGCCAGAGCAGCGTCAACATCGACACGGTATTGAAGTGCATATTGACCGCGAGCGCCGTGGAACCGCAGCCCTCGGCGAGTTTCTCCTGCGCCTTGATTCGCTCAAGGAGCGTCGCCCCCGCCCCGCCAAAATCCTCCGGGACATTCAACGCTATATAACCGCTTTCCTTCAGGGCCTCGTAGTTCTCGAACGGGAAGGACGCCTCGCGATCATGGTCCGCCGCCCGCGCCGCGAAATCCTGGGCATGCCGCGCAGCCCAATCGATGAAGCGGATTTCCCGGGTGGTGTATTGTTGGGAAAACATTGGGGTTCAAGCGCCGGGGGCTCAGTCAAACTTCAAGTTCCAGGTCCGTTCAGTGTACCCATACGCTACCGGCTTTACCGCGCGCAATGGCACCCGCCAATCAGCCGTGCCATAACGCGTTTCAAAGGCCGCGACATTCTCATCGTAAGCGGCCAGCAAGCGAGCCTTCACCTCCGCTGGCGTGAAACTGAACTCCAAGCTCGCCCGACCCAACTGCACCACTTCTGCCCACGAGAGCTTGAACTCCTTCACCGCCGTAAAATACTCGTCAGTCATATTGCTGTCCCACATGCCGCGATCGTCGGTGTTAAGGCTCACGGGAATTCCAAAGCGCAGGTATTCAGGAAACGGATGCTCCTGAATGTCACTCGTGTATTCGAGGAGCTGATTCGAAACCAAATTAATCTCCACCATGAACCGGCTGTTCCGCATCAACAGCATGGTATCGGGATCAGTGATGAGATTGTAACCATGCCCAATCCGCGTGGCGCCGAGCAGGAGCGTATCGCGCACATGGGCATTGGGCTCGTCGACCTCACCACCGTGAATACTGATCCCGATGCCCGGATACTCGCGCCGCATTTCCCGGTAGACTTTAAGAAAGCGCAGCGGATACCCTTTGTCGTTATCCTCGCGCCCACCCATGTTGATTCCCACCCAGCGCTCGGGATAAGCCGCGAGGAACGCGTACGTGCGGCGAACCTCCGCTTCGGCAATCGGCGCGAAACGCAATACACTCGCCTGAAATCGCACCGTCACCCCGGTGGCTTGCGCGTCGGCTTGCGCCAGCCGCGCCTCATACCGCACCGCCATCTCGGCACCCGGCACAATGCGGCCGTCAGGATCACTCAGCCCAAACGCCGGCGCCTGCGTCTCCAAATAGAGGAGACCTTCGGCCCCAAACGCCTTCATGTTCTCCACCAGAATCTCCGGGATGCAGTGCGCATCGGTGACGAGGTGATTGAGTCGAACCCAGGTAAATTCAAAGAACTCATCCCGCCCTTCGCCGGGCCGATCGAGCCGGACGGAATCGAGCCACTCCTTCTTCTCCGCCGGCGTTAGATCCTCAAGGGCTTTAAACTCGGCCCGATTGGCCTCCGGCAGCTTCTTCCAGGCGGACTCACGAATTGTTACCCAATACACCGTGTCGATGTTCCGGCCCCGCCAGTCCATTCCACTCGGCCCCACATTAAGAATACGTGTCCGGGTATAAAAGGTCTGGCCACCGTTGCGCTTTTTGTCCGTCGCCAGAGTAAACCACCACTCGGGCAAGCCGGCCCCGCCCAGATGATTGTGCAAATCACCCCCCTTCGGCAACGCGTACAGCAGCGTGTACAATTCCGTCGGAGTGGCTGTTTGCCGGATTTCCACCCACCGCTCTGCAAATCCAGCGGCGGGCGCCGTGTTCGCCGCCGACCCAGCCACGATCAGGGCAAAGAGAACCGTGTGGCGGGCGCGCATAAGTAAGTGCATGCTTACTTAGAGCACGCTACGTGCCACTCTCCAAGCCCGGTGGCATGCATCCGGCTAGTGATTTATGCCGCATAAAATCCGGCCCGGCGCCCCGGTATTCGCCCGTCCGGGCACCGTATCTCGCCGAGGAATCCGTCTTTTCCCATGAAAACTACATCCCTCACCTGCCTTGCGTTCCTCCTCGGCCTTGCTTCAGGCGCGACCGCCGCGGAGCCCCCGATTATCGTCAAAGCCGTCATTGTCGTCACCTACGAGGAAGGTGCCTACACCGGCGACAAACCCGGCGGGCTGCAACCGTGGGCGGAGGGCGAAAAACTCCACCAGATCGTCTCCGTGCCCGGAACGTTCCGCGGCGACATCATCATGAACGCCAATGGCGTGATCGGACTCGTCTCGGGACGCGGCCCGGTGAATGGCGCCTCGTCTATGATGGCGCTGGGTCTCGACCCGCGGTTTGATTTTTCCAAGGCGTACTGGTTCCTGACTGCGTTGACCGGCTTCGATCCGCACGACGCCTCACTTGCTTCCGTCATGTGGGGTGAGTGGATTGTCGACGGCGATTGGGCCCACGAGGTCGACGCCCGTGAACTGCCCGCTGACTGGACCACGACCTATTTCCCCGTGCATTCCGACTCCCCGGATCGCATTCCCGCCGGGCGTGGCACCACCGAGCTTCTCGCCGTGCGGGAGGCCTATCAGCTCAATCCCGGGCTCTCGGCCTGGGCGTATCGGTTAACCAAGGACACAAAGATCGCGGATACGACGGCGATGGCCGACTACCGCCGGCGCTTTGCCGGCTACCCCAACGCCCAGCGTCCGCCCTTTGTCCTGCAAGGCTCGAATCTGGCCGCCGGCACTTATTGGCATGGTCGTTATCGCACCGACTGGGCCAACCGCTGGGTCGGGTTGTGGACCGGTGGAAAAGCGAACTTTGTCTCGACCTCCACCCCGGACGGCGGCCGCATCGGTGCCCTCACCGCCCTGTCTCGCGCCGGCCGGGTCGACTTGCAGCGGATACTACAAATGCATTCCGCGATGAACTACTCCATGCAGGCGCCCGATATGACGGCACTCGAAAGTGTCACCTATGACACGCCCACCCGTCCGCACCCCGGCATGGCACCCGCACTGGCCGCATCCTACGCGGTGGGCAGCCAGGTGTTGCAGGCGTTACTGAAAGACTGGCCCCAGTATTCCAACGAGATCCCTGGCGCGGCAAAAAAGTAACAAGCCAACGGATACGCTATTCGCTCCGAAGGCACCGCGCCGAAGCGACTGCGCCCAACCCGACCGACCGCCTCGGTCGGTCGGGTTGTAGCCGGCGTTCATCAGACTGCCAGCCCCAGCGGCCTTACCCCTGCTCCTGCTCTCGCACTATTTCGCCGCAGCCTGCACCGCCGCCAAATAGGCCCGCTTCTCCTCCGGCGGTAGCCAGGCAATCTCAAAGCTATTGGCTGCCAGCGTCACGATCTCGGCGCGAGTCAATCCGACCGCCTCATGAACGATCCAGAAAAGATCCCCCACCAGCAGACTGCGCATCATCCCGGGGTCGTCCGAATTGATCGTCACCAGCAATCCCAAATCGAGCATTTGCTTGATCGCGCGAGCGCGAAACGCGAGACGTCCGGGAATCTCTGCATAAAGCAGCGTCGGGCAGACTGTCAGCCCGATCCTCCGCTCCCGCACCGCGGCAATTAATTTCGGATCGTCCAGCACGTTTATCCCATGGTCGATTCGCTCCACCTTAAGTTCATCGAGGCAGCCCCAGATGTGCGCCACCGTGTTCGGCTGGTTGACATCGCAATGAGAGGTCAGGCGCAGACCAAGTTCCCGCGCCCGGGCAAAAACGCCGGCAAACTTCCGCGGAAAATCACGTTCCTCGGGATTATCCAGGCCGATCCCTAGGATGCGATCATGCCACGGCCTGCTCTCTTCCAGAATCGCCGCTGCTGACTCCGCCGAGCGGTCGCGATTGAAACACATGATATATTCCGCCCGAAGTCCGAACTCCTCGGCCGCCTGGTTTTTAGCGGAGAGCAAACCGGCAAAGACGGTCGCGAGCGGGATGCCCCGCTCGGTGTGCATTTGCGGATCAAAGAACATCTCCACATACACCACCTGTTGAGCCCGGACCCGCCGGAAATAAGTTAACGCCACATCGTGAAAATCCCGCTCGGTGCGCATTGCCGAAAGTAGTTCGGAGAACACTTCAATAAAGGTGTTCAAGTCCGTCGCATGCGTCAGCCGCTGCCGGACCGCTTCCGGCGAAGCGTAACGCGGAGTTAACCCGTTTCTCGCGATCAACTCCAAGTAGTGCTCGGGCTCCAGCGTACCCTCAATATGCACATGCAGCTCCGCTTTGGGCAGCGCCATGATGAGCGCACGCAGCGAAGCGTCCGAATCCGCGGCCACCGCACCACCCGGCGCGAGCACGAGCAGGACAAAAGTCAGAATCCGTTGCGTCCAATGCTTCATGGAAAGGTCAGTCCGAACTGCCGCGCCGCATAACCAAAGGTGACAGGCTTGACCCCCTCCAACCCGGCCCGCCAATCACCGCGTCCGAAACGCTCCTCGAAGGCGTCGAGCGCCCTTTCGTGCGACTGCAGCACGCGGGCTTTGGTCGCCGCATCGAGAAACGCGTGCTCAATACTGGCCCGTCCGATCTGCCGGATCTCGGACCACGAGAGCCGGTAGCGGGTGACCGCCACATAATATTCGTCCGTCATCGTCGAATGCCACCAGCCACGGTCGTCCGTGTTCAGACAGACGGGTATGCCAAGGCGCAAGTATTCAGGAAACGGATGCACGGCGAGATCCGGAGTGTACTCGAGAAGATGATTGCTGATCAGGTTTATCTCCACGAGCCAGTTTCGGGTCCGCATCAACAAGAGCGTATCCGGATCCTTGATCAGCGTAACGGCATGTCCGATCCGCGTCGCACCCAGCGTGAGCGTGTCGCGCACATGCGTATTGGGACCATCCATTTCGCCCGCGTGAATCGAGATCCCCACGCCGGAATAGGTGCGACGCTGCTCGCGAAATGCCTCGATGAAGCGGCTGGGATAACCTTGTCCGCGTTCCTCGATTCCAGCCAGGTTGATGCCCACCCAGCGGGCGCGATGCCGGTCGACGAAGCGGTAGATCCGCGCGATCTGCGCCTCGGCATCCGCCGCGAAGCGGAGCGCCGTAATCAGAAAACGCACCTCCACGCCGGTCGCCCGCGCTTCCGGCCCCTGCAATGCTTCCTCGTAGATCGCCGCCGCCTCATCTTCGCCGATTGGCGTGCCTTCCGGCGTTTGCAAGGTGAACGGCGAGGCCTGCAACTCCATATAGCGCACCCCCTCCGCCCCATAAAGCTGCATCGTTTCGATGAGCAACTCCGTCATCAGCACCGGGTCCTGCGCCAGATGAGTAAGTCTTTGCCGCGGCGCCGCGAAGAACGTGTAACGTCCTTCACCCGGTTGATCGATTTGATAGAGGGAAATCCAAGCCGCCTTTTCGGCGGCCGTCATCTCCCCGAGCGGCTTCCAATCCGCCTGATCGGGCGGCGGAAGCGCGCGCCACGCCGACGCACGAATGGTTTCAAACGGATAGGCCGGTTCGGGGGCCGCCAGATTAAAGGGCGCACCGGCCCGGATCCGCGTGTAGTAATCGGCCCGGCCTTTCAGCGCGGGATCGGTCGCCGCCCGCAGCCATTGCTCCGGCAAATACGATCCCGGCAGGTGATTATGGAGATCGCCTCCCTTCGGCAAAGCATACAACAACGTATAGAGTTCCCGCGGCGTGGCCGCGGTCCGCATCTCGTTCCATCGGGATGAGAAATCGGCGCCCGCCACACCGACCACGGATGCGACAAATATCACTATACGCGAAAGGAAAGTACGGCAGGGGGGCGTATGCTTTACCATACAATCGAATGGCGTTTACCGTTGGTTACATTGACGAAGCCCACCGGGTCGGCGTCGTTCGGCGCAACCAGGACCCAGTTCCATGGCGTACACGTGAGAAAGACGACCGTGAGGTATTTGGGAAATCCGGGAGGCAGCGGTCGCGTGGCCGTCGGGGAGGCCGGCATCCACTCGACCGCATCCGCCGCGATCAGGAGGTTTTCCATTTCCCGCGCCGCTTCCACCGCCGGACGCTGGGTAAAGATCCCTCCGATTTCATAACGGATGCGCGCCGTCACCTTGCCCTTGTGCACCAATACCCAGCCGCCCCCCATGGCGGCGAGTTCGTTCACCGCGAGCGCCATGGCTTCGTCGCTCGTGCCGAAGGCCCAGATATTGTGGATGTCGTGCATATAGGACGACGCCAGCGCACTGTCGGGCGAGAGCGGCCCGGCGTGGCGCCAGAACATTTTGGATACGCCCTTGCCGTGATACCGATCCACCACCGCGACCTTGGAAATGAAACGTCCCAGGTCGCGCTCCACCTTGCCGTTCACCACCGGCAACTCGGCCGTCAGAAATTCAGGTTTGAACCAAAAGGGTTCGAGCAGCGCGACGGTTGCCGTCTGCCGGTCCGGTGACGGCGCCGGAATCACAAAGTCCGCCGCTGTAATCGTGCGCCCAATCTTGATCGTATCGTGTGCCCATTTTGGATACTCGATTTTTGGCACCGGCAGAAGAAACTTTCCGTTTTCCGCGGCAAGTTTCCCATCGGCGAAGACCCGGCCCACTTTCACCAGCTTGGGATCCTCCTTCAACAGCACGATGTCGGCCGCCCTTCCCGGTGCAATCGAGCCCACCAGATGCTCCACGTGCCAATGACGCGCCGGGTAGTAGCTCGCCATCGCGTAGGCCGCCTCGACCGGAGCCCCGGCCCCGATGGCCAGTCGAATATTAAAGTCCATCGTGCCGTTCTTGAGGGAATCGTAGGCGTCACGGTCGTCCGTGGTGATGGCGAGATTGGACCAGTCGTTGAGTTTCTCCTGCACCAGTCGCGGCACGAGCGCCGGAATCGTATTCGGCGTCATTTGAATCGTGATACCGCGCCGCAGCTTGTCCCAGCCTTCCTGCGCCAGCCGCACTGAATGATCGGAAGAAAGCCCTGCGGCGGAGAAGGCATTGATTACATTTACGTCCGTAAGCCCGGAGCCGTGGCCTTCGACCACGCCGCGGGCATCCCAGGTGGCCTGGATTACCTGCCACATGCGGGAGTAGCCGGGATTGTCGGGATTCGAGACCGCCGGCCAGTCCATCACTTCATCCAACCCCAACACCCGGAGATCCTTCGCCATGTTTTCCCGGATTTCATTATAGCCGTAATAACCGCCACCGAGCTCAAACGCCGTGGGTGGCGTGGCAGAACTTAGCGCGACAAAATGCTTGAACGGCGACCCCGCGTCACGCGCCTTCAGCCAGAACTCGACGTTATTTTTCCCGTCCACATTCCCGAACTCGTGCGTCCCGTCGACCGTCCAGGTATTTCCCTGCGCGATCACCATGGCCGCTTCGAACTCCGGGGTGATATGCGTGCTCTCGATGTGTTTGTGCGATTCACCAAAGCCCGGCACCGCCCATTCTCCCTCGGCGGAAATGATGCGATCACAGCGGCCCGGCCACAGGCCGACCGGACCCACCCAGGCGATCCGTGATTCCTTAATCACGATATCCTGGGCCGGCTCCCACTGCAGGGTGAACACGTTTAAAATCGTAGCGCCGCGAATAATCAGATCGGCCGGTTCGCGCCCGAGCGCCACCTGCACCAGTTGCTGCCGCAAGCGGGTTTCAGCATTGAAGACGAAAGGCTCAGCCGCATGGGAAAGCGACGCGACGAAGGCGGCGCACAAACCGCAAACCGCGAGGAGATGACGAGATAGGAGCTGCATGATAAAACAGAAAGTGCGGGGTTCAGGGCAGGACTCGTTGCGCCGTCCAGAAGAGCCCGATCGCGGCGATCACGCCGCAGACGGGAAGGACGATTCGCCGGCGGTACCAATCGCGGCCTCGCGCCCAGCCCACGGCGAGAAACGCCAGGGCAAGAACCGCGAGTTGTCCGAAATCCACCCCGAAATTAAACGCCAGAAGCGTGGTGAAAAATTGGTCGGCCGGAAGCGGCACCTCCGCGAGACTGCTCGCGAAACCCAATCCGTGCAGGAGCCCAAAGCCGAACACCACCCCAAGCCGTACCGGTGAAAGGCGTGGGCGAAAAATGTTTTCCAGCGCGACGCATGCGATCGAGAATGCAATCAGCGGTTCCACGATTCGCGGAGATAACGAAACCACTCCGTACGCGGAGAGCCCGAGCGTGATTGTATGCGCGACGGTAAAGGCCGTCGTCTGCGACACGAGCGGACGCCATCCGCCTCCGAGAAAATAGAGTCCGAGCACGAAGAGAATGTGATCCACACCCCACGGCAGAATATGAAGGAATCCCAGCCAAAGGTATTGGCCCGCCGCCTCGATTATTAGCGCCAATTGCAACGCCACTGGAGAAACGCCTGCCACCACGGCGGCGTTCACGGCCGCTTTCGGCGCCGGCGTTTTATCCGACGGAATCAGCGCTGGATCAATCTCGTCGGCACTGGCACTTCCCTGAGCCACGCTGGTGTTAACCGAAGGCGGCAGCACGAAATCGCGACTCGCGGTGCCCGGCAGTTCGATCCATCGGGTCACGGTCAGGTTCTCCGCCGGAATCAGCAGCGAAATCGCCAGCGGATACTCGATCGGAGCTTGGGCGGCCGTCGTTAGTTGCAACGTCGTGGCCATCGGCGCCAGCACTCCGCGGTATTCAAACTCAGTCATCGCAGCCACCGTCACATCTCCAATCTTTTCGGGCGGGACTTCAGGCAGCGTCCAACGTACCAGGCGCAAGGATAGGGCAGCCTCACCGGTCCGGAAGGTCAGCCACGTCGCGACTCTTTCCCCCAAGTCCCTGAGCGCATCCGCCTGCACCGCCACCGGCGCAGTGAGGAGCGCAGCATAGGCCTCGGTGCTCCCGGTCGCCATGCTCAAATCGAGGTCAACCTTGGCGACGACATTCGACTGCCCCGATAGAGTAACCGCCACCCGGGTCATGTTTAACAGATGCGCCGACGCCAATGCCGGAAGGCACATCCCCAATAGGAAGTGCAACGGGAGGCGACGCGATGAACAGGACACACCATCTGGGAGCAGATCCAATGCCAGTGTCCACAAGTAAGTGAATACTCTACAAGTCGCCGTCGCGCCGTGCTCTCCTCCAGCCGCAAGTTGAAGTGTCACTTATTAAATGACTTTGCCGCGGGTCGTCGGAGCGGGATTGCGCCGGTGGCTCAGCCCGTCCACGGTTGGCGGATGCTTCGTCGCGCGGTCGCAATCTTTGTTGTTCTCCCGGTCGTGTTCATGGCGGGGCACTCCCTCACCGCCAAGCCGCGCGCCCGCGATCTGGGGATTCCG
>JBBQEG010000069.1:0-17529 GCA_038320495.1 Opitutales bacterium | reverse complement strand
GCGAAGATCGAGTCGGGCACGGTTTCCGTGGAGGTCTCCGACTTGAAGCTGAGCGAATTGAAGGATTACGTGGAGCGTACGTTCCAGCCGATCGGTGAGCACAAGAAACTGGAGTACTCGGTCAGTCTCGATGCGAAGCTGCCGCGGGTCGTTCGCACCGATGCGAAACGGCTCCAGCAGATTCTCAAAAACCTCCTTTCGAATGCCTTCAAGTTCACGGAAAAAGGCAGCGTTTCCCTGGCGGTTGAACTCGCACGCGAAGGCTGGTCCTTCGACCACGCCACCTTGTCGGGCGCGCCCGAAGTGGTGGCCTTTCGGGTGCGGGACACGGGAATCGGTATCTCTCCGGACAAGCAGCAGATTATCTTTGAAGCGTTTCAGCAGGCGGACGGTTCGACCAATCGCAAGTACGGTGGCACCGGTCTTGGACTCTCGATCAGTCGCGAAATCGCGCGCTTGCTGGGCGGTGAGATTCAACTCACGTCGACCCCGGGCGAGGGCTCCACGTTCACGCTGTATTTGCCCACGGTCATCGGTTCATCCGAGCGGGTGGAGTCGTCATCTTATATTCTGCCTTCGGCGAGCGGCGTCTTCTTGCAGCGGGTCACCCGCGAGATTGTACCGGTGGCGGCGAGTTCGATCGGCGTCGACGTCGATGATGATCGGGAGAGCATTGGGCCGGAGGATCGCGCGGTGCTGATTGTGGAGGATGATGTCGTATTCGCGACGCAGGTGCTGGAGGCGGCGCGCGCGCAGGGGTTCAAGGGCGTGGTGGCGACGCGGGGGAGTGACGCCTTGCAGATTGTTCACCACATCGAATTTAGCGCGATCACGCTCGATCTCATGCTGCCGGACTTCGACGGCCGGCGTGTCCTCTACCGCCTCAAAGACGATCCTGCCACCCGGCATATTCCGGTGATGATCTTAACCGCGAGCGATACGGATGACAGTGGTCTCAAACACGGAGCCCTTTCCCAGATCGCCAAGCCCGTGGCGCAAGCGCGATTGGCTGAATTGTTTGTCGCGCTGAGGACGTTCATCGAGCGGCCGGTGAAGAATCTGTTGGTCGTGGAGGACAATGAAGTGCAGCGGAACAGCACGATCGAGCTGATTGGAAACGCGGATGTGAAGACGTTTGCGGTCGCGACGGGCGAGGAGGGTTTGTCGCTACTGCAACAGCAGACCTTCGATTGTGTCATCCTCGATCTCGGTCTTCCGGACATGACCGGTGCGAAGTTCATCGAGGGAGTGAAGGCAGCTGGTTTCAACCACCTTCCGATTGTGGTGCACACCGGGCGCGAGTTGCCGAAGGACGAAATCGATCAGGTGAAGCGCCTCGCTCGGACCGTTATCCTCAAGGATGTGCAATCACCGGAACGGTTGTTCGACGAGACTGCCCTTTTCCTTCATCGCAACATCACGGCCCTGCCTGACGATAAACGACGGCTGGTGGAGAGTCTCCATCGCGATGGGGACCTTCTCGCGGGCAAGCGGGCGCTGATTGTCGACGATGACATGCGAAACATTTTCGCGATGACCTCGTTTCTCGAGCGTTATGAACTGGTGATCCGCTCCGCCGAAACCGGACGGGAAGCGCTCGAAATCCTGGCGGACGGCGAAGAGTTCGACGTGATCCTGATGGACATCATGATGCCGGACATGGATGGCTACGAAACCATGCGACGAATTCGCGCGATCGATAAATACAGCGATCTTCCGATCCTTGCGCTGACCGCGAAGGCGATGAAAGGCGACAAGGAGAAGTGTATCGAAGCGGGCGCATCCGATTATATTGCGAAGCCAGTGGATACCGAACATCTGCTGTCGGTGCTTCGCGTTTGGCTCCACCGCTGATGGATGCGACCCAGCGAGAATCCCGCATGAAGCCACTTCCGCTCTCCTCCTTGCCGTCGGCGCGGATGGTTGCGCCACCCGATCCGGAGCGTCGGCGCGCCGCGGCGTCGCGCCCGTCAGACGGAACAGCGCCGGCTGTTTTGGATTTAAATGCGAGCGCACCCGTTGTTCCGCATTCTAATTCCAGTCATGATTCCCACGCTGTGAAACCTGACGAGGAGCCCGTTGAGATTTTGCTCGTGGACGACGCGTCCGACAAATTACTCGCGCTTGAGGCGGCGTTGAGTGATTTGGAACAGTCGGTCGTAAAAGCGCATTCGGGCAAAGAAGCACTGCGGCTGATTCTCAAACGGGATTTTGCCGTCATCCTGCTCGATATCAATATGCCGGGAATGGACGGCTTCGAGACCGCCTCCCTGATTCGTCAGCGCAAGTCGAGTGCGCACACGCCGATTATCTTTGTTACGTCGTTCAGCACGGCGGATGTGGAAGTATATCGCGGATACGCCTTGGGCGCGGTGGATTATCTTTTCACGCCTGTCACGCCGGAGGTGCTCCGGTCCAAGGTAAGTGTATTTGTCGAGTTGGCACGGAAGAATCGGGAAATCCGGCGGCAGTCGGAGGCGTTGCGTCGCGCGAAAGAGGAGCGCATGCAGCGAAAGCTGGATGAGACGAACGCGCGGCTGGAGTGGGAGACCCGGCGCAATCATTTCTTTCGCCTGTCGATCGAGCTGCTGGCCATTGCGAGTTATGATGGAGTCTTTACCCAAACTAATCCGACGTGGCAGAAAACGTTGGGCTACGCCGAAGACGAGCTGCATGGCTGCGCGTTGAAAGAGTTCATTCACCCGGCGGATCTGCCCGCTACCGAGGAGGTCATCGCCAAAATCATGAAGGCGGAAACGCCGCTGTATTTCGAGAGCCGGTTTCGCGCGCGGGACGGATCTTATCGCTGGTTGGGCTGGACGATCGCTCCGTTCGCAGAGGAAGGATTGCTCTATATTTTTGCCCGCGATATGACGCGGAGACGGGAGCGCGAGAATGAGATCAGCCGGCTGAATACGGATCTTGAGCAGCGCACGCTGAGCCTCCAATTGCTCAACCAGGAACTCGAGTCGTTCTCGTATTCACTTGCCCATGACCTGCGGACGCCGTTGCGCTCCATCAGCGCCTATTCCGAAATGATGATGGGTGGGGAGGCGGGCGAGTTGACTCCCGAGGCCTTGAAAATGATCCGCACGATCAACCGGAACAGTGGACGCATGACGCAGCTGATGGACGACTTTCTCGCATTCTTTCGGGTGGCGCGGAAGGACGTGAAACAGGAGCGGGTGTTGATGACCTCTATTGCCCGGGAGGCCGTCGCCAACCTTTCCCTCGAGAGCAAGCGTCAGGTGGAGTTCAAGATTGGCAGCCTGCCGCCCGCCAAGGGAGATCCCGCGATGGTGCTGCAGGTGGTGGTCAACCTCATCTCCAACGCCATCAAGTTCACGGCGCTGCGGGAGAAGCCTGAGATCGAAGTGGGCGTCGTTCCGGGCCGCTCACCGACCATCTATTTCGTCAAGGACAACGGCGTTGGCTTTAACATGAAGTACTATAGCCGTCTCTTCGGGGTTTTCGAGCGCCTGCATCGGCGCGAAGAGTTCGACGGGACCGGCATCGGTCTCGCGATTGTGCAGAAGATTGTGCAGCGCCACGGCGGAAAAGTGTGGGCCGAGGCGACGGTCGATCAGGGCGCAACCTTCTTCTTCACGTTGGCAACCGCGTGATTCGACGTATCCACTTTGTCACTCCGGGGGAATGAAGGACTCACCGGCTGGAAGCTGGACCAGCGGGCGGGCTCCCGCCTTCGGAGTGGCATTAGCCTTGCCGGCTCACGCCAAGGCGCGGTGTGGCGCTGATAGACTTATATATTACCGAGCGCGCCGCGGAAACCAAGGCACGAACGCGGAGGTGGTCCGTTGATAGGCGCGATAGGCGTCGCCCCGGCTTCGCACGCTTTGTTTTTCAGTCAGCGGGATGCCGGTGACGCGCAGCAGCAAATAAAGGATGATCGCCGGGGAAAGGACTCCGAGCCAGCCCCACGGAGCCGCGGCGGCGAACACGGCGTAGCTGACCCAGACCATCCATTCGAAGAAATAGTTGGGATGCCGGCTGAACCGCCAGAGTCCGACGGCGCACACTTTGCCTCGATCCGCGGGATCGCGTTTGAAACGTTTCAGTTGGGCGTCGGCGAGCGCTTCACCCGCCAGAGCGATGCTCCAGAGGATGATCCCGGCGATCTCGAGGGGATGGAAATTCGGATCCGAGTGGCTCATCGCCAGCAGAAAAGGAAGCGAGAGAACCACAACGGAGATGGCCTGCATCTGAAAGAAGCGGGCCATGCGGGGGCCAAAGTTATCTTTCCAGTCGTCGCGCAGCTGGACGTAGCGGCCGTCCTCCACGGGATGATGTCCCATCACGCGAATATACAGATGCGTTCCCAATCGCACACTCCAGACTCCGACCATGATAGCGAGGACGATGCGCCGCGGGAGTGCGCCGGTGCCGCCGAGCGCATAAATAAAGCCGATGACCGCGAACGCATAGGACCAGGCGATATCGACAATGCCGTAGTTATTGATCCGGCGGGCGAGAAAGTAGATTCCGACGAATCCAAGACAGAGGACCACGGTGGCAACACCGGCGAGCAGGAGCGGATTCATACCGTGCCTTTTCGAGCCCAGCGTTGGAACCGGGGGCGGAGAGCAAAGGATATGACTGCGACGAGCAGCGGTGACGTTACCAGCCACGCAGTGAGCGCATGCACGCCAGCCCAACCGAACTGCTGGAAAAACGCGGTGAGCGTTTCTTCGCGAAACACCCGCAACATCTCACTCAACGTGAAGGCCCCGGTGTTCGCACCCCAGAGCCATTCACCGACGCGCACATAGACGAGGATCAGGGCGAGTTGCACCGCGCCGAGGACCTGATTCAGCGTTTGGAGGATGGGATGATTCAGGCGCAGGGCGGCGCCGATACCGAGATTGAGCAGTGAGGTGAGCCCGAGAAACGGAAAGAGCGAACACGCGGTGCCCAATCCAACGGTGAACGCGAGGCGATCGGGCGTTACGCCGCGGGTGAGTTGGACTCGCAGCGGATCGATGAGCTGTCGGCGCCAAAAGCCCCGCTTGTCATCGGGCGCCCGCGAAGCCGCGGCATCTGGAGCGAACGTGGTCACGCGAGAAGGTAGACG
This sequence comes from Opitutales bacterium, assembly GCA_038320495.1. GTDB lineage: Bacteria > Verrucomicrobiota > Verrucomicrobiia > Opitutales > Opitutaceae > ER46. The sequence goes on along the minus strand of JBBQEG010000069.1, from coordinate 12,440 downwards.
GCGACGGATCCGGCGGTTAACGCGCCCGGGAGCAGCAGCGCACCGCGGTTGCGTTGGGTGAACACGGGAGCGAGCGGCGAGTTTGCGGAGACTTGGAACAGTTGCGCCAGCATATAGGCCGCCATGGCGAGATTGCCCAACGCGAGGATCGCTGGCAGCCAGAGGAGGCGGGCGACCGCGGACTGTTCTTTCCAGGCGACCCAGACGTAGAACGTAATGAATGCCCAATACGCATCGATCAACGTCGCGATGAACCACGGGTGCGTCCACACGTCCCGCGGAAGGGAAAGGAGCGGGGTGTGCAGGCTCGCCCACGTCGTGACCGCGAGCATGGATGCGATCACAACGATAAAGAGCAGACGCAGGGCGATGATCATGGGCGAGAGGCGGAGATCGGGGAGCTCAGAGTTGAAACTGAAAAAAGGATTGGGTGTTGATCGCTCCGGAGCGGATTTCGGCTCAAGTCCACGATCCTACAAATTGAGGTTGTTCGCCCGGGTGTGGAGCGTATGGACCACGGAGATATTCCGCAGCGCGAAGGCGGCTTCGCAGTAACACAGATAGTAAGTCCATTTGCGGACAAAGCGGGCATCGAAGCCCAAGGCCTGCACTTGTTCCCGGCGGGCGTCGAAGTGCTCCCGCCACGTGCGCAAGGTGCGGGCGTAGTCGGGGCCGAAATCCTCGAGTTCGTTCAGGACGAACCCTCCGGAACGTGCGAGCAGGTCGTTCAGTCGGTTGAGCGAGAGCAGGAGCGAGCCCGGGAACATGTGCTTCTGGATAAAGTCGACACCCTGGCGGAAGCGTTCGTATCGAGAATCTGGACACGTGATGAACTGCAGCGCGAGCAAGCCTTCCGGCTGCAGCAGGCGCGCGACGGCCTGGGCAAACGTCTCCTGGTACTTGTGGCCGACGGCTTCGAGCATCTCGATCGAGACGATCTTGTCGAAGCGGCCCTCGAGGTCGCGGAAATCACGCAGTTGCACATCGATCCGTCCCGCCAGACCCGCGTCGATCACGCGACTGCGGGCGAGCTCAAATTGCTCCTGCGAAAGGGTGATCGTGGTGATGTGGCAGCCGTAGTTGCGGGCGGCCTGCAGCGCCCAGCCGCCCCAGCCGGTGCCGATCTCGAGGACGCGATCGGAGGGCTTGAGCCGAAGCTTGCGGCAGAGGGCGTCGTTTTTCTCGTACTGCGCCTGTTCGAGCGTCAGGTGCTGCGCGTGCGCCGGCCACCTGGCGGCGGAGTACATGAGCGATGGATCCAGAAACAGCGCGAAGAACTCGTTTGAAAGGTCGTAATGCGCGCTGATGTTGCGGCGCGCGGTCGCGAGGGTGTTGGGGCGCAGGAGGTGGCCGATCCGGTTGGCGTGGCGCAGGAGATTCAGCGCGGTCGTGCGGGAGCGTTGCGATCCGGACATCGTGGGCGCTGTATCCAGATTTAGGATAAACCAGCCGATCACGGTGGTGAGGTCCCCGGTGTCCCAATCGCCATCCATAAAGGATTCGGCCAGGCCGATGTCGCCGGACCAAAAGCATTTCTTAAAAAAATCTTCGTGGTGGACCCGGATGTGAGCAGCCGCGGAGAGCCCGCCGGGCAGCGTGCGTTCGGAGGCGTCCGCTGCGGATCCGATCTCGTGAGTGGCGTTGCCGGGCAGCTCAATCCGGAGATGACCTCGCGACATGGCCGAGAGCGCCTTGAGCACGGAGCTCCGGTAGGCGGACGGCCGCGCGGCGCGGGCGCGGACCAGGGCGGCTGGGGAGGGGCGGGATTCAGTGGACAGCGAGCTCATGCGGCGTCGGAAGGCTGGAGGGAAGCGGAAGCGGAGACCCGATCGCTGGAGGCGTGGGCGGCAGGTGCGGTCGGCGCCTGGGGCGCCAGCGAATGATGAGGGCGATGCAGGCCGCGTTGGTCACCGGCCCGGGCGGCCTTGGCGAACCATGGCACTCGCTTCATCCACAGCCGGAGGGCGTGCCAGTGGATCAGCGCGATGACTCGGACGGTGATCAACGGGTATTTGAGCGTGTACCACGCCAGACGCGCGGTCGTGAGCTCCCGGCGGTTCCCCGTCAACGTGGTCGTGAGGGTGCGGGCGCCCTCCGTATAGTCATCGATCTGCAGAGCGAGACGATTGCCGGGGATGCGCAGGTTGAAATCGAAGGCCACGTCGACATCCGAGAAGGGCGAGACGTAGAAGTGTTTGGGCACGCGGAGACGAAATGCGCCGGTGCGCGCATCACGCGTCGGTGCCCCGAGGAAGTAAGGCTTCACCTCGCGAAACGTATTCGTCACTTCCGCAATCACCGCCGCGGGTGTTCCCTGTCGATCGTAACAGAAATAGAATGACACCGGGTTGAACAGATAGCCGAAGACGCGCGGGAGCGTGAGGAGGATCACCCGCCCGCCGGTCAGATCCGTGCCGTGCTTGGAAGCCAATGTGAGGACGCGGGTCTTCAGGTCGGCGGGGGAATGAAATGGCGCTGTTTTAGTGAGCGCGTTTACACGGGCGGTGGACGGAGTTGGCGCTACCGCTAACACCGGCGCGGCGGATTCGGTTGCGGTTGGTGGAGGATAAACCGGTTCATCGATCGGCAGGTAGTCGCGATCCCGGAAGGAGTAGACGTTGCGCCGGTTGAACGAGAACAGCCCGACGCGTTGAGGCAGACTTGCCACTTCGTCCAGATCGACGGCCAGGAGGAAAATACGATAGCTAAACTGGTGTCGGTGCGGGGCGAAGCGCGCGTGCATCACGCGACATTCAAAAAGACCGGATTGCATTGGCTCGCCCATTTCGAACAACGCTTGCTTAGACGTGAGCCGAGGCCGCGGAGGCGATCGACGACGCGGTAGAAGGGCTGGCGGCGGGGTGGGATCGGCCGATCCAAGGGTCGCACTCGAGCAGTAATTCGCTGAGCTGAACCGAGCTTTGGAGGCCATCTTCGTGAAACCCGAAGCGCTGCCAGGCGCCGGCGAAATAAGTTTCCGTGTCGCCGCGAGCACTCGCGTTCAGTTGGCGAAGCTCTTCCTGGGCGCGGACTGCGCCGAGCGTGAAGAGAGGGTGTTCGTAGTTAATCCGGCGGAGGACGCGCGCAGGTGCAATCGACTCCGGGCGATTGAGGGTGACGAAATAATTTTCGCGGTTCGAGACGCCTTGGAGCGAGTTCATCCAGTAGTGTGTTGCAGTTGACGTGCCGCCAGCCGCATCGCGCGCAATTTCGTAATTCCAACTCGACCAAGCGAGTCGGGTTCGCGGCATCACCGTCGCATCGGTGTGGAGAGTGGCGACATTCGGATGATAGCGGAACTCGCCGAGCAGGCGCGCTTCGTCGTAAGTGGGAGCGGCGAGGAGTCGCAGGGCTTGGTCGCCGTGACACGCCAGGATGATTTTGTCGAAGAGTTGGGTCTCACCATTCACGGTAGTAACCGCCACGCCGTTGGCCGTGCGCACGACGCGCTTTGCGCCCTGATTCACGCGAATACGATCACGCCAAGGCGCTGTGAGTTTTTCCACGTACCGCTTCGACCCGCCGTCCACCGTCCACCACGGATGCTGCGTGTGCAGTCCGAGGAAACCATGATTGTGGAAAAACCGGAGCAGCGTCGTCGCGGGGAACTGGAGCATCAGTTCTGGCGGGGTCGTCCACACCGCCGAGCTCATCGGGATCAAGTACAGGTCCAGGAAGTCGGAACCATAGTGGCGGCGCCGCACGTAATCAGCCAGCGTCTCGTTGGTCGCGGCAGGGTCGCTCAGGGTGGCAATGGCCTCCTGGTTGAAGCGCGAGATCGCCGCCAGCATGCGCCAGAATCGCGGCCGCAGGAGATTCCGGCGTTGCGCGAAAAGGTGATTAACGGACGAACCGGCAAATTCCAGCCCCGTATCCGAATGGCGGACACTGAAGGACATCGCCGCTGGTTTGATGGCCACGTCGAGTTCGGTGAAAAGTCGGGTCAGGTTCGGGTAGGTGATTTTGTTGAACACCATGAACCCGGTATCGATGGGCAGAGCGCGTCCGGTGCCGGGCTCGGCGGCGGCGACCGTATGGGTATGGCCCCCGACATAATCATTTTGTTCAAAAAGGGTTAGATCGAAATCGCGTTGTAGGAAATGGGCGCAGCCGAGCCCGGAGATTCCGGTTCCGATAATGGCGATCGTTGGCATGACGGGGAGTGATACGGTCGGCCGTCGTTATCGGACGCATCATCCGGGTGCGATCCGGTGTTTTCCCCTAACTGGAATAGAACTTCCCCGTTTGCGGGGGTGCGTCGCGCTCTGAAGCGGGCACTAAAAAGGCGCCGTGGTGACGGCGCCTTGGGAGAACGAGACGCTGGGGAAGCGCCGACTTAGGTTAGAGGACGGGCGGCGTCGGAGGTTGCGGCGGCTTTGGGTGCACCAACTCGGTGACATCCTTGTGGACGGCGGGCTCTTCGGCCGTCTTCGGCATCGTGGCTTGGGCGGCACTCGCGGTGGCGACAGCGAACGCGGCTGCGGCCGGGACAACTTTCTTAAGAGATGAGAAATCCGGATGCGTGTGTGCGGCGCGTTGGGCAGCAGCAATGCTGGTAACATGGTCCGCCCGGGCGGCCTCTTCCATGATCGATGCTGGCACGGGTTTGAGGCCCCAGATCAGCCCCGTCCAAGAAAGCGCCTTGAGGCCGTAGTAGGTGATATCGATCTCCCACCAATAGAAGCCGTTCCGGGTGGAGGACTGGTAGCGGTGGTGGTTATTGTGCCAGCCTTCGCCGAGGGTGATCATCGCCAGGATGAAGCTGTTGCGGGAATCGTCTCCGGTGTCGAAACGGCGGCGGCCCATCAGATGCGCCATGGAGTTGATGCAGGCAGTGCCGTGAAAAAGCGCGGTGGTGCTGATGAAGAAGCCCCACACGAGCATCTGCCAGCCATTGGTGCCGAGATGGGGAGCGTAGGCGGCGAGGAGGCTGCCGAGCCCGAACAGGGAAAGGGCAAAAACTAGCGGCACGGCGGTGTCGAATCGATTCAACCAGACCAGCTCGGGGAACTTGGCCAGATCCTTGATCTTGGAGTAGTCGGTTGGGAAATTGCGGCGGCTCGTGATCCAGCCGATGTGCGACCACCAAAAGCCGTGCACATGCGGGGAGTGCGCGTCCTCCGGTTCATCGGAGTGCTGGTGATGATGACGATGATGATACGCCCACCACAACGCGCCGCGTTGCACCGTCGTTCCGCCCCAGAGGGCGAGCAGGAACTGGCCAACCCGCGACGTGCTGTACGTTTTATGCGAGAAATAGCGGTGATAGATTCCGGTGACGGCAAACATCCGCACGAAATAGAATGCCACCGCGGCCCAGACCGCGACGGGGCTCACACCGACCCAGAGCACGCCCAAGCAGCCAGCGTGGAGAATGATGAACGGGATACACCGCATCCAATCGACCTTGTCGGGCTCGTTGCGCATCTTCTCCGGGCCCTCGGGCGTGTAGTCGGAGTCGAACCACTGAAGGAGTGCCACCGGAACGCGGCTGGCTTTGACGGGAGGGAGGGCGGAATCGGGTTCAGACATGATACAAGTGTCCACGGAACCGTGATAAGCTCGTTCGTGCAAGTCGCGTTTGAGGGAAATCCATAGGGATTTTCCAGTCCCATGCCAGTGTACGGTTACATGTAGGTGACGCCCCCAGCCCATCCTTGCACAGTCGGCATGCCGAATGCTCTATCGTTGTGGTCAGGAGGATTCCTGATGAGGTTCTTTGAATAATCTTCATGCGATCGGGGTGTTTATCGCCTGACTCGCATGAGCTTTCAGCCGCGCGCGAACGAGTGCGCGCGGACTTTGGTTTCCCCAAGACGGATCCTTTGACGGAGCCGCGTGAAAACACGGTCCCGGCAAAACGCCCCAAGCTTCGCTTATCGTCAAACGTAAGCGACGTGGCGGGTGTTCAACCTGATAGAAAACCAAACTCTCCGCTTAATCCGCGGAGTTTAATACCATGAAAGCAGTTCGTAAACTCGTTGTCCTCCTCACTGTGAGTTCGCTCATCTCCCCTTTCGCTTCGGCGATGGGGGCCGGGCAAGCTTACCTCGAGACGTGTAGCAAGGGGCCCGGCATTCCGGTTCCCGTCATTGTGGTCACCCCCAGTGTCGGTCCAGAATATCACGGCGCCTTGGTGCAGCTCGTGTTTGTGGTGGATGAAAAAGGAAAGCCGGTTGATCTTGCCGTGAAGTCCAGTCCGGACGACGCGCTTGCTTCTGCCGTGCTGGCCGCAGTGGTGCAATGGCGCTTCAAGCCAGCGGAGCACAACGGTGTGCCGGTGGAGACGAAAGTCCTCCTCCCGGTGAGAATCGTTGATCATTCGCTGGTCGGCGCTCGCCTCGCTGCGAACGAATAAAGCAGAAAAACAACCAGGGGCGCTTCCTTCATGGAGGCGCCCCTGACTAATTTAGAATCCTGCCCGTGTCGGCGAGCCCCCTCGATCTGGCTTCCGCGGACGCCGTTAAATAATGCCGATCGCTGTCCGCACTGCTGATCCATCAGCTATCGCCACTGCCGTTTGGCGACGACGGTTCCGTCGCGACAAGCGCAGTCAGTAAAAGCAAAACGATGACAACGGGGAGCATGGATGAAGGAATGAAGAAGCTGGGAAACATGACCCGATCGTTTGTTTCCTCAAAATCAGAATAGCCTGCCGGATGTATAGCAGCGCGCCCATCGTGGCCCGGTGAAATCGCTTATAGTTGCAGTTGAGTGGCGTGTGAATCCCTCGGGCTCGATTCTCGACACAACATTCGAGGCGGTCCGCCGGTCACTTCCGGTCATCCCCTTTCCGCAGAATCACGTCGCCGTTCATCGTCGCGATGCTGATCTCCGGGCCGCCGCCATTTAAGCTCCCGGTCACGAGTTTCCCGCCGGTGGGGGTGGGAGTGACGGGCCTGGGGGGGCGCGGCGGATGCGGCTCATCGGTGTTGCTGTGAGTGCGAAATTCGTCGGCCGCTGCGCGCAGAGCCTCCCGGGCCGCCGCTGCGCCTTCGCGCACCGCTTGAGCTGCTTCCTGCATCGCTTGCCGGACCGCTTCGCCCACTTCGCTCTCGCCGCTCGAGGGGGGCCGTGGCGTGCGGACGGCGCTGCGACTGTGAGCACCCGAGACCGATTCGGTTTTGGTCACGAGCGCAGTCTCGGCGAAGTCGGTGAGCACCGATCCATTCTGGGTACGAAGTCGAACGTTCGCCTTCGCTTGCGCCGGAATGCGGAGCTGTACCTCGCCATTCATCGAAGTAAACGAGAGCGGTTTTTTCTCCTGCAGTTCCCGCACGGTGGCACGAATCTCGCCGTTCATGGTCGAGACGACGATCCCACCCGAAACATCCTCGAGGCGGATCTGGCCATTCATGCTGTTGATTTCGATGTCACCGGAAAGGCCCATACAGGTGACATCGCCGCCCCAGGAGTTTTGAACGACGATCGAGGTCGAGCGCGGGACCGTGACCCGAAAATCCGCGCTTGAGCCCGCCCAACCTTCGCCCAGCGCATCGAGCGTGATCACGTTATCCTTCTCCGTGAGCGAAAAACTCGAGGCTGCGGTGAGGACGCGCAGGCCATCCCGGCGGGCCGTCTTGGCCGCGGCCTTCGCCTCGGATTTCACGACGACTTCCGTCGTATCCGTCCCCTGGATGCGGAGGTCGCCGCGGCCGACCTGGATTTTTAGCGTGCCGGGTTTCGCGGGATCGGAAAAGGCGAGAGCCAAAGTCGTTTCTTCGGCTGCGCGGGTGGTAATGGGGAGCGTCATCAACGACGCCACAGCTAGGAGGAGTCGAACGGAGGAGGAGGAGGAATGGAATAGTTTCATGTTTTAAAAGAGTGGAGTGAACGACTAGCCCGGATATTTCGCGCCCTGATTTGTCATCGCGATCCCGAGGAACGAGGGCGTGGCGATCCAGCTAGGGCGTTCAGCAGTGAGTCGCGCATGCGGGTGAGATATTGCGGTTCAAAATTGAGCGAGGGCCCGTCGGGCGGCATCCCGCACGCTCCGGTCCGTCGATTCGCTCAAGGAGATTTTCTCCAACGCGGGCCGGGCTTCCGTGTCGCCCGCTTCGGTCAGGAAATCGATCATTGAAACCTGCACGAGCGGGTTCTGTTCGCGCGAGAGCGAGGCGAGCACGCCTGCCCGCACGACGTCCTGATCGGCGTGGGGAAACAAGGCCTCGATGGCGCGCAGCCGGACGTTGATGCTGGGATCGAAGGCCAAGGCACTGATCAGTTCGTTGATGACCTGGTCATCGGGATTCTCCGACGCACTGGAGGCTGACCGCAGGACGCCGCGCAACCGATCATGAGTAGGGCGTTGTTGTTGCTGCAGGATCGAGTAACCCACCAGTTGTCCCATCGTATCGAGTTTGCGTTCGAGCTCGGCGATTTTGCGATGGGCGGTGGTGGCGTCCGCCTCCGCCGCGATGGCACGGTCCGGCGCGATCGGGGCCGGCGCCGGTGTGTAACGCGTGCCGGCCACGAAGCTCAGTAGCGCCAGCGCCACCGCGGCAACCGGAGCGACTATCCAGCGAATGAAGCCGAAGCGGCGTGAGGGTTTCGCCGCCGCAAAGGGGATCGAACTGGAGCCCGCTTTTTCTGCATCCAGCAGTGCGTAGAAATTTTGGCGCAGGCGCGGTGATGGCGGCGATACCGGCAGCGCATCGAGCACGTGAGCGGTTCGGCTGATCGCGGCGAACTCATGCTGGCACGCGGGGCAGCTCGCGAGATGACTGCGCACTTCACGGTGAGCCGTCGCCGCGGTCCGAGGATCGAGTAATTCAGGAAAGTGATCGCGAGCGTGTTGGCAGGTCATGATGAGAGGAATAGAGGTGCGAGGAGGGTTAAACTGACGGTGTCCTTGCGGTCTTTGTGGGTTGCTCGCGAAACGCACTAGCAACTCTTGAGATAAATCTCCTTCAGCGTGCGCAGCGCGCGGTGGGCGCGGACCTTGGCGGCACCGACGGAGCATTCTAGGATTGTGGAAATCTCAGCAAAGGAGAGCTCCTGAAAGCGCGAGAGGAGCAGGACTTCGCGATCATGGTGATCGAGTTGGGCGAGTGCCGCATAGAGCTGCTCCTGATCGTCGCGCGCGGTGGCGTGGAGCGCAGCGTGCGGCGCGTCGTCGGGATGCCCGTGCAGGTTCGCCGGATCCGTCGAGTGCGGGGCGGCGTTGGCCTTGCGGAAATGATCGGACGAGGAGCGGCGGGCGAGGTGATACATCCATGCCGTGAAGCTACCCTCATCCCGGTAGGTATGGCGGTATTTCAACATGCGTTGAAACACCGTCTGCACGATGTCCTCGGCCGCCGGACGGTTGCCGGTCAGCTTCAAAAGAAAGCCGAAGAGCGGCCCGTGATGGCGCTCAAAAAGTTCCCCCAACGCGTCGAGTTCGCCGGCGCGTACCGCGAGCATGAGCGCATGGTCAGGGCGGGATTCGAGGCGCGTTTCCAAGGAAGCGGTGGGCGAGCGGTTGATCGAAGACGACGCGGACGGCAGCGTACCAGATGGATCAGCACCATAATGCTTGGGTGGCTCGACGCAAAAGCTCGGTGGAGTGGAGATTTCTTGGGTGGCAGCGATCACGGCGGCAGCGGGACATGGTTGCGATTGCCGGAAGAAACCACGGAGACCGGCATTGGTTACAAAAAATCGCACGGTGGGACGGTGACCGCGGCGCATAACGCAAGCGGTTCCTCAAAACTTTCCAGCGATTCTCGATTGTGCGGCTGGAGTTTACGCATATCGCTTTGGCGATGAACCGTCGCGACTTCCTTGTTCGTTCCTCGATGTTTACTGCCGCGGGTTTGTTCGCCCGCTCGGTTTCGGCCCAAACGCCGGCGTCGGGTGTCCGCCCGCCGACCGCCACACCTGCGCCTGCCGTGCCGGAGTTCTTTCCTCTACGTCGGGACGTCGGCTATTTTACCGCCCGCGGTGGTAGCATTGGTTGGCTCGTAAATAAGGACGCGCTGGCGTGTGTGGATACGCAGTTCGCGGATACGGCGGCGCTGTTTCTCCGTGGCCTGCCGGGACGCAACGATCGCCCGCTCAATCTCGTCATCAACTCCCATCATCACGGCGATCACACCGGCGGCAATGGCGTGATGAAGCCCGTGGCAAAGATGATCGTGGCGCATGCCAACGTGCCTGAATTGCAGCGCTCCCGGGCGGAACGCGACAACACCCTCGATCGTCAGACCTATCCCGACACCACGTTTCCGCAGACGTGGAAGAAGGATCTCGGCGCGGAGACCGTTTCCGCGAAGTACCACGGGGCTGCGCATACCAAGGGCGACATCGTGACGCATTTCGAAAAGGCCAACGTCATCCACATGGGCGATCTGATGTTCAACCGGTTGTACCCGTTCATCGACCGTCCGGGTGGAGCAAGTATCCGGAATTGGGTGACGGTGCTCGAGACCGTGGCCAAGACGTATCCGGCGGATGCGATTTACATCTTTGGGCACGGCAACGCGAAATTCGGCGTCACGGGAAAGCGTGGCGACTTGCTCGTCTTCCGCGACTACCTCACCGCGCTGCTGGAGCACACGCAGAAGCGAATCGATGCGGGTGAGCCGAAGGAGCGGATCCTGGGTTTGGAGAACCTGCCCGGCTTCACCGACTTCCATCTGCCGCCGGGTCCGCAGAACCGGATGCCGATGAACCTGAGTGCGGCTTACGACGAGCTCACGCAGAAGGCCGGTTGAGGGATTCGCCAGTCTTTGCCTCGGGATCGGCAGTGAAACAGACATTCCTGTCTGTCCCCCGAAAAGCCTTCAAACGGGTGCCGACCCGGTACCGGCCGGGCCAAGGTAACAGGCAGGAATGCCTGTAACACTCTCGATCAAAACGTTTCCCCATGGGCGTTTGCTGCCGTGACCGCTTTACATTTGCGCGGCGGGTCGCGGGACTTTAGCCCAGTGCGGATTGCCCGCCTCCTTTTCCGCTCATGCTTAAAGCCGTCGTCAAAACCATCGCGCTCCTCGTCATCCTTTTCGTGATGCTCTACGTGGGGATGAACAACACGCACCGGGTCGATTTCCATTTCCCGGTGGCGGGCACCACGGACAAGACGCCGATCCAAGCATCCGCAGCCTTGATCTTCTTTGGCGTATTTGCCGTCGGTTTATTGGCCGGCACGATTTTGACTGTGGGGAGCGGCGGCAAAGGTTCGAGCCGGAGAAACAGCGGCGCCAAGTAAGCCCGCACATGCGGCCGGTCACTGAAACTCTTTCCGCCGCTCCGGTCCTGCGCTCCGTCACCCTGCGGGGAACGCCTGGTTTTTTTCGCGTGGGTCAAAGGCTGGATGGTCAGTGGACGCTCCTCGATCCGGCTGGGTCGCCTTTTTTCTGCAAGGCCGTGCATGGCGTGACGGCCTCGGCGCGACCGGGCGACCGGGGCTGGCCGCTGGACAGTGCGAGCCGGCTTCGTAGTTGGGGTTTCAATACGATCGGCGTCGGTGACGACGGCTCCGTGCGCGAGGATGGGTTTCCTTTTCTGGCCGTCGTCGATTTCTGCCGGGCGGCTCCCCCGATCGTTGCGCCGGGGACGCGTTTGCCGGATGTGTTTGCGGCGGAGTGGACGGCCCTTGCCGCCGCCCGGGCGCAATCCGTGTGTGCCCAGCTTTCGGATACAAAGGAACTGCTCGGCTGGGTGACCGATGACGCGCTTGGCTGGGCGCAGTCGCCGGCCAGCGGTCGCCCGACGTTGCTGCAGATCTGCCTGAGCCTGGAGCCGACTTTTGCAGCCTACCATGCGGCCTGGGAGTTTGTGCTCGCGCTGCATCAGAGCCGCCTCGATGCCGTGGCGCGGGCCTGGGGCGTTGTGCTGAACAACAAGGAGGTGGTGCGCACGATGACGCGCCGGGAATACGGAATTGCAACGCGGGGATATGCGCGCGACGAAGCCCGGTGGTCCCGTGAGTTCGCACGGCGTTACTTCGCGACGACCTCGGCGGCGGTCCGGGACGTTGATCCGAACCATTTGATCTTCGGGTGTCGTTTTGACCCGGCGCATGGCTCACCGGGAGAGGTGAAGACGGGAACGAGCGTCCTGGCCGAATGCACGTATCCCGCCGTCGATGTCGCCATGCCCGGCTGGAATGAGCTGCCGGCACCGGACGCTCTTGGTTCGCAACCGGTGATGGCGGACGATGTCTGTTGGATGGATGAAACGGGCGTCCGCGCCGTCACCAAACGGCGCCAGCCGCGGCTGACGACCTTGGAGCGAATGTTGCGTCGGGGTCGGAGCGCCTTGGAGCGCATGGCGCGGCATCGCTCCGTGGTCGGCTATGCGTGGACTCGCTGGCAGGATGAGCCGAATGAACAGCCGCCATTTGCGCGCGGGCTCGTGCATGTGAATGGGGCCGAGGCCCGCGAGCACACCGAGTTACTCGCCTCCTTCAACGCCCGCGCCGAATCCTTGCGAGAGTGAGCAGCCGGTTTTCTTTT
>JBBQEG010000068.1:0-17819 GCA_038320495.1 Opitutales bacterium | reverse complement strand
AAGTCGCCTCCGGCCCGCGAAGTGACACAGGCATTCCTGCCTGTTCCGTCGTTCCCGATCACAGACAGGAATGTCCGTCTCACCCTGGCATGTAGCTCAGAGCAGCGTCAGGTTCAGGAGCGATCGTACCTTCTCCGGGTCCTCGAAGCCCTCATCGGCGCCGAGGTTCTTTTGGCGCCTCGCTGCGACGGCCAAGACGTCACACGCCTCGTTTTCTTCGTGCCCGGCGTGGCCGCGAATCCACTCGAACTGCACCGTGTGACGGCTCAGCAACCCTCGAAGCTCAATCCAGAGGTCGGTATTCTCGCGGAAGCCATCACCTTTCTTGAAGCCCTTCGCTGCCCATTTTTCCACCCAACGTTCCGTCACCGCCCGAGCGACATACTGCGAGTCGGTTACAATCTTCACCCGTTGTCCGTCCTTCTTCAGCGCCTTCAACGCTTCAATGGCCGCCCGTAGCTCCATGCGGTTATTGGTCGTGCGACGGACTCCACCTGAAATCGCTTTCCGATGGGCCCCGGCCGTAAGAATAGCCGCCCAGCCGCCCGGTCCCGGATTCGTTTCACAGGCCCCGTCGGTGAAAATAATTATGTCCAGTGCTGCCATCTCCTCGACCGTATCACGAATTAACACCTGCGACAAAATCCAAGCAGATCGGCTTCCGGACCGGCCCGGAGGAACGTTCTGGCGCCGCTCGCTGGACGTGGTAAACGAGTGGATGGCATCCATTGGCCGACGCAATCTTCTCACCGTTATCCGTCAGGCTCCACCGGGGTTCTACCTCGATGGCGGCACCCACGGGGAGATTCTCCTGCCTGGACGCTACATTCCCAGCGGTGTTGGTCCGGGATCCACGATCGATGTTTTCGTTTACCGCGATTCGGAGGACCGGCTCGTCGCCACCACCGAGACCCCGCTCGCGATGGTCGGCGAATTCGCCTACTTGCGGGTGGTGAGCGTAAACCCGCGCATCGGGGTGTTTCTCGATTGGGGCCTGGGGAAGGATCTTTTGCTGCCGATCCGCGAACAGGCTTCGCCGCTGCAACCCGGCGATTATCGCGTCGTCCGGGTGGCGCTGGATGAGCGCACCGATCGCATCATCGCCAGCGCCCGACTCAATCGTTGGTTAAATCAAACTCCGGCAACGTACACCGAGGGCCAGCGGGTGGCTATTATCATTACCGGCGACAGCCCGCTCGGCTATAACGCCATCATCGAGCATGCCCACCGCGGCTTGCTCTATCGTTCCGAGCTGGCCGGTCCGCTCGCGACGGGTTCGCGTTTCGATGCCTATGTGCGGGCCGTACGTGAGGACGGCAAAATCGACCTCGCGCTCGATCGGGCCGGCTTCCACCGCATTGCACCGGTCACCGAACAGATTCTCACTGCGCTGAAGGCGGCCGATGGCTTTCTGCCGTTGCACGACAACAGTTCACCCGAGGCCATTCGCGATGCGCTCGGAATCAGCAAGAAGGCCTTTAAACAAGCCATCGGCTCGCTGTATCGGGATCGCAAAATTGTTATCCTGCCGACGGGCATCAAAGTGGCGAACTAGGATCGCCCGCTGCCGTTCTGGCGCCCGTGCGCGTGTTCCGGCCCGGGCGTGGTCCCAGTCCCGATGGTGAAATGCTGAGGATCCGGCTGGTGCCGCGGCGTTGTGCCTGCTAGCGATGACGACATGAAGCCCCTTTCGTATTTCCGTGCGTCGGCAATGGTGCTCGCGTTGTCCTCTCTGGCCGGCGCGATTCGTGCCGAAATCCTCCCCGTCTATTTCGGTACCGGCGGCCCGGGAGCCAAAGGTATTTACCGCGCCACATTCGACACCGCGACGGGCAAGCTCACGGCCTCGGAACTCGCCGCCGAAGTCGGCTCGCCGGGATTTCTCGCGCTGCATCCGAATGGAAAAATCCTTTATGCTGTGGGCAACTTCTCCGGCGGCCCCGGCGCCCTGGCGTATCGGATTGGGCAGGACAGCGCGCTGGAACAGATCAATACCTCGCCGACGGGCGACGGCGGCGGCGCCCATATCGCGGTGCACCCGTCCGGCAAGTTTCTGATGACGGCGCAATATGGCGGCGGTTCGGTCGCCTTGTTTCCCCTCGATGCCACGGGCCGCCTGGGCACGGCAAAGGTAACGGAACACGAAGGCGGCTCCAAGGTCGTGCGCGGTCGTCAGGATGCGCCCCATCCGCATTATACCGGCTTTTCTCCTGATGGTCGCTTCGCCCTGGTTCCTGATCTCGGGCTCGATGGTATTATTATTTATCGCATCAATCTGGATACGCCGGCGATCGAGCGCCATGGCTTCGCCGCCTCGGTTCCCGGCGGCGGCCCGCGTCATCTGCGGTTCTCTCCGGATGGAAAGTTCATCTATCTGCTCAACGAGCTCTCGCTCTCCGTCACGACGTTTGCGTGGGACGCGGCGGCGGGTACGGCCCGGCAACTCGCCACCGTGCCAGCGCTGAGCGACGTCGCGAAGACAAAGGAAGCGTTTAACGCCGCCGCGGAAATTGTCGTCCACCCCAGTGGTCGCTTTGTGTATTCGTCCAATCGCGGACACGACACCGTAACTGTCTATCAGGCTGAGCCCGCCACGGCTGCGCTGAAAGTCGTGCAGGTGCAGCCGATCCGGGGCGCGTTTCCGCGTAATATCAATCTCGCGCCGGGTGGTGGCTGGCTGCTGGCCGCCGGCGCGGACTCCAACACGGTTTCGGTGCATCGCGTGAACCCGCTAACCGGCGAACTTACGTATCAAACCAAGGGCGTCATCAACGTGCCCGCGCCGATCTGCATTTTGTTCGCCCCGCGCTAACCGATCGGAAGGCAGATCGGTTCGCTAACTCCGGGTGAAACAGACATTCCTGTCTGTCCTCCGCGTTTCCCCCTCCATCGCTCACCGCAAGCGGAGGCTTAAAGCCGGGCGGGATCGAACGGCGCCGTCGGCACACCCGCTGCGGCCTTGCCTTCAAACCGGCGCCGTAATTCCGCGCGGGTTGCCTGATGGTCGGGGCGGTTGGCGAGGTTGGTGAATTCACGCGGGTCGCTCCTGTGATCATAGAGCTCGGCTCCGGCTTCGCCGCCTGCCCATTCTGTATAGCGCCAGCGATCCGTGCGGATAGTGCGGCCCATGACGGGGGTGCCGTTGCCCGGACGCAGGATTTGCGTGAACGCGGCCTGATCCCAGGCGCGCGTGGGTGACGCCAGCAGGGGAACGAGGCTTCGGCCGGAAAGGTTGGGTGGCAACGTGAGCCCCGCGGCCTGAACCAGGGTCGGGTAGATATCGACGAACTCGACCACGGCGTTACAGGTACTGCCGTTACCGGCCGCGCCGGGTGCGCGAATAATTAGGGGAGCGCCGGCCGACTCCTCGAAGAGCGTGCGCTTCTGCCAGATCCCATTGTGCTCACCGAGGTGGTAGCCGTGATCGCTCCATAGCACTACAATGGTATTGTCGGCGAGCTTCAGCCGTTCCAGCGCTTCGAGCAGGCGTCCGACCTGCGCGTCCACAAAAGAGACCGCCGCATAGTACGCCTGCAACGCCTGGCGAACCGTGCGTTCATCCAAGCCGTAATGGGGCGTTGGGTTATTGTGAGCGAAGGCAATCGACGGAATGTCGTCGCGGTCGTTCGCGGGCGCGGTGGGAAGTTGGATCTGCTCCAACGGATACAGATCGAAATACTTCTTTGGCGCGACAAATGGGGTATGCGGACGAAAGAATCCGACGCCCAGAAAGAACGGCTGTTCACGCCGTTGCTCAAGTAACGCGATCGCCTCGGTTGTGATCATGCCATCGGTCTGTTCTTCGTCGGTTCCGTCGGCGGCGAGCCAGCTCAGGGCGGCGCTGACGGGACGCGTCGGCGTGGGATTCGTGATGAGAGGTTCGTCCGTGACATCGCGGCCCTTCGGATTGACGACGTGGTCCCACGACGCGGCGTCATCGAGGCCGTTCGTCCCGATGCCGGCCGGGACGTTGTAATGATAAATCTTCCCGACGCGTCCGGCCCACCAACCGGCCTGGCGAAACAGCTGCGGGAGCGTCTGGGCGTCGGGTACTTCCTCGCGAAAATGCCGCGTGAGATCATAGACTTTGATGACATCAGGGCGCAACCCGGTGAGCACGGACGCGCGGCTCGGGTTGCAGAGAGGGATTTGATTATAGGCCCTCGCGAAGCGGACACCCGAACGGGCGAGGCGATCGATGTGCGGGGTCTTGACGATGGCATTACCATAGCAGCCGAGCGCCGGACCCAGATCGTCAATGGCGATGAAAAGAACATTGGGCTGACGCTTCGAATTCGATTCGGCGGCGAGTGAGTACAGCGGTGCAAGCCAAGCCCACGTCAAGACCAAGGCCAGGAAGGGAGATCGAGCGGGAGTGAGGCGCATGCGGTAGTTTTATGAGCGAGGCGTGGGGCGCAAACCGGAATTCGCAGTCATGCGGGTGAATTGCGCCGAAGTGGCCCGATGGGCGCGGGACCGATCTCAGCGCGAGACTTCGGATTTTACCGCCGAATTCGGCTCGGCCCACACCCGCTGCAGCACCGGTTTGATAATGCGGGCGAACTCGTCATAGGAAGAGGGGTTGTCGGCCTTGTAGAGATCGAGACGCGGACGGCCGTCGGCGTCAACCAATGCAGGGTTGATATCAATATAGGGGTGATGCGGGGTCGTCGCGCAGTAGGCGAGGACCAGGGCATTATAACGATCAACCTGCTCCCAACGCTCGACGAGCCTCGCTTTCCTGAGCGGGTCGGGCGGCCCTGGTAATTAACGAAAGATCAAAGAGAGGCAGGAGCGACATGGCGTTCCAAAGACGGCGCTGAAGGCGGATGGGGTGGGGAAAGAGGTCGCGGCGGCGAAGGCCGCGCGCCTTCATCATGGAGATCTCTGCTGGCCGGCAATGACGAGCTGAAAATCAGCTCCGATCGCTTGTCGCGGACGAACGAGGCGCGGGACGGTAGTCGCGTCACGCCCCGCCAGCGTTTCAATTCGTTCAAGATTTGGACTTGCCGGAGCGAAGGAGCTCACCAGTTTTCGAGCCATGCCGCGCCGGAGGAACCAACGAACGCTGAGGAAATTTGCACCCACGACTCAGCCGCGACCGGTCAACCGATGTGTCGCCCTGCTGGTGGTCGACAACCGTCCGTTGCAAGCTGCGGCATGGACGAAGCTTAAGGTTGCACGCCAGCGTTTGGAGAAGGCTTCGCATGACATTCATCGGCATGACGAGACTGACGTGCCATCCTTTCGCGCGTGGCTGAATACGACGTTTCCGGTTCTGATTTCCGAGGTCCGGGACCTCGCCGAACAGGTCGCAGGGAAGGGTCGGATCGTTTCAGACGTTGAGTCTCAGGCCTATTTTCAGGGTCGTTCTCCCGCCACCGTTTGGCGCGAGATGAAGCGAACCCCGTCACCTTCCGGAGCGCAATCGGAGGATCCTTTCGCAGATGACCCCGGCACCGGCCCTGGCGCAGGCAGTGACCGGAAGCGTCCGGATGATTTTTTCGGCGAGGAGGCGAGGCGTTTCTTTGAGGAGGATGAATTCGACGAGGGCGACCCGTTTGCCGGGATGTTCAACGATGGCGGGCAGGGTTTCTTTGGCTTCGGTTCTCCCTCCGCGCCGTCGCCCGATAAGATCGACGCCAAGGCGATTTTTCGCCGCCTCGTCCAGCAATTGCATCCGGATCGCGGCGGGACGTGGACCCCGGAGCGCGCCCGGCATTGGGAACGCGTGCAACAAGCGTGGCAGAGTGGAGACGCGGACTGGCTGGCGCGCCTCGAGGTGGAATGGGAGGCAAGAACAGATGTGCTGGGTCCCGATAATTCGGTGGGCCGGTTGCTAACGGCGTGCGCTGAGATTGCTGCCGCCTGCCGTGACGCGGAACGGCGCGTGCGCGAGTACCGCAAGGACCCCGCCTGGCGGTTCTCTCTGGCCAAATCCCTCGACAAACTTCAGGCCCGACTCGATCGGGAAATGCGGGCAGATCGCGACATGCTGCGCGGACAGCTCGATGAGCTCGAGGCCATCATCGCATTTTGGGAAAAGCCGCGCGTGCAGCGCGGAAAGCAGCGCCGGGCTAAGCACGCTCGCCATTCAATCCGATGGCCTGCTGACGTGCCGTTTTGATCCGAAGCTCGCGCTTGAATCGCCGAGCTCCACGGTTGCCGGCCGGCTCGTCGGATTTGCTCGCAGCAAAGCGTGGACTGACCTTCATCTCGGTTCCTATTCGTCTCTTCGAGTCGCTGGCTTCCGTTTTCTCCATGTCGATCATCCGCTTTCGTTCCCTTGTCAGTGGCGCGCTTTTTTGTACTGCTCTCCTCTTCGTTCTCGCCGGCGGCCTCCAAGCCGCCACACCGGATCGACCCAATATACTCTGGATCACGTGTGAAGATTCCAGTCCGCATCTGGGCGCCTATGGCGACGCGTTTGCGGTCACGCCTAATCTCGATGCGTTCGCGCGCGAGAGTGTCCGCTATACTCAGGCATTTGCCTATACAGGCGTCTGCGCGCCGAGTCGTTCCTGTCTCATTACGGGCGTGTATCCGCTGCGCCTTGGCAGTCACCGGATGCGGTCGACCACCCAACTGCCGGCGGACCTGAAGTGTTTTCCTGAATACCTGCGGAACGCCGGGTATTACGCTTCGAACAACGTGAAGGAGGACTATAATTTCGTCACCCCGAAGACCACGTGGGACGAGTCCAGCAACCGCGCGCACTGGCGCAATCGCAAGCCAGGCCAGCCGTTCTTCTCCGTGATTAACTTCATGGTCACGCACCAAAGCCAGATCTTCTGCGATGACGAACGCTACCGCGCGAACACGAAGCGGCTCACCCCGGAGCAGCGGCGCGACCCGGCCAAGGTGACGGTGCCGCCCTTCCACCCCGACACTCCGGAGTTCCGCCGCGAATGGGCCCGCCACTATGAGAACGTGACGGCGATGGACTACCAGGTCGCCGACGTGCTCGCGGAGTTGGAAAAGGACGGACTCGCCGAGGACACGATTGTGTTCTTCTTTTCCGATCACGGCACGGGCATGCCCGGGGTAAAAATGTTTGCGTGGGGCCCGAGCTTGGAGGTTCCGCTGATGGTCCGTTTCCCGAAAAAATGGCAGCACCTCGCGCCGACTGTGCCCGGCGGATCCACTGACCAGCTCGTGACGTTCGTTGATTTCGCGCCGACCGTACTGAGCCTCGCGGGCGTGGCGTTTCCGGGCCATTTCCAGGGCTCGGCCTTTCTTGGGGCGAAAGCGGCGCCCGCCCGTGCTCAGATTTTTGGCGGCAAGGATCGTCAGGGTGAATGTTATGATACGATCCGTTATATTCGGGATCACCGGTTCCAGTACCTCCGGAATTTCCAACCGCATTTGCCGTATGGACAATATATGAGTTATGTCTGGCAACACGAGAGCATGCGGGTGTGGGAACGGCTGCATCAGGAAGGCAAACTTACGGGAGCACCGGCCCGCTTTTTCGCCGCGCGGAAGCCGGTCGAGGAATTATATGATGTGCGCAACGACCCCTGGCAGGTGAACAATCTTGCGACCAACCCGGCCTATGCGGCCGAACTTGTCCGCTACCGGGCGCAACTCGCGCAGGAGATGCGGGCCGCGGGTGATCTCGGCCTTCTGCCCGAACGCGAGATGCACGCGCGGTTGGGCCAGTCCACCCCGTATGTGATGGCAACGGATGCACGGTTGAATCCGCTCGATGCCTTGCTCCGCGCGGCCGATCTGGCGAGTCAGCGGGACGTGCGGCAGCTCGGTGTGCTGACCGAACTCCTGCGGGCGGAGGACTCCGCGGTGCGCTGGTGGGGCGCCGTCGGACTGCTGGCGTTGGGGACCGAGGCTGCGCCCGCGAAGACGGCTCTGATGGCGGCGCTTAACGATACTTCTCCGGACGTTCGTATCACTGCGGCGGAGACGCTGGCGAAACTCGGTGCGCTGGACCGGGCGCTTCCGGTGTTGGACGCCGCGCTGCAGCACGCCAATGTTTATGCGAGGCTGGCGGCCTTGAATACCGCGCTGCGGCTGGGACCCGCGGCGCGACCCCTCCTGCCGGCCATCCGACAGGCGAAACTCGTGTCGCCCGGCCACAAGGATGCCTCCGACTATATTGGTCGAATGGTTGAATATCTGCCGGAGCGACTCGGGCAGTAAGCGCAGCGACCGGTTGCCTGTCGCCTTGTCCGTCCCGAACGGACGGCACAGCTGCTGTTCCGCCAGCGATGTGCGCCGCACAGATTTTTGGATCGATATGTACCTCCCGTCCCCCACGCTGAAATACAACTTACTTACTCCATGGCTCACACTCCTTTGCTCCAGGCTTTGCGTCGATTGACTTCGAGTGCGGCCGAAGCCGCGGCGACGCGTGCCGAGGTTGATCAGGTTTTTGAGCGGCAGCAGTCCGCGGAGCTTTCACGTCGGCAGTTCCTGCAGCGTACCGCCGTGGCGGGCGCAGCCTGGGTGGGCGCTCCGCTTTTGCGTGCGGCGAAGCCGGCCGGTGCGAAAGCGCGGGTCGTCGTTGTCGGCGCGGGCTTGGCTGGGCTTACCTGCGCTTATCGGCTCATGCAGGCCGGGATCGATGCCACTGTTTACGAAGCGAACCTGCGCGTGGGTGGGCGGTGCTGGACCCGCCGCACTGATTTTCTCGAGGGACAGATCGCTGAGCATGGAGGCGAGTTGATCGATCAAGCGCATACTCGAACCCGGCATCTCGCGCAGGAATTGCGGTTGAAATTGGTTAATCTGCTTGCGGCCGAGCCGAATGGCTCCGAATCCATCTACTTCTTCAACGGCGCCCGCTATACTTACCGGGAAGCGACGGCGGACCTGAAGGCGATTTGGAAGAAGCTCCACCGCGATTTATCCGAGGCTCGGTATCCCACTCTCTACAACCAGTCGACGGCGCGTGGTCGACAACTCGATCAAATGTCGATCAGCGACTGGATCAGCGAGAGCGTTCCCGGCGGACTGCAGTCACGCTTGGGTCAGTTGCTGGACGTCGCGTACACCATCGAGTATGGGATCGAGTCGGACAAGCAGAGTGCGTTGAACTTGCTGTATCTGCTCGGGTACAACAGCCCTGGTCAGTTCAGCGTGTTCGGATCCTCCAATGAGAAGTATCATGTGCGCGGCGGCAATGATCAAATTGTGTCCACCCTGGCAGCGGTGCTCGGCTCCCGGTTGGTGACGGGCTCCGCGCTGGTCGCGGTGAGACGCACCGCGAGCGGCGCCAACACCCTCACGTTTCAGAGTGGGCCAAAGACCAGTGAGGTGACCGCGGACAAGGTGGTCTTCGCTCTGCCGTTTTCGATTTTGCGCGCCGCCGTCTCCCTCGACCAGGCGGGCTTTAGTCCGCTAAAGCTGAAGGCGATCGACGAACTTGCGATGGGTTCGAATTCGAAGCTGAACGTGCAGTTTTCGCGGCGCCATTGGGTTTCGCTCAACTGCGCCGGTGACACGTATTCGGACACCGGATATCAAGCGACGTGGGAAACGACGCGGGCGCAGGCCGGGACGGCGGGCATTTTGGTGGGATACACGGGTGGCGCGCTGGCCGACGCGATTGGGACCGGTACGCCGGCCAGCCAGGCGGCCAAGTTTTTAACCCAAGTCGAACCGGTGCTGCCTGGTATCAGCGCCGTGTACAACGGACGCGCCACGGTGGACTGCTGGCGGGATGATCCATTCACACGCGGCAGTTATTCGTACTGGGGCGTGGGACAGTATACGAAGTTCGCGGGCATCGAAGGCGTCCAGGAGGGTAGCGCGCACTTCTGCGGCGAGCATACGTCGATCGACGCGCAGGGATATCTCGAGGGTGCGGTCGAAACGGGCGAGCGCGCAGCTCGGGAAATCACCTCTGATTTGCGCGTGGTTTGAGTTGATAGCGTGGAAGGGCGCGGAGGAGTTTCATTGACTGGCGTCTCAAGCAGAGCGTGGGCAGACGAGTCACCAACTGTCGCTGTCGGGAAACTATAATGGACTATGCACGGGATCAAACGTCCGAGACCGCCGGTTTTAAGGTGGAGATACCGATGCAGCAAGGGCGATAATGGCGTAGCACGATACTGAATACGCAGACCGGTTACGACCTCGTCCAGCGCCCGATTTCACGGCGCGTGAAAACCAAGCCGGTGATACCGAGTTATAGGGTCAGAATTGAAACCAGGGATTCTCACGCATTGCTGTGAAGCAACCGGACAGCGTGAGATCTTCGTCCATCACGACCCACTGATCATTGTGGCGCCGGGCCCAGAGATTGTAGCGGTCGCGGCTGAAATAGCCGAGTCTGGCAAAAGGGGATTCGAAAAACGGCGCAATCGCACTGGGAACCGGGCAGGCATAGGTTGCGCTGAAGCGAAGATACGGCCCGTACCAGCGAACGGAGAAAGCGACGATGTAGTTAAATTGTGGATTTACGGGCGCCGGCTTCAGGAACTCGGTGCGATAAAATGTCGTCAGGAACGACTCCGCTTCGCCGACCAACGACTGTTTCTCCCATTTTGTGAGTTTACACTTTGGCGGCGTTTCGGACTTTGCCCAACTCCACTGGCTGCTCATTCCGGCATAATCGTCGGAATTCGGGGCAAACGGAAAGGGGGAAATTCATTGGGCCCTTCTTTCGTCCGGCGGCTGGGTGCCGTGCGCGTCACTCAGCGTGCCGTTCAGGTGGCACAACATCCGCATGGACGCGGGCGATACCTAAATTCCGATTCCAGCGAAGGAAGTAAGCGGTGCGTCGGCGATCCTGCAGTGAGGCCGCCACCGACCACATCTCCCGTCGGTAGCCATCGGTGAGCGCGAACTCGTCCATCAGGTCGAAAATGAAAGAGAAGCCGCCCGTCATATGCAGCCCGCGGCGGGAAATTACGCGCGTGAATATAAGGCACTTCCCCATTTTGCGGCAGGATTCCGAAAGGCCGAGATCGATGAGCCAGAGATCGGGCGCCTCTTTATTCAAGCGGTCGCGCAGCAGAATTTTTGGCTCATGCTCATGAACCCCGGCGACCTCGAAGAGCGAAGTGCGCGAAGTCGGAACGGCCTCGTGCCACTCGATTTCGAGGGGCGTGAGTTCGTCGGCCGGGAAAACGCAGCTTTCGACCAGCGATTTCCCATTTGGGCGGTAGTCGATCAGCAGGTAATCCATGAGCACTGCGGAGTCGTTTTCCTCGTCGAAAATCACGGCGCCATCCTGGACAGAAATGCCGACTCTCTTCGCGGCCTTGACGGGATCGAAACGGCGGGCGGCCGGATGTGACATGATTTTCTTGAACCAGCTTTGCGATGCGACGCGAATCGCCTTGTAGTCGGTAACGTCTACACTGCCGGAGGAGCTGCTCAATTTTGCGAACGAGTTGGTCATGATGAAACGATGGGGCGAGGCAAACGCGTGGCTACGGGTTTACGACAGGTCGCTGATTTTAGCGTTCGGCGGCAGATACCCCATTTTCATCGCTGTTTCCCAGGAAAGGGCCATTCCGTTTGATAGCTGGACGCTGGTAAACGATTCGACTAATTCGTTTCGGCAAAGGCCCGGCTCACTATGTTGGCGCAACCGGAGCGTGCGTTCTATTTCCGTCGCCTTGCTGCCGATGGTGGTTTTGTTGGTTTGGAAGAAAGCGCAAAGAGTATCAAAGGTCAGGTAGACCGGCTGATCTCGGTCGAAAAGGAAGTTCATTCGGGCGATAACATGGGCGACCGACGCGGCCCAGACGGCCGGTTTGCCGCGCGTGCAATCCGGCGCTTTCCGGCGGCAGATCCGTTTCCAAAGTTCGAGGGCGAAACCGGTGAGTTCGGCATCCAGATGGAGCTGGCCGAATTGATTGATCAAAACCGCCACCTCGTCGAAGCGAGCTCGGCGCTCGGTGGGAATCCGGTCATTTGTCGTCATGAGGGCATTCCGAGCCGTCTTCGCGAACTGCGCGAGCCACGAGTTGTTCTGCGGAAATATTTCCTTTCGGCGTTGGGATTGGAATTCCAACCGAGAGGGGAGGGCAGGTCATGCAGCCCGAAGTTGAAATGGATCACGTCCCATTTTCCGGCGCCGAGCCACGTATCCAGTTTTTTAAGACCGTTGGCGCTGTCGGACGAGTTTTCCGGCGGCCGGTGGACATTCGCCTTTCCGGCGAGCAGTTCGCGAACCTTCACGGTGTAACCCATCGAAATCGAGTCACCGATCAGCAGCACGCGTGGCAGCCCCGGCACGTCCGGCACTTGCGCGAGCATGGCGTCGCGCGCGGCATTCGCCTTGTTCTTCGACGTCGGTTGGGCCGTGACGGCGGAAGCCACACAGGTGAGCACCAGACCGCACAGCCATCCGTAAGCAGAGAGTTTCATGGGGAACGGCCACCCAGCGTGAGCGCGCTCCGCGACTTGCCAAGCCCGCTCCGACGAGCACACGAGTTTCATGCCCCCTTCCGTCTGGCCGTGCTCGCCCCCCTCCTAGGTTCGATATCCTTTTAACGAGCTGTTGGAGGTTTCAGTATGAACCCGTTGGCTTGCTCCTCCACTTCAGATCGCGTCGGCTTACCAAATCACCGGCACGCCTCGCCACCGGGTGATTTCTTTGTCTTGGGTCACCAGCGGGAGCTCGTGCTCCAGGGCAGTGGCGCAGATCAGCCGGTCGGCGGGATCCTTGTGCTCCCACTTGAGGCCGACCGACCGCCATGCGATCGCGGGCGTCAGCGGGAGAATTTGAAAACGATGGGACAAGTCTTCGAGCCAGAATGCCGGATCGGGAGACAGGGCGATTTCTCCGTCGTGCGCTTTGCGGGCAATTTCCAGCAGGCTGATCGCCGCCACGGCGAAGGCGTCGGCGTTGTGGGCCTTGGCCAGGGCCCGCACCTTCGGCGACAGCCGCGACGACGATTCCGCGATCCACAGCACCGCGTGGGTATCGAGCAGATAGTTCACCGTGCGAGGTCGCTCCATTCTTCCAGCGGGATGGCCGGCCCCTCGCGCAAGCCGTCCAGTTTGGCGCGGCCGGCCATGCAGCCCAAGGCTCCGGCGCTCTGACCGCAGACGCGAAACTCAAAGGCCTGCCCCTCCGCCTCGACGACGATCACCTTCCCGGCCGCCGCGAGGCGACGCATCCGCAGAAATTCGCGCTGAAAGGTGCGGACGTTGGTTTTCATGCGTGGCAGTCAATGGTGACTGCCACGCGAGTCAAACGACAAAGCCGGGGCAGACTATGCGGTCGCTGACTCTCGGGTCGTTGCCGTAGTCGCAAGCGCAGTCGAGATGCCGCTTACCGGCGTGGATTGCCCGCTGCACGAGCGACGGCGTCTCGGGCTTGGACGGGGCGCAGGGTCGAGGCGGGTAGTGGTAGTTGCTAGTCGGGGTCGAAAATCGAACCCATCCGGGAGCGTCGGCCTCGCATGATGGCCACTTCCACTGACGTCCCGCGGACCGCGGACCAACTAACAAAACACGCGGTGACCCGAATGGCGCTTCGGTATTAAACAGAACTGGAAAAGCCGCCTCCCGGAGGAGTGAAAGATTAGCATCCTGACCCCTTCAGATCGCGCGGAGGAGTGAAAGATCAGCATCCTGACCCCTTTAGATCGCGCCCGCAATACCCAAGGCGCGCACGCAGCTGGAGACACCGCCGACCAAGTCGGTGCGGACGCACAGGGCGGCCAAGGCGACGGCGAGCCAGCCGAAGGTGCGGGCGCGGGAACAGGCCGGGCGGAGTTGGGCGACGAGCGACCACCATAAGAACCAAAGTTGCATGCGCCTCTATTATAGCATATCCATGCTATGATACAAGGACGAAAGATTTTCTTGGTGCGTTTTTCGCGTCTTTTTCTCGGCCCAAGATTGACCGCGAGATCCGCCGCTTTACCGTCGTCCGCCATGGACGACGCCCAACTCGCCAAGTGGCAAAAGCAACTGGCGGCGGCGCAGGCCGCCCTCCCCCAGCTTGGACCGATGCGTCCGGGCACCCTCTCCCAACAATACAAGGATCCCGTCGCGAAAACCGGTGCGTATTGGCAACTCAGTTACACCCACCAGATGCGCAGCCGCACCAAATATGTGCGCGCAGAGGAACTCGCCGCCTTGCGCCCTCAGCTCGTCAACTTCAAGCGCTTCCGCTCTCTGGTTGACCGCTGTGTTGACCTTTCAGTCAGGATCGCCGACCGCCAAACCGATCTGCGACGCCGCCAGCCAAAACCACCGACTGCGTAAAAACCAACAGAGAACTCGTCACTCTCAAGTTCTTCTGTCGCGGCAGCGTTTGTACGGCGAATAACGTCTGTCTCTGTTTTCCCGGTATAAAACCATTCGACAGCCTGAAATAGGTTCGTCTTTCCGTGATTGTTTTGGCCCACAACGACATTGAAAGACGCCGCATCTACTTCGACCTCACGCAACGATTTAAAGTTTTTAACTTTTATAGATTTAATTTTCATGGTGCGTGGGGCTCATTCAGGAATTTTATAAAATATCCATGACATCCGGCACGCGGCTCTCCGGGTAGTCGCGTAAATCCCGGGCGGTGGCGAGGGCGGCTTGAGGGGCGAGGACACGGCGGTGGTGACGTTCGACAGCGGTGCGAGGACGGAGCACGAAGAGCTGACGGTTGAGGCGGGTGCAACGCGCGACGTAGTTGGCCTGGGCCTGATTCCAAAATGCAGCCGGAACGCCCGTGATGAGGTTCAGTTTTCCGGCCAAAGCGGGCGTCAGTACAAGCCGTCCCGCCAGCAGGGCCCGAAACGCGAGGCGGTGAGGTCGAGGCGCTGGGCGGCCTCGATTTGGGGAATGCGGACGGCTACCAAGGTTTCCCGCAAGGTGCGAGCGGGCGGGACGGGATAGTCGGGTTGAAAGGCTGGGATCATGGCGTCCCGGGCTTGGCCTGAGTGCCCGCGTAGGCGGTGGTGACCGCGGCTTCGAGGCGGTTGACCTCGTCGTCGGTGAGTTTTTCAAAGGCCTTGTGGTCGCGCTTGGCTTTGGAGAGGCGGCCTTGATTTTGAAAACAGAGGCGCACGAAGAGGTTGGCGGTGGGCTCGGGTAGATCGACGATGTCGCGCATGGCGGAGCGGGCGGCGTCGTAGGCGTGGAGGAAGCGAAGCTCCGAGGGAACCTCGCGCTCGATGGTCTCGGCGAGGAAGCCGTGCAGGGCGATGGCCACCGGCGTGAGGTCGAGGTAGCGAAAATGTTCCACGGTGGCGTTGGTCACGCTCATGCGCAGGTCGCCGTCGAGTTCGTAATCGGACCGGGCCTTGAGCAGGACGGAAAAAGATTCCAAGGACGCGTCATAGTCGGCCGGGCGATTGAGCAGGACGGCGGAGACGGGCAGGAGAACGCCGGTGGGACCAAAGCGGCGGGCGGCGAGCACATGGTGAATCAGGAAACGGTGAATACGCCCGTTGCCATCCTCAAAAGGGTGCAAGTAAACGAAGGCCCACGCCACCCAAGCGGCGGCGGTGACCGGTGGCACAAAATCGGTCATGCAGAGGGTGCGGGAAACCTCCAGCCAAGCGACCATCAGCGGGCCGATATCCTCGGGCCGAGGAGGGACGAGGTGAACTTCTTCCACGCCGGGGGCGAGGGATTGGCCGACGTAGTTCTGGATGGTGCGCCAGCCGTTGGCCGCGAAGCGGGGATCGACGATGGCATGCTGAAGATTCACCAAGCCGTCTTGGGTAAGAAATTCTCCCGCTCCCGCGCGGTGCAGGAGAGCCATAAAGCGTTCGGCTCGCTGCTGAGTGGGCGTTTCGCGCTCGATGGCGTAGGAGGTGCGCGTCTCCTTGGCGTAGAGGTAGCGCAAGGCGCGTTGGAAAATCTCGGGCGGGACTTGGGCGACGAGTTCGGCGCAGCGGGCGTGCAGGGCGGCGTCGCGCTCGGGGGCCAGCTCGGGGACGCGTCGCAGCATGGGCGAGAAGTCCAGGGTGTGCAGAAGGTTGTTCTGAACGCGCCAGCGCTGAACGCGCCGCACGGGGCCGGTAAAATAAAGCTCCGGATCGGCCAGCGGAACGTAGTTGCCGAGAGTGACATCGGCCAGATCGAGGCGTTCGCCCGAAAAAGCCTCATAAAGGTAGGCGATGCGGCGTGTGTTGGCACCGGTGGGCGTGGCACGAACAAAGGCCTCGACGTCGGCACGGGGTAGCCGAGGCAGAAGCGCGCGGAGGAGTTGCAGGTGAAGACCCTCACGGTTTAGGGCGAATTCAAGATGATCGAAAGGACCGGTGAGCCGATAAGCCGTGTGACGATAAATCTCGCGCACACGATCATCGGTTCGCTCGGTGATCCGGATACCGGGATCGGCGGCGTAGGACTCGACAAAGTGAGGGATGGGATTCAGCGTGAATTCGCGCGCCAGCCATGCGTAGCCTAGGGGGCTTAGGGTGCGGTCGGTGGCCATGTTAGAACGGGGCGATTCTCTGTGGAAATTATTACGAAAGGCGATTTTTTATTAAAATCGGCCTGTCTCATTTGAATCTCATTACTTTTCAGGGAATTGGATCTGAATGGCAATTACCCGGAAAGAGACCAGCGAATACATAAAAGGTGCTGGTTTTGAGTGGCTTGCGTGAGCTTTCCATCGATGGCGGCGATCAATTCGTCGCGCTGGCGATCTACCCGATCCTGAGCCTCAAAGAGGGAGCGGCGCTCGTCGTTGCGAGTGGATTCCAAGCTACGGATGCGTTTCTGGGCGGTGAGCTTGGCCTCCAGGGTGAGAGCGGTGATGGCTTCACGGCGGGCGTCTTTAATGAGGCGTTCGAGTTCCTTTATCTCGCGCTCCAAGCCGATTTTCAGGTCGTCCGACCACGATTCGAACTTGGCGGCTTCGGCCTCGAAGAAACCGGCGTTGCGCTCGGATACGGTGCGCTGAATTTGGGCCTCACGCGAAGCCGCGAAGTCGCGAAGTCGCGAAGAAGGCAGGCTTGTTTATCCGGAACCTTCGCGCCTTCGCGGCTTCGCGTGAGATCAGAAAGAGTTCGACCGGGCAAGGTGAGCAGGCGGGCGGCGACCACCTCGTCGAGCGGCGCGCCGGTATCGGTCACGGCGGAGATGATGGGGTGATCCTCGGCCTGATCGAGCGATTCGACGGTGAACTGGGAGACGGTGAGCCAGCCTGACTGTCCACGCAGAGGCTCCAGCGCGCTGACCATGCCCTCGTGGTGCCGTAGGCAAAGACGACTTCGGCGAGCGGAAGGGCGCAGGCCTTGGCCTGTGCGAGGATGGCCTCGGCCAAGCGGGTGGCTGAGACGATAGAGATGGGCCTCGCCGGAACGGCGGGGCAGTTCGTAGCGACCGAGCGGGATGTCGCCCGCGAACGGGGTCCCCTTCAGGACGAAACCGGAGTCGTCGGCAAAATCGGCGTGGTTGGCGAGTTCGTGACGGGTGAGCGCCATGAGGAGCCGTTCGTAACGGCTGAGGTAGGCCTTGGCGGCTTCGTCGCGAATCTTGAGTTTCTCGCGCACCTCGTCGTCGAAGTTTTCCAGCAGCTTCCGGCGCGTCTGAGTCATGGACTCGTTGATCTCCAGGCTGAGTTCGAGCTGGAGCTGGTCAAAGGCGGCCTTGATTTCTTCGGGCTCACGGCAGCGTTGGTAAGATGGTGGCGATGCGCTTCTCGAAATCGACGCCGGATTGGATGGAGCGGAGCACCTCGTCGCTTGCGCTCAAACCTGCGACGGAGACTGGAGCTGTTAGCGGCTAAGGTCCTCAGCCAGGGAGTCAAAGACGGCTTCTTCGTGGACGGCACGGCCGTCGTCGCGCAGGAGTGCACGGAGCGATTCATCCCACGGGGTCGCGCCCGGCTGTCCGGCGAACGTTTCTCCTTTGGGCGCGGCAGCATAATCCGCTGCACCAAA
>JBBQEG010000067.1:0-17875 GCA_038320495.1 Opitutales bacterium | reverse complement strand
TTTGCGCCGCGATGATTTCGTCTGCCGCCCGCGAAGAAATCACGGGACCGCAAAACGGTTCCGGCCCATCCGTAAACGGTCCCACTCGAATCCGGCCAATGCGTTCGCGCAATTGCTGGAGGAGAGCGTCACCGTCGTCCGAGTCCGCGATGATCAGGCGTCGCGCGCACGTGCAGCGTTGTCCCGCGGTGAGGTAAGCGGATTGCGCCACGATCAGCGCCGCGGCGTCGAGGTCACGCGTGTTCCAAACTACGAGCGGATTGTTGCCGCCTAGTTCGAGCGCGAGAATTTTTTCCGGGGTGGATGCAAAGTGCGCGGCGAGCCATTGGCCGGTCCGTGCCGAGCCGGTGAAAAAAAGTCCGTCGATGCCGGGGTGTTGCGCGAGGGCCGCGCCCGTTTCGCGTGCACCTTGAACGATCGTCAGCACCCCTTCGGGTAAACCAGCAGCGCGCCACACCGCGAGGGTGCGTTCGGCGACAAGCGGAGTGTAATCGCTCGGTTTAAAGACCACGGTGTTACCCGCGAGCAAGGCGGGGACGATGTGGCCGTTGGGCAGGTGACCCGGAAAGTTAAACGGTCCCAGCACCGCGCACACGCCATGCGGACGAAACCGCGTCACGGCCGGTCCGCCGCCAAACTCCGCGGTCCGTTGCGCGTAGCCGGCGATGGCGAAGTCCACTTTCGTGATCATCGATCGCACTTCTGTCAGCGCCTCCCAACGGGGTTTCCCCACTTCGAGGCAGATCGACTCGGCGAGCTCCGTTTGGCGTGATTCGAGTTCGCGGGCGAAGGCCCGCAGGTGGGCCTCGCGTTCGGCGAACGGTCGCCGGGACCAGCGCTGAAACGCGACTCGCGCTTTCGCGATTGCGGCGTCGACGTCGGCGGCGGTGGCCGCCTCGCCAGTCCAAACGGTTTCGCCGGTCGCGGGATTGACGGAGGAAAAGATCATGGCGGCAGCGGTTGCTCAGCCCCGGGGCTATTTCAAGGGCGCCAGCGCGACCGGATCCCCCGCCTCGAGGCTGAGTGCGCGCGCGACCTCCCGCGTGAGCGAGACGGTTCCATCTTCGAGTGTAATGACAGATCCAATACAGGCCCGAAAATCCAGCCGCGGGTTGGCGATGATGAGGAGCGGGAGGGTCGGCGGCAGCACGGCGATGGTGCTATGAAGCTTCACGGAGCGGGTCTCGCGTACGATCTTCAGCATTTCGATCATTCCGCGCAGCAGCGGGCCGGCGTCAAAGATGTCCACTTCCCGTGATGGCTCGAATCCTTGGGAACGCAGGATTGCCAAGGCGGGTTCCGTCTCGTGGTGGACCCGGCCAATCACCGCTTGAACGTCCGCGGGCAGGAGCGGCACGTAGATGGGATGCCGCGGCATTAGATCGGCGATAAACGCCTTTTCTCCGAGTCCGCAGAGCAGGTCGGCCCGGTAAAAATCGAACTCGAAGAAGTGCCGCCCCACCGCTTCCCAGAAAGGCGAGCGGCCCGTCTGGTCGATGTAACCTCGCATTTCGGCGATGACGATGGGAGTGAACCGTTCGCGTTGCGCACCCATGAACAGAAAGCGCGCCAGCGACAACAGTCGGCCGGCTCCGCCATGCCGGCGATCCGGCCGGAGGAAGAGCGAGCACACCTCCGAGGGCCCGCGATGTTCTTGCTTGAGATGCAACACGGGTACTGACCGGTGAATGTTTAGTGGAGCGTGCGCGTGCAGTTCGTCCCTGATCTCGTAACTGTACCACGGCTCGAAGCCGCCTACGCGTGATGCGATTCCGGATACGCCAAGCAGTTCGCCGGTGGCGGTGTCCTCGAGGGCAAACAGATAATACTCGCCCCCGGGCTGTCGAACCCGGGGCCGGAAGGCACGGAGGGAGTCGTCAATGCGGTCCGCCAAAAAGGCCTCATCGGAGGGCAGCGTGGTGAGTCCGCCCCCGGTCGCGCCCGCCAGCGTCACCAGTCCAGGGAGATCACTTTCGCGGATGGGGCGGAGAACCAGCATGGGGGCGGCGGGCGAAGAAGGTTGGGTGCGGATGATCTGATCGGAACGGGATTCCGGTGCGCCTTCCCTCAATCGCGCGCGTCAAACCCGATCCGGCATGTTAGCCTATCCAGTCAGCGTGATTTCACCAGTGGCGAGGCGGTGAAGAAAAAGCGCGGCCACTTGGGCTCGTTGTGCGATGGTTGGAACCAGAACGAATTCCCGATCACTATGCAGCTCGTCACCAATGGGCCCGACGCCATCGAGATTGGGCAAACCGGCCGCGCTGAGGAGATTGCCATCGGAGCCGCCGCCGGTGTGCACCCAATTTGGCGGACTGAGGCCGACATCACGCGCCGCCCGTTGCCATTCCGGAAACACCGTTTGCTCAAGTGGCAGGCATTCCTTCGGCGGTCGGTTGAATCCGCCTTTTAATGTGAGCGTAAATCCGTCGCGCTGATTGATCTCCGCCGCTAGGGCGTTGAGACGGGCGAGGAGCGGCTCGCGATCACACACTTTGGTGATCCGCACATCGAGTTCTGATTCGGCGAAATCAGGGACGACATTGGTCGCGGCACTGCCTCCCCGGATGTTCCCCACATTGACCAAAACGCCCGGTAATTCCGCCGGGATCTTGGTGGCGGCAAGGAGAAAGTCCGCGAGTGCGAGGATCGCGTTGCGGCCATCGTTGGGCAGCTTGGCGGCATGTGCAGCGCGCCCCCGGCAGGTTGCAACGATCCCTCCGGTGCCCTTGCGGGAATGGACGATGTCCCCGTTCGTGCGAGCCGGTTCAAAAATCAACGCGAAGTGCATCCGCGGAGCGGCCTCGCGAAAGAGGGCCGCACTGCCGCGAGAACCCGTTTCTTCATCCGGGGTGAGCAACGCCTCCCAGCCAATGTTGGCGGCGTGCGGCGTCTGCTCAAACGCCTGCAGGGCGGCGAGCATGGTGAGAATGCCGCCTTTCATGTCGGACACTCCGGGGCCGTTTAGTCGGGCAGCATCCAGCCAGCGACAGGTTTGAAACGGATCATTCGCTTCGTAGACGGTATCAAAGTGCCCGCTGAGCAGAATCCGCACAGGTGCTTCGGGTCGCATTTGAACGCGTAAGGCAGCTGCCGTGCCGTCGCAGGGCGGCTCTTCGATTTTCACTCCGGAGATTTTCTCGAACTCGGAGCGAAGTGCCGCGCGCATGCGGTCGAGCCCGGCCCGATGACCGGAGCCCGAATTGATTTCAGCCCAGCTTGTAAGCAACGCGCCGAACTCGGTCGTGCGGTCGGTCAGCTGAGCAATGGAAGCGGGAAGCATCATGGAAGGTCGGAGAGCTGGCCATCGATAACCGCAATGAGTGCGGTAGCGGCGGGTTGGTGGATGGCGAGTTGCTTGAGGTCGAAACTGCTTTTAGGTCCAAGCGCAATCACGCGCACGTCCCGCAGGGTCAAAGGGCGATTCGCCGCCATCACTTCGGCTTGCGTGGTGGGAATCATCAACCAGGCGCGACCTTCCGGCGCCGTTGCGAATATCCGGCTGGCGCCGTCTGCGTCGATCGCCAAGGCGGTCTTCTCGTCGATTCCAAGGCCAAGCAAACGTCCTTGGTTGCCACCCGCCATCAGGCGCGCGAGGAAAACCAGCGAGCGACCCAAGCGGGCCCGCGGCATAAAATGCGAGTCGGTGATGACTCCCCGGAGGAGATCAAATTGAAGAAAGTCGCGCTCGAGCGTGATCCGTCGATCGAAGGGATTCTTCAAGGCGAGTTCGGAGGTCAGCGTTCCCGGCTCCAGCGCGGAAAACGAGAACTCGCCCAAGACGGCGAGCCCGGCGCTCGTGCCGCCGAGCGGTTTGCCGGCGCGCACATGCGCATTGAGCGCGGTCGCAACCGGTGTGCCTTTCCAGAAGGTGATGTAGCGGGCCTGATCGCCGCCTGCCAGCCAGATGCCGTCGGCGTTGCGAATGATTTCGAGAACCTTTGGATCGTCGGAGGCAGCTCGATTGTGAAAGAGCAGGGTCTCCACCGAATCCACCCCGCCGATCTTCGAGTAGATATAGTCATTATAACCGTCGGCGCCAGAGGCGCGAAGGACGACGATGTCTCCTCCGCCGGCTTTTCTGACAAACCAGTGAAAGGCTTCGTCAACGTCACCACCGCCTCCCATTAGCAGCAGCGCACCCTCGGTTTGGTTCGGTCGGACGTCGGCCGCGTTCCCCGTCAAATAGTAGGTGTAGTCGGCGGCACGGCAAAGCCCGCTGCAGACCATTGCCGCGAGAAGAGAGGCCAGAAACCAAAGCGCCATGCGGCAGCTTCGCCTTGGGTCGGGAAAGGCCAAAGCCAAAAAGTCGGAAGCAGTGGGATTACCACCTTGGGTGTATGGGTTTTTGGCTGCGCCCGTGGTGTGCGCCCGCACAGTTCGGACGTGGACGAGCTATCAATACGACGTGCAACGGTGAACGCTCCCTTCAATCGGAACCGATCGAGGCCGGCGGCGCGGTCGGCGCGTGGCCTCGCGGGTGTGGGCGGAGCGGTGGCGCTGGGCCTCCTTCTGGGATCGTTTATCGTGGGCTGCGCCCCGCGCGAGACACCGGTGCAAGCGGGACCTCGGGATCAAATTCTCCATCGCGGAAACAGTACGGAACCGGAGTCGCTCGATCCTCAACTGGTCCGCGGCGGCGTGGAGTGGACGTTGGTGGGTTCCCTCTTTGAAGGCTTGGTCGTCCCTGACCATCACACGCTGGAACCGCGGCCGGGAGTTGCGGAACGATGGAAGATTTCCGCCGACGGCCTGGTGTATACTTTCGAACTTCGCGCCGATGCGAGGTGGAGTGATGACACGCCGGTTACGGCGGTGGATTTCGAGTATGCGGCGCGGCGACTCCTCGCGCCGAAGCTCGGTGCCGCCCACGCCGAGAACAATCTGTTCTTTGTCAAGAACGCCCGCGCTTATCAGGCGGACCAGATCAACGAATTCAGCGCGGTGGGCGTGCGCGCCTTGGACGCGCGCACGATTGAGTTTACGCTCGAGCGACCCGCGCCTTTCTTCCTCTCGGCACTATATTTGTTCTTTCCGGTGCCTCAAGCGACGCTCGAGAAGTTTGCGCCGATGGATGAGCGCAGAAACGATTGGATCCGGCCGGGAAACCTCGTGAGTAACGGTCCGTTTCGCTTGAAATCCTGGCGGGCGAATCAGGGCGTCGTGCTGGAAAAGAATCCCCACTACTGGGATGCCGCAAGCGTCCGCCTGCGCGAGGTGCACTTCTCTCCCATCGAGAGCCCGAGCGTGGAGGAGAACGCGTTTCGCAATGGACTCCTGCATCTGACGAGCTTTGTCCCGCTGAATAAACTCGAGGTCTACGCCAGGGAGCAGCCCGGTATCCTGCAGACGGTCGACGACCGCGGAATCTACTTTTACGCCTTCAACCTGGCGCGGCCACCGCTCAACGACCTTCGCGTGCGGCAGGCGCTGTCGCTTGCGATCGATCGCGAAGCGCTGGTGCGCAGCGTTATCAAAGGTGGCCGGCGGGCGGCGGCGCATTTTACGCCCGCGGCCATGGGCACCTACACTCCGCCCGCGCTTCTGCGTTTCGATCCGGTCGAGGCGCGGCAGAGGCTCGCGGCGGCAGGTTTCCCGGAAGGTCGGGGTTTTCCGTCGTTCGAACTGATGATCGACTCACGCGAACATCATGTGATCGTGGCCGAAGCCATTCAGCAGATGTGGCAACGCCATCTTGGCATTACCGTCACGCTCCGGAATCAGGAAACCCAGGTGCTCAATGCGGCCAAGCGCACGATGGATTTCGACTTGGTTCGCGGCTCCTGGAACGCCACGACGTATCAGGATCCGATCTACTTTCTCGGCGCCTGGCAGACGGGAGGTCTCTATAATGAATCAAAATGGTCGAATGCGGCGTTTGATCGATTGATCGATTCCACCTGGACGTCCGACCTGCCGGCGCGAGACGAGGCATTTCGAAAAGCAGAAGAGATACTGCTGACAGAACTGCCCGTCCTGCCCCTCTATTTTAGCACTCAAGTCATTCTGGTGCATCCGAGCGTAAAGGGCTGGGTGCCGACCTCGTTCGCGGACCGGCGCCTCAAATACCTGTGGCTGGAGTGACACGGCCGAAGGCCGGCGGGGCGTGCGATTGCCGCGATCGTTGACGACTCCAGTGGCGTCGGATTGTTTGAGCGCGTGCCACGTCGTCCTTCGTCGAAGCCCGCCTCCGATTTGGCTGCCTGGCAGCGTTATCTCCTGCCATTGCACGCGGCGACGGAAGTCGATGAGCTGTGGAATGCGGTTTATCCGCTGCTGCGCGCGGCCCTCTCCCCGTGTGTTCGTGTTACCTTGTTTCTTGGTCACTACGAAATGCGTGAGGCGCGTCTGGTCTTTACTGATCCGCCGATTGAGCATGCAGCGGAGTGGTATAAGGAACGAGGCCGCATCAATCCCTTTTCCGCCTATATAGCGGCGCATCGGCGGGCGCCGCATTATTCCTTCAGCGACGTAGTGGGGCCCAAAGCCACGTTTGAGCGAACGGAGTTTTATCGGCGGTTTGCCCAGTCGGAAGGCTGGGACAAAGGGCGCTCCGAGCTCTTCTGGCAAGGCAACGAAGTGAAGGCGATGTTTAGTCTTTACCGTTCACCGGATCAGTTCGATTTCAGCGCCGGCGAAATTGCCCGGTTGGGGGAGTTGCGGCCGCACATCGAAACCGCCATCGATCGTGTCCGGAAGCTACAGCAAGAGCGACTGCGGCGGAAGGTATTGGAAGAGTTTAACCGCCATATCCCGATCGGGCTGCTCTTGCTCGATTGGGATTTGCACCCGGTCTTCACGAATCATCAAGCGGTGCAGGAATGTGCCGTTTGGAATCACGGTCCCAACGTCGCACGTGGCCTCGTCTCGCGTGAGCACATGGAGTTGCCGGCGCCCGTGCGGATCGCGTGTGAGCGCTTGCGGGGCGAGATCCTGAAAGCCAATGCCAAAGAGCGACCCAAGTTTCCGCGTGGGCTCGAACGCTTGGTGCACCCGCTGGTGCCGGCCCGGATCGCCAGCGTCTCGGCCGTCAACGCGGCTCCGGGACTTCTGACGCGGCCTGGCTTTCTGGTCGTTCTCGAAGATCGAACGCTGGACCAGCGCTCCGAGGCGAAGGTTGCTCCCGAGCGCCAGCGCCTCCTCTGGGCGTTGACCCCAAGTGAACGGGAAATCGCGCTCCTGATTTGCGAGGGCTGCTCGAATCAGGAAATCGCGCGGGATCTGAAGAAGAGTTTGCTCACGATAAAAAAGCAGGCGACCTCCGTGTATGCGAAGCTCGCCGTACCGAGTCGTGCTCGCCTGATCGCGCTCCTGCGTTAGGCGCGCAAGTGCCGGGCGCGATCGAGCATGGGCGTCGGCTGCGTGGCGGATTACAAGCTCCAACGGACGCCCACGACTCCGCTCCAATCAGTGTATTCATTATAGTCGAGCCGGACATTCTTGTCGCCGTTGTAGCCCCAACTGGGTTCGTTGGTCAGGTTTGCGAGTTCGAAGTAGACACTGACGCCACGGTTCAGCTTGTAGCTGGCGGTAAAATCGACGGTCGTGCTCGGCGCTTCGTAACGCGCGAGTGCCAGAGGATTATCGGTCGCGAGATCAAACAAGGTTTCGCTCCGGTGATGCAGCGCCGCGCGAAGGCGAATCCGGCCGCGCTCAAAGCGCAGGCTGGCGTTGAAGGTGTCTGCGACCTGGTCGAAAAGCGGCAGTTTGATTCCGGCGAGGGCGGGCAGACCGGAATCCAAGGATGAGCTGGTGTGCGTATAGTTGAGCGTCGCGCCCAAGCTATCGAATGGCGCAGGCAGGAAGGTGAAACGTGAGTCGATGGCGAGTTCGAGGCCGGTCACCTTGCCGCCCCGGGCATTACGCGGCTCGGTGACCCGGGTGAGGTCTCCCTCGAACACAATGGCCTGGGTCGAGCGATATACATTCCGCTTAAAATCTTTTTGGAAGACACCGGCCGAGACGTAGCCATCGCCCCCGAAATAGCGTTCGATGGCGAGGTCGTAATTGCGGGAGAAGACCGGCTTGAGCTCAATGTTGCCGCGGCTGATGGTGTCCGATGTGGTCGAGCGGGTCTCGCGGGGATTCAGCTGGTTGAACGTGGGCCGGGCGAGGGTCTCGGTATACGCGGCGCGGACGACGGTTTTGCGGTCGAAGTCATAACGAATGTGAATACCTGGAAGCCAGTCGGTCCGGGTTCGACGGGGAGCGATGGCGGACGGGACGCCGTCCGTGATGCGATAGGTTTTGAAGGTGGCGGAGGTGTGCTCCACCCGCAATCCCGCCAGCACCGTGAGGCGGTCGCGGGAGAGTTGAGTCAGGCCATAACCGGAGGTGATGTCTTCGTTGGCGCTATAGTCGTTATACGTACTATTGAAAGTATTCGAGCCGAGGGGAGTGAGCAGACCGCGCCCGATCAGGGTCGTGGCCGCAGTCCGGACTTTGGCGGGATCGATGAAGTATCCGTAGTCGTAATTTCCGTCGATCGTGCTCGTCGCGCGATAGCTGGCGAGCATGCTCGGAATATCAGGCTGGCCATTATACCCGGTGAGGGACCAGTTGGCGTTGGCTCCGTAGCTTAGTTGGGTCTCATTGAAGTCGCGGTTACGGGTCCGCACTTTGGCGCCGGCCTTGACAAATCCAGACATTCCGGCGAACGCCGCGGCGCGGCGGACATCGATCGCGGCGTTGAGTTCATCGTCCTTGTAGTCACGGGAACCGCGAACGAGTGATCGCAGCGTATAAACACCGGCAATACCGGGGTCATTGCGGTCGAGGCCGGAAGAGGTTTGGGAGGCATTGACGACGGGAAGTTGAGCCTGTCCTGGCCGAAGCCGGTAGCTGGTGGTGAAACCGGAATTTTGAAATTGTGCCTGGAGTGCGCTGGCCAAGCCGCCGTCCCAGTCGGCGAAATTATAGCCGACCAGGTAATTAACGGTGTAGTCTCCCACGCGGGATTCGCCATCGAGGCCAACGGTCGAAGTCCGTTGCAGTTCATCGAAGTCCCGCACTTCGCGCCGAACGGTATTACCGGTTGCCGTCAGGCTCGTGTAGGTGTTGCCGTCCGCCGTCGGCGCGATCGGAATTCCGCCGAGAGAGTTGTCACTGGCGCGGCCGAGAGGGAAGAAGAGTTGTTGCCGCTGACGTCCCCGGTTCGTTTCGCGGGCGTTGGTGGAGGCGAAGAGACGGAGCTTGTGTCCGTCCTTCGGGCGCCATTCGAGCGAAGCATTGGCGCCATAGTTCTGGATGTCGTCAAAGTAGTGCTGAAGCACATACGAGTCCATGACATAGCCCTGCAGCAAGGTTGGCGTGGTCGCCGTACCGAGCCGGTAACCGGCGGTGTCGTTCCAGCCCGTGGTGCTGTTGCGCTGTTTCACGAACGCGCGGTTTCGCCAATTCGCGCCAATCGCGAAACCGAACTTCCGGCTGGCGCCGAGAAGGTCGGAGAACGTCACCGCCCCTTCGTAACCAGGATTATCATACGGGTAATTGCCCGAGTAGTCGTCGAGCAGGCCGGAGTAAGTGACTGCGGCTTTGAGCGAGGCGCTTCGTTCCGCCCGGCTAAACGCACTGCGAGTGCGGATATTCACCGCGCCACCGATGGAGTCGGCGTCTTGATCCGGGCGGAGGGCCTTCGTCACTTCGATCTGATCCGCGACATCGCTGGAGACGACGTCGAGCGGCACGCGGCGGGTGATGCCGTCGAAGTCAGTGACGTTGACGCGCACGCCGTCGATCGTGACGGCGTTAAAATCAGCGGACATGCCGCGGACGGTGATGTACCTGCCTTCGGCGCCGCCGGTGTCCCGATCCGTTTCCACCGTGATGCCGGGGAGGCGCTTGACGGCGTCGGCAATGGTCTTGTCGGGAAACTGGCCGGTGAAATCCGCGGAAACGACCGTGGTGAGGTTCTGCGCCGTGCGCTGTTGATTCAAGGCGCGGGACTGTCCTGAACGCGTCGCTTCGACCGTGACGGCGGCAAGGGAAACGGTGGCGTCGCCCAGCGAAAAGTCCAGGCGGGCGATGCCGCCGGCCGTGACGTTGACCTCCATCGTTTTGGTGGGAAGCCCGAGGTAATCGACGGAGATCCGCTGCGGACCGGGCGGGAGTGCGAGCGTGAATTCACCATCGGCGCCAGTGGCGGTTCGGAGGTCCGTGCCCGGAACGGTGACCTCCGCGCCGCGCAGGACGGAGCGCGTCTCCGCATCGAGAACGCGGCCGGTGACGGAGCCGGTCGATTGGGCGAGGGAGGTCGGGAGGTGGGCTGAGAAGAGGATAAAGCCGGTGAGCACAGCTTGAATGAGGCGCGAACGAAGCACGCACGAAGCGGAGGAGGTCATGTGGCGGAAGGGCAGCAGCAAGTTGAGGGAACGACGCTTGATCGCCTAGGATAACGCAGGGCGCGTGCCGCGACCATACCACCTAGGAGGTAACCCGCGAGGTCGCGAACGGCCATTCGCTCCGATGGCCTGATCGTAGTGAACGGGTGTGACCTTGCCGGGCGGACGATAAAATTTAGGCGAGTGAATCAGGGCCGGCCGTCACCCGAAAACTTCATGTTTCGGACGAGGCGGGAAAAGAGCGCGGGGGCAAAGCGCTTGAGATAGATCCCCAAGACCTCGCGGCCGCCAATGTAGACTTCCTCGCGGCGGCGAGCGACGGCGTTGACGATGGCGGCGGCGCACTGCTCGGCCGGAATGCCGCGTGGTTGCGGGGCGGAGGTTTCCCCGGGTTTTTTCCCTTGCGGACCGAGCGCATTTTGCGCGACCGCGGTGCGGACATAACCCGGCTAGGCGATCGTCACGGCGATGTGGTCGCGCCACACTTCAGAACGAAGCGAATCGAAATAACCATGCACTGCGTGCTTCGCGGCCGCGTAGGTCGAGCGGCCGGGCGTGCCGACAAAACCCATGACGCTACTCACGACGACGATGTGGCCCGAGCGGCGGAGGCGCATGGAGGGAAGCACGGCCTTGGTGAGGGCGACGGGGCCGAAATAGTTCACCTCCATCAAGGAGCGCTCCACCTCCGTCGTGGACTCCATGGCGGGACCGCGTTGGCTGACGCCCGCGTTATTGATGAGGGTATCGATGGAGCCGCACCGTGCCATGGCCTCCGCCACGGCGGAGGGGAACGTGTCGCTCCGAGCAAGATCGCTTACGCCATATAGACGCCGCCGTTGATATCCAACGTGGCACCGGTGATAAAGCCGTCGAATTCACCTGCGAGAAAGACCGCGGCCCGCGCGACATCGTCGGCGTTGCCGCCGCGGCCGAGAGGAATGCCTGCAACCGTGAGGCGGGCTGCTTCCGGTGTGGTGTGGGTGTTGTGAAAGTGCGTGCCCAGGATCAGGCCTGGAGCGAGGGCATTGACTCGAATCCCCAACGGGCCGAGTTCGGTCGCAAGGGCGCGCGTGAACGTCAGCATCGCGCCCTTCGCCGTCGCATAAGCCAGTGAGCCCGTGTGGCCGCCCTTCCGGCCCGCGAGCGAGGCAAGGTTGACGATGCTGGCGCCCCCGCTCGTTTGCGCCGCAGTGGCGAGGTGGGGGGCCGCGGCGCGGGTGATGCGGCGGGCGCTGCCGAGGTTGAGCGACATCGTTTGCGACCAGAACTCATCATCGGCGTCGGCCAGCGAGCGACGGGCGATCAAGGCTCCGGCGTTGTTGATGACGATATCAAGTCCGCCCAGAAACTGCACCGCTTCGTGCACGATCCGGTCGCATTCTTCCGTCTCCGTCAGATCGCCTACGAGAACGGCACACCGTCGTCCGGCCCGATCCGCATCGGCTTTGAGCGAAGCGGCGGCTTCGGCGCTGCTGCGATAATGCACCACGAGGTCGCAGCCCGCGCGCAGGAGATGCTGGCTGATCGCCAGACCAATGCCTTGGGCGCCGGCCGTGATCAGTGCGCGTTTGCCGAGAAGTTTGCTCATGAATAAAGGGCAGGTGAACGGTTCCTGTGCCAACGGCTTTATATCGTGGCGGCCGACGCGTGGCGACCGGGCCAGGTGGAGGCACGATTCCAAAACGCATCGCTGCGGCCACCGTAATAGTGTTCGAGCAGCCGGTCCATGATCACGCTGGTGCGGCGGGCTGACTCACCGGTGCTGGGACACGTGCCGCGACCGAGGAGGTCGTCCACGACCGTTTGAATGAGCGGCTGCGCGATGTGCAGCGGCGTGGGGATGTCGAGTTGTTCCACGCCTTGCGCCGTTTCGAGTCGGATGGGATCGCTGGAAAACACGGCCAGCGAGACGCGCCCGGCTGTTCCGGTGAACTCGAGGATATCCTCGCGAAGGTGACTGGCGAAATTCCACGCCGCGACGCCCGGAATGCCGTCGCGCGTCAGGAAGGTCATCGTGACCGCGTCCTCCGCTTCACTGTCGGCGCTCACGCGTGCGGCGTGACCGTGGACCTGCTCGATCGGCAGAGGG
Organism: Opitutales bacterium; assembly: GCA_038320495.1. GTDB lineage: Bacteria > Verrucomicrobiota > Verrucomicrobiia > Opitutales > Opitutaceae > ER46. The sequence continues at coordinate 5,443 of JBBQEG010000067.1, read as the reverse complement.
CCACAATAAAAGTCGAGCAGGTCGATCACGTGTGAACCGAGGTCGAGAAGCAGACCGCCACCGGAGTTTTCCACTGCAAGGCGCCAGCCGCCTTTGGACAAATCTGCGTTCAACGGCAAGGGCGTGGACTGACGATAGTTCACGGCGGTCAGTCGTCCCAGCGTGCCGTTACCGAGGATCTCCTGGATCTTGAGAAAGCGCGGAAGCGCGCGGCGATAGTACGCGACAAACAGTTTCTGTTGGGCTGCGGTACACGCCGCGATCATGGCGTCGCATTCCGTGGTGTTTCGGGCCATCGGCTTTTCCACATAAACGGGCTTCCCTGCTCGGGCGGCGAGCACGACGCCGACTTCGTGGGCGCCTGGCGGCGTGGCTATATAGATGGCGTCGACCTCCGGGTCATTCACGAGGGCGCTGGCATCATCGTACCAGCGAGCCACGCCGTGACGCCGAGCGTAGTCCGCGGCGAGGGGCCCGTTGCGGCGCATGACGGCGACGAGCTTCGAACCGTTGGTCTGCTGCAAACCCGGGCCGCTTTTCACCTCGGTAACATCGCCGCAACCAATAATACCCCAGCGAATAACGTTGTGAACTTGGGGCGAGGAGAGCGTGGACATGGCTCTCAGCGAAAAGAAAGCGGCGGTGGACCGCAAGCGGTCACCGCGACGCTGGGCCTGACTCAGCGATTCAGCTGCCAGATTGTGAAGTTCAGGACCGCCGCGAACGACACCCAAGCCACGTAAGGGGCCCACAGCATTCCCGCGACGCGATCCAGAGGCCAGAATCGCACCAACCCGAGGACGAGAAGGATCCAAAGGGCAATGATGTCGATCAGGGCCAAATCAGGCCGTCGCATTCCAAAAAACAGGATCGACCAAAGGGCGTTCAGGATCAGCTGCGCACCATAGAGCCGGATCACAGTGCCGCCGGCACCCGGTGCGAAGGTCCGCCAGGCCCGCCAGGCGGCGATCGACATCGCAATGTATAGAAGCGTCCAAACCGGGCTGAAGACTGCGCTGGGCGGATTCCAGGTGGGCTTCTGCAGGGTCTGGTACCATGTGCCGACACTTTGAAACGTCGCGGCGGAGCCAATTGCGGCAGCGACGAAGGTGACGGCGACAAAGCCGATGAGAGGGGCGACCCGGAAGGGTTTCACGATGGAAGGTGCGCTCGGTTTGCAGTTCGGTTTGCAGAAGGCTCAACGTATCCCGTCTGACTTGCCGGGCGCGTTAGTTAGTATCTGGAATCACCGAGGTTGTCGGCTTCTCCGTCCGCTATTGCAATTCGAACGCTATGAGTTCCTGGCTCCAAATTTAAGATCGCTGTGGTCAGGACGCTCGTGAATCCGTCGGACGAAAAATTAAACGGGGACGGCGAGACAGGGATCGTCGTGTAATCATGGTTGATGAAGTAGTGACTATTCGTCGTTGCGTTGATGTTTTGCACCGAGATGGGATCGACGGTGCCGGGAACCAGCGCAACGTTCTCCCCATTGATATAGAACGCAAACAGGTCGTTGAATAAGTTAACGTATTCACTGTATTCTTCCGAGGCAAAGACGAAGTCGAACCCGACGTCGCCCCGCGTCGTAGTCTGAAAGCCGGCGGACGCTTAATTCGGGTCTGCCGGAGCGTTTCCTGCGAGCCGCGGTGGTCTCGTTGGTGCGGCCGGGTTGGTCGGTATTTCCGCTACTGGAAAGGACGGGGTTACTCGGGACTCCTTCAAGCCGAAAGACCGCAACTGCCGATTGGAACCCGAGCCAGCGCGAGTCGGACCGGTCGGACAGCGGAGCTTGAAGCGGTTTATCCCGGGTTGCAGGAGGTGACCGGGCAACTGGATTTCCGTGGGATCGGGTCCGATTTCAACGTCGCGAACTGTTTTGCCGTCATGTTCGATTGTGATCAGCCGCGGCGAAATCCCGACGAGCGTCAGCTTTAAATTTAGCGGAGTCGGCTGGGAGTGAGGATTGAAGTAGGAAAGGGACGCGTCCTCGAAAGCCCAGCGCACGCCTGCATCGGGTCGCAGGTGCCAGCCGCTGCCCACGGTCAACGCGCATGCAAATGGCGGCTGCGGATGATTCGCGGCGCGGAGGGGAATGGCGATCTGGCGTCCATTTTCCGATTGGATCAGGGCGTGATAGCCCAGTTTCTTTACATCCTCCAGCAATTGTTCCGCGCCATCTTTAAATCCTTTTCGGTTTAAATAGAGGGCGGCGAAGCCGTGGGATTCCAACGTCGGAATCAAGGTTTCAAGCGGCATCCCCTCAAGGTCTCGTTGCCACCGGCCGCGCGCACGGTATTTGGGGGCGCCATAACTGAACCGGAGGTGGTTGGTCGTGAGGTAGGGACGGAAGTGTTCGTAATCAGCAAGCTGATACGGAGGGACAATTTCCGGAAAGCCGATCACCGGCAGCTGAAACACCATGGCTCCGGGCGGCAATTGCGCCTCGAGTGCCCGACCGAACGCCGCATCGGCTTTGACGGCCCGGGCTATGGTCGCCATGTCGGAACGACTGGCCGAACCCGGTAGTTGTTCAAAAACGCCGATGCCCGCAACAAGCATGGCCGCGCTTAGCCGGAGCCACCCAGGCCAATTCCGCGTTGCGTGGGATAAACGAACCGCGAGGAAGAAGAGAACGATGGCTGAGATGAAAATCGCCGCTCGGTTGGTCGCTCGGAAAGTCTGAAACTCGGCGAACAAGGCCAGAAAATTGGTCACTCCGCCCAGACTGGCGTAGGCCAGGATCCAACCAATCGACAAGGTGTGGCCGGGAAGCGGTCGGCGTCGGACGATGCTGCGCACCATGGTGACCGCGAGCCAGATCGCGCCGGCAATTCCGACCAAACCGAGATACGGAAGAAAGGCTTCGCCGCGCCATTCCGACCACCGAGAATAGCGGTGACCAAAAAAAGCCAGCCAGTCCCACCGGTGAAAGGGCGGGGGAATCACCATTTCAACCGCCTTCAAAGCATAAATCTCGGTGCCGCTATAATTGCGAGTGAGCAGGGGCAGCGCATCGGAATCGTCCGTATATAGCCACCGCTCCGCATGAACGATCAGGAACGCCGCCAAGGCGATTCCGATCGTGGCGAAGCCGATTTGCAGGTTGGGTTTGCGGCGACCGCCGAGTGACTGGAGGACGAGAGCCCAGCCGATCAGTTGGAACCAAAAAAATAGATTGTACGGATTAGCGCTGCCGAGCGCGACGCCGGCCCCGAGGCAAACGATCGCTCCCGGGCGGCGCCACTCAAGACGTTGACTGCGGGCGATAAGCCAGACGGCGAGTAATCCCAAGGGAATCGTCCACGTGAAAATCAGGGAGAAGTGGGCCAGCCCGCGATGAAAGGTATGATAGGTATAGGCAAACAACAGCGAGCCCGCTGCGGCCCATTCCCACCGACAGCGCAGCCAGCGCGCGACCAAGTAGAAGGCAAGCGCTGCGGACACTTGGGCGAGCAGCAGTCCGAGATTGGCCGCTCCATATAGTCCAACGGCGTGTACCAAACCGCCCAATGCGAGCATCAATGGTTTGTCCGGAGTCGGATACGCATTCCAATGAGCACCAAAGGGCGCACCGAGGCGGCTGATGACTTGGGAGCGGAGCGGAATGATATCGCCCTCCGACGCAGCTTTCAGCCGTGCAAGGGTCTCATGCGCGTCACCGACATAATCCGTCGGAAGCTGCCAGCTGTCCAACGACCATCGATCGAAATGGGCGATCCAGATGAGGGCCGCGACGAGCGCGACTAAGGCACCGCGCCAAAACGCGGCCGATGAAGACGGAATCATTCGAAGCGAGGGTCGCAAAGCAGAGCTGGAGGGGTAGGCGACGGGACGAAGCAGAAGCGGGCGAACCGCTGGGGACAAGGAGACACATCAATTCTGACAAAAATGTCAGGTGATTAATGCCATTCGTTCGCGAATCCGCCCCGCGTCGCCCGGAGGGACCGCGGGTTTTTCCGCCGAGCCGGTAGTCTCCGAAGTCCGATGGTGCTGTTCGCGCCCCCTCCGCTGCCAGGATCGGCGATTGCCCCATAGCAACATTGGTGCGGCTGGCTATGGTGATGGATGGCCATATCAGAGAGAAACATCCGACCAGCTGCAGCGAGGCGCGCGAGAGCTGGAAAAAACTATTCTCGCGCCAAAATCGCGGTTCCGGGGAATCGTGGAATTAAAATCGTCCTGGCGGTAACTGTCCGGAAACCAGCCGCGGAGCTTTATGCTTTTTGGCGAGACCTTCCTAATCTGATGCAGGTGATCAATCACCCCGTTTCAATCACGGCACCTTCCCCGGACGAGTCGCACTGGTCCGTCAGCGCGCCGGGGAGCAAGCGAGTCGAGTGGACCGCTCTTGTCATCAACGACGAGCCGGATCGGCTGATCGCTTGGCGCTCGCGCGACGGCGCAGATGTGCAAAATGCCGGATCGGTGCGTTTCGAGAACGCCCCCGGCGACGAAGGGACCGAGGTCACCGTCGCGCTGGAGTATAATCCGCCGGGCGGCACGCTCGGCGCCATGGTGGCGAAACTCACGCGTGATTCCGCGGGGTCGCAGGTTTATGATGCGCTGCGCCGCTTCAAAGCCTTGATGGAAGCGGGGGAGATCCCGACGATCAAAGGGCAACCCGTGGGCGGTCCGCAGCGCCGCCAGAAAGGAAAAAAATGAAGGCGCTCGTCTGGATGGGAAAGCGCAATGTGGAAGTCCAGCGGGTCGATGATCCCCGGATTTTGCGCCCGCGTGACTGCATCGTAAAGATCACGTCGACGGCGATCTGCGGCTCGGACATTCATCTCTATAACGGATATATCCCAACGCTGGAGAAGGGCGATATCTTGGGGCATGAGTTTATGGGCGAAGTGGTCGAAATCGGCCCGCAGGTGAAGACATTGAAAGTGGGGGATCGGGTCGTCGTACCGTTCACAATATCCTGCGGGAAGTGCACGCATTGCGTGCGCCAGCAGTATTCAGTTTGCGATAACACCAACCCCAACTGGCACGTGGCGGAAACGGCGATGGGGTTCCCGCCGGCGGGCATTTTTGGTTACTCCCACATGACCGGCGGATATGCGGGTGGGCAGGCGCAGTACGCGCGCGTGCCGCATGCGGATGTGGGCCCGATCAAAATTGAAAACGACCTGCCGGACGACAAGGTCCTGTTTCTCTCGGACATCTTTCCGACCGGTTACATGGCGGCGGAAGCGTGTGACATAGTCCCGGGACGGAGCGTGGTGGCGGTCTGGGGCTGCGGGCCGGTGGGGCAGTTTGCCATCCGAAGTGCGTTTCTGCTGGGGGCGGCCAAGGTTATTGGCATCGATTCGCTCCCCGAGCGGCGGGCCATGGCGGAAGCGGCCGGAGCGTTAACGATCCACTCAGGGATGGACGTGATGGAAGAGCTGAAGGCGTTGACAGGGGGGAGAGGTCCGGATGCCTCCATCGATGCGGT